>NZ_JBEFNI010000030.1:0-323 GCF_051970275.1 Psychrobacter sp. ASPA161_9 | reverse complement strand
GCCGTTGGTTAGTTAGTTAGATCATGTTCATCAGTTTATCATTGGGCAATTTTGCCTACCCATTATTACTCAGCCACTTAGAAGAATCATCCTCATAATATTCCTGCTTCCACACTGGGATGTCCGCTTTGATGGTGTCGAGTATCCATCGGCAAGCGTCAAAAGCTGGATAACGATGCGCAGAAACAACCCCCACCCATACCGCCACATCGCCTATCTCTAATGCGCCAATACGGTGAATAGCAATAGCATGGGTAATCTCAAAACGCTGTTTGGCCTCTTCGATAATAGCTCGGCCTTGATTGAGCGCTAAGTCTTCATAA
>NZ_JBEFNI010000029.1:0-590 GCF_051970275.1 Psychrobacter sp. ASPA161_9 | reverse complement strand
GTTTCGTTTCGTTTCAATAAGTTAATTGGGTTATTGTTGTGTAATAATACACTGCAATCATTGCCGTTTGTCTCATTGAGGGGCGTATTATAGACCCTTTTAACGAGGTGTCAAGCAGTAAATTATTTTATTTTAAACTGAATTAAAAGTAATTTACCTAGGAGTGTTCTCAATAAGTGGTGAACCACTTCTCAAACTACCTTCCCTTCCGACTGGGACGCATTATACGCGCTTTCGGTTGAGGGTCAAGGGGTTTGTAGAGTTTATTTTATATATATAATAACTCATTGAAATATATCGTTTTAAATAAGCTAAATAAATAGTAACTCTACTAACAACATAGAATAAGTATATTGTTTGATAAGGTCACAAGAGCGTCAAGCTGGATATATACAGAAGAATAATAGCTAAAATTAGCCTTTTCCATCATTTCTCACTCTTAGTTCAGTATCGAAACTATACGCATAACAATTTATTATCTTGTAAATTTAGCATTAATATCCCTAACCAACAATCTCAATACAGTAAAAAATCAATTTGAGTAGACTTATAGACGTTAAATTATTAGATTATAAAAAAATTTATTATAG
>NZ_JBEFNI010000028.1:0-618 GCF_051970275.1 Psychrobacter sp. ASPA161_9 | reverse complement strand
AACGAGCAATGACATCATGATAGCCCCATCCCTAATGTCAGACATGCTCAGCCCGTTCTTAGTCAGCATCAAACTTGCTACTGTCACCACCTTATGCCTATTACTCTTTGCCACACCTGTCGCTTATTGGCTTGCTAAGCCCAGTCGTGGGCAACTGATTGCACGTCTTAAAGTTATACTTATGGGCATTATCGCCATGCCACTCGTACTACCCCCTACCGTCATTGGTTTTTATTTATTACTCCTACTAAGCCCTAGCATGGGTATTGGCAAGTGGCTTAGTGAACATAACATCAGCCCCTTAATCTTTACCTTTGAAGGTCTGGTCATCGGCTCTATTATTTATTCCTTACCTTTCTATATTCAGCCTGTCTATGCCCAATTTTTACGTATACCGCAAAGCGTCATGGAGATGGCGCATTTATTAGAGCCCAGTCGTCTAAGACGCTTTATCAGAGTCGCGCTCCCACAAGCAAAGGTTGGTATTATTTTGGGCAGCCTCATCAGCTTTGCTCATACTATTGGTGAGTTTGGGGTGGTGCTCATGATAGGCGGCAGTATCTCCGGCGAGACCAAAGTCGTATCCATCGCAATCTATGAGCAAGTCGAAGCGCTCAA
>NZ_JBEFNI010000027.1:0-744 GCF_051970275.1 Psychrobacter sp. ASPA161_9 | reverse complement strand
CTTTAAGTTCTCACACAAAAAAGATCTCGTTCGCTATGCCTCGTACTATGCTCAAAAATGAACACTGGACAAGACTAAGACCTATATTACTAGAACTTAATATCTATGACAAAGGAAATCTGAGACTGACCATTGAGGGCATCCTTTATCGTATGCGAACTGGCTGTCCTTGGCGCGATTTACCGGCTTACTTTGGAAAGCCCAATACTGTCTACAAGGCTTATCAACGCTGGTTTCGCAGTAATAAGCTCATTGGACTATTTGCTTTAGTTATCAGAGAGCCTGACCTTGAGTGGGTGTTTATAGATGGTACTCATATCAAGGCACATCAGCACAGTAGTGGTCGTCATGAAGCTGCTCAAGCCATTAGTAAGAGTGTCGCAGGACGTGCCACTAAAATTCATCTAGCGGTCGATGCTCATGGCAATCCGATTACCTTTATTCTGTCAGATGGCACAACCCACGATGTTAAAGTCGCATCTGACTTAGTAGATAAGGTTGATTTGAGCAAGACAGACGTTGTATGTGCAGATAAAGGCTATGACTCTGACACACTACGAGAGTATATTGAACAAACAGCAACTTGTAATAATATCCCTCGGAAACGAAACACCAAGTCCTCTAACGACCATATGGATTGGGACTTGTACAAAGCACGACATTTAGTAGAAAATGCTTTCGCTAAGCTAAAACAGTATAGAGCGGTTGCCACCAGATTTGATAAGCTAAGACAGAGTTATGAGA
>NZ_JBEFNI010000026.1:0-874 GCF_051970275.1 Psychrobacter sp. ASPA161_9 | reverse complement strand
AATTGTTATCATAAAGACCATGACTTACTCACTAGATTTTCGCAAACAAGTACTAAAAAGCTTAGACGAGGGTATGACCATTGCCGGGGCGGCTGAGTTCTATAATCTCAGCCCAACCACCATACAAAACTGGAAGAGACGTGTTCATAGCAAAACAATCAGGCAAACCAAACCCTATAAAATACCAGATGACGTGCTACTTAATGATGTCAAAGAACATCCTGATGATTACCAGTATGAGCGAGCACGTCGTTTAAATTGTAGTAAAACAGGCATTTATCATGCCCTAAAGCGCCTAGGCATCAGTCAAAAAAAAGACCTTAGAGCATCCAAAAGCTTGCCCAATAAAAAGAGCGGCGTATCAGGGAAAGCTTGATAGCTTTACGCAGCAAGGCTATCCCATTGTCTATATGGATGAAAGCGGCTTTGAGCACGAGACCATCCGCTCTCATGGCTATGCGCCGATCGGTAAGCCTTGTATCGATAGCTACAACTGGCAAGGTAAAAAGCGAACCAACGTTATTGGTGCTCTGTATGAAAAGATGCTGTTTGCGCTTGATTACTTTGAGACAAACATCAACAGCATCGTCTTCTATCACTGGTGCAAACACAAGCTAATCCCAAGTCTTAAAACCAAATGCGTGATTGTGATGGATAACGCCAGATTTCATAAGAGCAAACGCATTCAAAAGCTACTAAACAGGCACGGGCATCGTATTCTTTGGTTGCCGCCGTACAGCCCAGACCTAAACCCTATCGAAAAGAAATGGGCTCAAGTGAAGTTTCTACGCCAAGGTTGGATGCAAAATGACTTATCCAAATTGTTTTATGATATTTGTCCAAGGCATAACATTTTTATTTTGAACTGACTATA
>NZ_JBEFNI010000025.1:0-889 GCF_051970275.1 Psychrobacter sp. ASPA161_9 | reverse complement strand
TACTGTAAACCGTTTAGATAGCTTGGCAGGTGTGGTCATTTTAGCGGGCGGCGCGTCTAGCCGTATGGGCACGCCTAAAGCGGAACTCATCCTACCTACAGGTGAGCGCCTGATTGATTATCATGTGCGGCATGCATTAAATTTAAACACTCCAATTATGATTGCTGATAATGGACGCGGTTTTTGCGTTGAATCAGCGCTAAAAGTCAGCAACTCGCAAGCATCTATTATTCATATTGCTGATTATGGCGCTGACCATGTTGATGGGCAGAATAGTAACAGCCAAATTGATACAGGTGGTGCGTTAGTCGCTATCGAGTCGGCCCTGCAAACCATGGTAAATACTTATTTATCAGATGCTTTAGTAAAAAAACAATCATCGTGGCTGTTGGTCATTAGCTGCGACAGCTTAATACCTGCCACCGCTTTATGGCAAAAATTACAGTCTTCAGCAATGCAAACAACTGATAGTCAAGCAGTTGATAAAAAAGTAATTTGCCTAACCGATGACAGCCATTTATATCCATTGTTAGGACTTTATCAATTAAGTATTGAGCCTGACTTAAAAGCTTATATTGATAGTGGCGGGCGCCGAGTGATGCAATTCATTAAGCCGATGGTGCACTCTGTACCATTTGAAAAAAACTGGCAGCACTTGACCAATTTTAATACGCCTGAAGATTTTCAGCATGCCTGTGTATCGTTAAGTGATTTATAAAAAATGTAAGAGAAACTATAAATGAATAGCAATAGTCAGGAAAATAACCAAGCTGCTGTGAGCCAATCTGCCTTATCGCACTTAGACAGTGACGGCGATATTACTATGGTGGATGTCAGTGGCAAGACCGCCAGTACCAGAGAGGCAAGTGCACAAGGGCAAGTACGTTTT
>NZ_JBEFNI010000024.1:0-1005 GCF_051970275.1 Psychrobacter sp. ASPA161_9 | reverse complement strand
CCATAGTAAGTCAAGCGATCAACACTGGTAGCATTATTATGATTGCGTACGCGACCTTCAAAGCAGACGAAAGCACCGCAACTATCATCATCAAGGGTGTTTTTAAGTCTGTCTTCATCTATAGCAACGTCTAATAAAGCAAAGCCATCGCGCTCTGCGATTGCATATACGTCATCGACGCTACGCTTAATGGTCATTGAGTGGCTATGTATATTATCTATCATGTGTTGTCTCTATCTATTGTTTTTAGAACCCTGACTTAACCACCAGCGACTGGGGTGATAAACACCACACTGTCACCATCATTGATCTGGTCTGTCCATTTAGCAAAGTAATCATTCACAGCAACGCGCAGCTCTGTCTGCGGACGACTAAAACGATGCTTTTGGGTCAGATGTTCGTATAGCTCAGTTAATGAGGTCGACTGCTGCACGCTGACAGTTTCTTGTTGACAGTTGGCTTCGTCGGCTAGACTGGCAAAGTATAAGACGTTGATATTCATCGTTGTTTCGGTATTGGTTGCCACATCTAAAGTACTCATTATATTCTCCATTCTTGTCAAACTATCCAGCTTTAGCTCTATTGCATAAGATCTTGCATAATATCGTTGGTTGCCAAAACGTATTTACTCTTTTAAGCATGACTATAATCCGACTTACCGCCCGTTTTTTTAACTAAACGCACGTTATCAATAACGATATCATGCGATATGGCTTTAGTCATGTCATAGATGGTCAGGCAAGCAATGCTCACAGCCGTTAAGGCTTCCATCTCGACCCCAGTTTTATGCGTGACTTTTACAGTGCCACTGACGATAATACTATTCAGCGCATCGTCATATTCAAAGGTTAAACCTATCTTATCTAATGGTAATGGATGACATAGTGGAATAAGATCGTGGGTGCGCTTGGCTGCCATGATGCCTGCGATATGAGCCGTCTGGGTAATGCTGCCTTTTTTAGTCATACCATCAGCGGCTTTGATTTGTTTATAAACCGCGCTTGG
>NZ_JBEFNI010000023.1:0-1113 GCF_051970275.1 Psychrobacter sp. ASPA161_9 | reverse complement strand
CTATGAAGACTTAGCATTAAATCAAGGCCGCGCCATTATCGAAGAAGCCAAACAGCGTTTTCAGATTATCCATGCCATTGCTATTCACCGTATTGGCGCATTAGAGATAGGTGATGTGGCAGTATGGGTTGGGGTCGTCTCTGCCCATCGTTATCCAGCCTTTGATGCCTGCCGCTGGGTATTGGATACGATTAAGGCGGACATTCCAGTATGGAAGCAAGAGTATTATGAGGATGATTCTTCTAAATGGCTGAGTAATAATGGGTAGGTTAACAACGATTGTACTTGCAAGCTCATTTTTGATATTAAGTGCTTGTACGCAGGAGAGCGCTACAAATACAGCATCTGCTGCTGATACTACTGAGCAAACGCTACGTATCGCTGCCGCTGCTAACTTGTCAGATGTTTTGCCTGCCATTGTCGAAGGCTATAAAGCAGATAAAAGGTTAACTAACCAAGATATAGATGTTACTTACGCCTCTTCTGGTAAGTTATACGCGCAGATTAAAGCGGGTGCACCCTACGATGTATTCTTATCTGCCAATCAAGAATTCCCTGCCAAACTAGCTGATGAAAGTCCCCAAAGTGAAAAAGCTCATCAACCTTTTACCTATGCACAAGGTCAGTTGGCGTTATATAGTGTCACTAAACCTTTTGGTGAATTCAATCCAGCAGTGCTGACTGATTTATTCATAAGCGATCTCAATGCCAAAATAACCATTGCCAGTCCTGAGCTTGCGCCTTATGGTGCATCGGCAAAATCTTATCTGCAATCGCAAAATGTATATGATGCTTTAGACAAGCAAAAGCGTTTAATACAAGCGGAAAATATTGGTCAAGCCTTTCAATATGCACATACGGGCAGTGTCGATTATGGCTTTGTCGCGCAATCACAAATTATAGCTATTAAAGCCAAACCTGAACAGTTTATTACCTTAGCACCCGAGTCTTATCCAGCTATCCTGCAAGATGGCATAGTCATCAGTAATGCGTCTACTGCCATAGACTTTACCGATTATTTAACCTCCAAAGCAGGACAGCAACAATTCTCACAAGCAGGCTATCTAACGGTTCAATAGTGTTTTGTTAAATAGAATCAAACCTTTAACGCAA
>NZ_JBEFNI010000022.1:0-1285 GCF_051970275.1 Psychrobacter sp. ASPA161_9 | reverse complement strand
AATAAAGAGGAAATACCCATGGCAAAGGCCAAGTTTGAACGTCTAAAACCACATGTCAACGTTGGTACCATCGGACACGTTGACCACGGTAAAACCACCCTTACCGCTGCTATCGCAACCGTAGCGGCTAAAACTTCAGGCGGCGAAGCCAAAGACTACGCGTCTATTGACTCAGCCCCAGAAGAAAAAGCACGTGGTATCACCATCAACACCTCACACGTAGAATATGACACCGAAGCACGTCACTACGCACACGTTGATTGCCCAGGTCACGCCGATTATGTTAAAAACATGATCACTGGTGCCGCTCAAATGGACGGCGCAATCCTAGTCGTATCAGCGACCGATGGCCCAATGCCACAAACGCGTGAGCACATCTTGCTATCACGTCAGGTTGGCGTACCATACATCATCGTATTCATGAACAAATGCGACATGGTCGATGACGAAGAATTGCTTGAGCTAGTAGAAATGGAAGTTCGTGAACTTCTTAACGACTACGACTTCCCAGGCGACGACACCCCAATCATCAAAGGTTCTGCTACCGAAGCCCTAAAAGGCAACGAAGGCCCATACGGCGAACCAGCAGTTGTTGAACTACTAAACGTACTAGACACCTACATCCCAGAGCCAGAGCGTGACATCGACAAAGCATTCCTAATGCCAATCGAAGACGTATTCTCAATCTCAGGTCGTGGTACCGTCGTAACTGGTCGTGTTGAATCAGGTATCGTACGTGTTGGTGACGAAATTGAAATCGTTGGTATCCGTGACACTCAAAAAACCACCTGTACGGGTGTAGAGATGTTCCGTAAACTGCTTGACGAAGGTCGTGCAGGCGAAAACTGTGGCGTACTACTACGTGGTACTAAGCGTGAAGACGTACAACGTGGCCAAGTACTAGCTAAGCCAGGTTCAATCACCCCGCATACCAAGTTTGACGCAGAAGTATATGTACTGTCAAAAGAAGAGGGTGGTCGTCACACACCATTCCTAAACGGCTATCGTCCACAGTTCTACTTCCGTACCACTGACGTAACTGGCGCAATCCAATTACAAGACGGTACTGAAATGGTAATGCCTGGTGATAACGTTGAGATGGGCGTAGAGCTTATCCACCCAATCGCTATGGACAAAGGCCTACGTTTCGCTATTCGTGAAGGCGGCCGTACTGTAGGCGCTGGTGTTGTTGCTAACGTATTGAACTAAGATTTAACCCACTCAGAGTTATCTGAGAGAGTTAAACCGTAGTCGAAAAGCCATTCTCATAGAGGGTGGCTTTTTT
>NZ_JBEFNI010000021.1:0-1421 GCF_051970275.1 Psychrobacter sp. ASPA161_9 | reverse complement strand
TGAACTGACCCCCATAAGTTGGACACAATTTATGGGGGTTGTTTTATGCATTACGATCTAGACTTTAAGATCAAAGTCATTGCATACTATCGGCAAGGACATACTAAAGGTGCTACAGGTGAGAAGTTTGGGCTTGATGACAAGATGGTATCTGAATGGGTCAAGCAATATCAAAGCGGTGGTATAAATGCTATCAAGCCTAAAACCGGTAAAACTAAATACAGTGCTGATTTTAAGTATCAAGTGATAGCTTTGATGTTAGCAGAAGAATTAAGCCAATCTGAGACCGCTCTCAAATTTAATATCAGCTCTCCTAGCTTAATTAGTCATTGGTATAAAGCTTACAGGCTCCACGGTATGTCTGGACTCACCTCCAAATATAAAGGTAGTACCCTTATGAAACCTCCTATCGCAAGCAAACCTGATGATGAAAAGACGCCTACAGAGCTTAAGCGTGAACTGCAATATCTGCGTGCGGAGAATGCCTACCTAAAAAAGCTCGATGCCTTGCTCAGGGAAAGAGAACAAGCTGCGACAAAGCAAGGCTCATCGAAGGATTAAGAGAGCAACACCTATTATCTGACTTACTAACCATAGCAAAGCTTGCAAGGAGTAGTTTCTACTACCATAGAGCTAACTTTACTAATAAAGATAAGTACGCTGATCTCAAACAGCGTATCCGTGATATCTATCATCAGCATAAGGGTCGATATGGCTATCGTAGAATAACCCAAGCGCTTAAGAACGAAGGAGTAAGATATAACCACAAGCTGATTGCCAGACTTATGGGTGAGCTTAAGCTGACTGCCAGAATCAGACGGCAAAAGTATCGATCCTATAAAGGACAGTGCGGCGTTATTGCTAAAAACAGAGTCAAACGTAAGTTTCGAGCAGGTGCGCCTAAT
Organism: Psychrobacter sp. ASPA161_9; assembly: GCF_051970275.1. Lineage (NCBI taxonomy): Bacteria > Pseudomonadati > Pseudomonadota > Gammaproteobacteria > Moraxellales > Moraxellaceae > Psychrobacter > Psychrobacter sp. ASPA161_9. The sequence goes on along the minus strand of NZ_JBEFNI010000021.1, from coordinate 516 downwards.
CGCCGGTGGTTCACTGATATTACTGAGTTTAAGGTAGGTGATGACAAGTTGTACCTGTCACCCATACTGGATTGCTATAACAATGAAATTATAAGTTATGAGTTGTCAAGACGACCCATATATGACTTGGTGAAACAAATGCTTGAGCGTGCACTCAAAGGCATACCCGCTAAGCGCAAGGAAGAGCTAACACTGCATTCAGATCAAGGGTGGCATTATCAGTTGAAACCGTTTGCGAATACGCTTAAAGATAATCATATTAAGCAAAGTATGAGCCGTAAGGGGAACTGCTTAGATAATGCATTGATGGAAGGCTTCTTCGGCACGCTTAAGTGTGAGACTATTTATATTGAGAAACCGGAAACCATTGAAGAGTTAGAGAAACAGATTCACCGGTTTATACACTACTACAATCATGAAAGAATTCAGCTTAAACTAAAAGGACTGAGCCCTGTAAAATACAGAACTCAGTCCTTAATATAAACTTAAACTGTCTAAGATTTGGGGGTCAGTTCA
>NZ_JBEFNI010000020.1:0-1422 GCF_051970275.1 Psychrobacter sp. ASPA161_9 | reverse complement strand
TGAACCGACCCCCAAATGTTGGACGGTTTATTTTATATCAAGGACTGAGTTCTGTACTGCACAGGATTCAGTCCTTTTAGTTTCATTTGAATGCGCTCATTATTGTAATAATGAATGTATTCATGAATCTGTTTTTCTAACTGCTCAATCGTTTGAGGCTTATCAATATAAATCGTCTCACACTTAAGTGTCCCGAAGAACCCTTCCATCAGTGCGTTATCTAAGCAATTGCCTTTTCTGCTCATACTTTGCTTAATACCGTGCTGTTTAAGCGCCCTGCTAAACTTCTCCATTTGATAATGCCATCCTTGATCTGAGTGCAGCATTAATCTCTTATCACGGCACGCTTTCGTCTTTTCTAAAGCCTCACCTAGCATCTTGCTAACTAAGTCATAAGTCGGGCGCTTTGAGAGTGTATAACTGACAATCTCATTGTTATAACAATCAAGTATGGGCGACAAATACAGCTTATCATCACCCACCTTAAACTCAGTAATATCGGTGAGCCAGCGCTTATTTGGTTTATCTGCATCAAACTGACGCTTTAAATGATTCTTCGCAATCTTACCGTGTTGTCCTTTATAAGATCGATACTTCTGACGTCTTATCTTTGCGCTAAGCTTCATGTCATGCATAAGCTTAGCGATGAGCTTATGGTTATGATAAACCCCTAACTGCTTTAGCGCGGCCGTGACTCTACGATAACCATACCTGCCTTTGTGCTTGTGATAAAGCTCAGTAATACGCTGTTTTAAGTCTGCATATTTGTCTTTAACATCAAACTGACACCGATGGTAGTAAAAGACACTCTTAGCTATCTTAGCAATGTCTAGCAAAGCAGATAAAGGGTGCTCTTGCCTCAATGCTTCGATGAGCCTTGCTTTTTGCCTGCTCGTTCCTCCGCTTTGAGCAAGGCATCGAGCTTTTTTAGGTAGGCATTCTCCGCACGTAGGTATTCATTCTCACGCTTCAATTCTTCTAAGGTTTTCTCATCATCAGGTTTGTCTGTAATAAAGGGTTTACTCATGGCGGTTCTACCTTTAGGCTTGGTTATTAGTCCAAACATGCCTTGTTGTCGATATGCTCTGTGCCAATGACTGATTAAGGCCGGTGAGCTGATGTTAAATGTCAGTGCAACTCCAGATTGACTTAAACCTTCCTTAAGCATGGTGGTTATCACTTTGTATTTAAACTCACTGCTGTATTTGGCCTTACTTGTCTTTGGCTTAATGGCATCTATGCCACCGCTTTGGTATTGTTTAACCCATTTGAATACAAACTCTGGATTGACGTTAAACTTCCTAGCGGTGGCGTGATTACTATGGCCTTGCCGATAGTATGCGATGACTTGCATCTTAAAGTCTAGATCGTAACGCATAAAAATACCCCATAAGTTGTGTCCAACTTATGGGGGTCGGTTCA
>NZ_JBEFNI010000019.1:0-1594 GCF_051970275.1 Psychrobacter sp. ASPA161_9 | reverse complement strand
TCAATCATGACTAGGGTTAGTACGCATAAAATGCGGCACAAAGTTACACGGACGCGTACGACTATCAAACTGCTCTTTTAAGATACTCTCCCAACCGGTGCGACATGCGCCTGATGAGCCCGGCAAGCAGAAAATACCCGTACCGTTCGCCATCCCCGCAATCGCGCGCGACTGTACTGTTGACATGCCAATCTCATCTTTTGAGATTAAGCGGAACATCTCCCCAAAGCCATCAATCGATTTATCAAACAAGACACTCACCGCCTCTGGCATACTGTCTCTGATATAGAAACCGGTACCACCTGTGGTAATCACGGCATGGACTTTTGGATCAGCAATCCAGCCGCTGATAACGGCTCTTATCTGATAGATATCGTCGGTAATGATCTTGCGATCAGCTAAGGTATGACCTGCTTCGGTCAAGCTATCTGCTAGATACTGCCCTGAGGTATCTTCTGCCAGCGTACGACTGTCAGAGACGGTTAGAATAGCAATGTTAAGGGGGATAAACTCGGCAGCAGGCTTGCTCATAAAGGTTTCCTTAATAGATGTAAAACTAAGTCGTTAAAAGAATAATGATTAACTTCTTATTATTAGAGATAAAAAAATATAAATCAGACTAACCTATAAATCCGACAACCTAACCACCGATAATCGATAGGTTATGCATAATACCGCTATTGGACTCATGCAAATGATGATGTTCAGGTTTGATTGGCATAAAGCTATGTAAGGTATTCACCAAGCCTTGCACATCGTTTGTTTGCAAATACTGACGGATATCGTAGTTGCCTTGGTCAAATAAACACAGATGTACTTTGCCTTGGCTGCTGACCCGTAGACGGTTACAGGTATCACAGAAGTGCTCAGCGTAAGGGGCAATCATACCGATACGGCCGAGATAATCTGGATGACTATATTCTACTGCTGGACCATCGCTACTACCACGCTCATGCGGTTGCCAACCTTGCTCTATGAGATAGTCGATGATGGTATCGGAATGGGCATGCTGGGCAAAGAACAAGTCACTGTTATCACTGGTTTGCATAAATTCAATAAAACGATAAGTGACGGGTCTGTCTTTGACATAGTCGATGGCGGTTACTAGGTTTTCGAAAGCGGTCTCTGCCATAAGCACACTATTTATCTTTAGCTTGATATCAGTGGTTTCTAATAAGGTATCCATGTCAGTTAATAGCTGCGGCAAGGTATTAAAGCCCGTGATCTTATAAAAGGTGGCGGCATCAAAGCTGTCCATGCTGATGTTGAGCTGATTTAGTCCAGCAGCTTGCCAACTGGCTAGGTGTTTACCAAGTTTATAACCGTTACTGGTCATGGCAACGGTTTCTATGCCTTCGGTTTGTTTAATGGTTTGAATAATCTCAACGACGTCACGGCGAATGGAGGGTTCACCGCCTGTGATTCTGACCTTTTTGGTGCCGACTTGGGCAAAGCCGCGAATAAGTGTGGCAATCTCAGGGATGCTGAGCTCGTCATCAGGGCGCTTGCCTTGGTAGCCATTGGGTAGACAGTATTCACAGCGAAAGTTGCAAAAGTCGGTAATCGATAGACGCAGATATGTCAGACGACGAGA
>NZ_JBEFNI010000018.1:0-5669 GCF_051970275.1 Psychrobacter sp. ASPA161_9 | reverse complement strand
ATGATATGATAGTCGGCTCGCTAGATAGGTTAAACCATAACGGTTTAAGGTTGTTTAGCAAAGAGAAGTACCCTATATATCAACTACTGGACGACAGTAGATTGACACTATTTAAAAGCATAACTAAAGAACAACTTGTGTGGATTTTTGCTGATTCAGAATGCTAAAAAATAAAGTTGACTATCTTTTCTTTTCGGGAAGATTATTAACTATAAAAATTATCATTTAAGACAGCAGAAAAACTCAAAGTTAATTCATTACGAACATAATTTTTAGCGATTTGCCAGATTAAATGAGCCAAGTTTAGAAGTCTCTTTAAAGGACTTCATAGCAAGATTAAACTGAAGAGTTTGATCATGGCTCAGATTGAACGCTGGCGGCAGGCTTAACACATGCAAGTCGAGCGGTAACATTTCTAGCTTGCTAGAAGATGACGAGCGGCGGACGGGTGAGTAATACTTAGGAATCTACCTAGTAGTGGGGGATAGCTCGGGGAAACTCGAATTAATACCGCATACGACCTACGGGAGAAAGGGGGCAGTTTACTGCTCTCGCTATTAGATGAGCCTAAGTCGGATTAGCTAGATGGTGGGGTAAAGGCCTACCATGGCGACGATCTGTAGCTGGTCTGAGAGGATGATCAGCCACACCGGAACTGAGACACGGTCCGGACTCCTACGGGAGGCAGCAGTGGGGAATATTGGACAATGGGGGCAACCCTGATCCAGCCATGCCGCGTGTGTGAAGAAGGCCTTTTGGTTGTAAAGCACTTTAAGCAGTGAAGAAGACTCCGTGGTTAATACCCACGGACGATGACATTAGCTGCAGAATAAGCACCGGCTAACTCTGTGCCAGCAGCCGCGGTAATACAGAGGGTGCAAGCGTTAATCGGAATTACTGGGCGTAAAGCGAGCGTAGGTGGCTTGATAAGTCAGATGTGAAATCCCCGGGCTTAACCTGGGAACTGCATCTGATACTGTTAGGCTAGAGTAGGTGAGAGGAAGGTAGAATTCCAGGTGTAGCGGTGAAATGCGTAGAGATCTGGAGGAATACCGATGGCGAAGGCAGCCTTCTGGCATCATACTGACACTGAGGCTCGAAAGCGTGGGTAGCAAACAGGATTAGATACCCTGGTAGTCCACGCCGTAAACGATGTCTACTAGTCGTTGGGTCCCTTGAGGACTTAGTGACGCAGCTAACGCAATAAGTAGACCGCCTGGGGAGTACGGCCGCAAGGTTAAAACTCAAATGAATTGACGGGGGCCCGCACAAGCGGTGGAGCATGTGGTTTAATTCGATGCAACGCGAAGAACCTTACCTGGTCTTGACATATCTAGAATCCTGCAGAGATGCGGGAGTGCCTTCGGGAATTAGAATACAGGTGCTGCATGGCTGTCGTCAGCTCGTGTCGTGAGATGTTGGGTTAAGTCCCGCAACGAGCGCAACCCTTTTCCTTAGTTACCAGCGGGTTATGCCGGGAACTCTAAGGATACTGCCAGTGACAAACTGGAGGAAGGCGGGGACGACGTCAAGTCATCATGGCCCTTACGACCAGGGCTACACACGTGCTACAATGGTAGGTACAGAGGGCAGCTACACAGCGATGTGATGCGAATCTCAAAAAGCCTATCGTAGTCCAGATTGGAGTCTGCAACTCGACTCCATGAAGTAGGAATCGCTAGTAATCGCGGATCAGAATGCCGCGGTGAATACGTTCCCGGGCCTTGTACACACCGCCCGTCACACCATGGGAGTTGATTGCACCAGAAGTGGATAGCTTAACCTTCGGGGAGGCGTTCACCACGGTGTGGTTGATGACTGGGGTGAAGTCGTAACAAGGTAGCCGTAGGGGAACCTGCGGCTGGATCACCTCCTTATAGATGGCATTCGGTCAGCAAGAATTCACAACAAGTTGTTCTTTAGTTTAAGCTAGTTTATTAAAGCCTAGGCGTGATATATATATGCGCTCTATAGGCCTGTAGCTCAGCTGGTTAGAGCACCGTGTTGATAACGCGGGGGTCGGCAGTTCAAGTCTGCCCAGGCCTACCATTATTTCAGGGGCCATAGCTCAGTTGGTAGAGCGCCTGCCTTGCACGCAGGAGGTCAACGGTTCGACTCCGTTTGGCTCCACCATATAATAAACTATTCTTTAGTATGCAAATAAACAAGTAGATGTATAAATAGAAACAAGTGATTCAGCCAATAGGCATTGATTACTTCTTTCTGTTTTATACAGAATCTGTGACTCGACGAGAGCACAGAGACTATTTAAAAACATAGATATGAGTCTGGGTTAGGAACACGTGTTCACGCGTTGTTTCTAACCTTAATAATCGACCTCTTAACGACATCAGTTGTTATCCCAGGGGTTGATTATTAAAAAAGTAAAGAGAACTGAATCAAGCGTATAAACATAGGTGATATCGTTATCATAATTAGATTGTAGAACACTTAGGAATCTAACTCTATTTATAGAGAAAGACTACTTGGGGTTGTATGGTCAAGTAATGAAGCGCACATGGTGGATGCCTTGGCAGTCAGAGGCGATGAAAGACGTGACAGCCTGCGATAAGCTTCGGGGAGGCGGCAATATCCTGTGATCCGGAGATTTCTGAATGGGGAAACCCACTTACCATAAGGTAGGTATCTTGTACTTGTACAAGAAGCGAACGAGGGGAAGTGAAACATCTCAGTACCCTTAGGAATAGACATCAAATGAGATTCCCCAAGTAGCGGCGAGCGAACGGGGAGAAGCCGATTAGTGCTAATGTAGAAGAACAGCGTGGGAAAGCTGACCGTAGTAGGTGATAGTCCTGTATTCGAAACATTAGCGTTAACATATTAAGTAGAGCGGGACACGAGAAATCCTGTTTGAAGATGGGGGGACCATCCTCCAAGGCTAAATACTCCTGACTGACCGATAGTGAACCAGTACCGTGAGGGAAAGGCGAAAAGAACCCCTGTGAGGGGAGTGAAATAGAACCTGAAACCGTGTGCGTACAAGCAGTGGGAGCCTTAATTTATTAGGGTGACCGCGTACCTTTTGTATAATGGGTCAGCGACTTATGTTCTGTAGCAAGGTTAACCGTTTAGGGGAGCCGTAGGGAAACCGAGTCTTAATAGGGCGTTTAGTTGCAGGGCATAGACCCGAAACCGAGTGATCTATCCATGAGCAGGTTGAAAGTGCCGTAACAGGCACCGGAGGACCGAACCCACTGTCGTTGAAAAGCCAGGGGATGACTTGTGGATAGGGGTGAAAGGCTAATCAAACTCGGTGATAGCTGGTTCTCCCCGAAAGCTATTTAGGTAGCGCCTCGGACGAACACCATTGGGGGTAGAGCACTGTTTCGGCTAGGGGGTCATACCGACTTACCAAACCGATGCAAACTCCGAATACCGATGAGTGATATCCGGGAGACACACAGTGGGTGCTAACGTCCATTGTGGAGAGGGAAACAACCCAGACCGCCAGCTAAGGCCCCAAATTCCTAGTTAAGTGGGAAACGAGGTGGGAAGGCATAGACAGCTAGGAGGTTGGCTTAGAAGCAGCCATCCTTTAAAGAAAGCGTAATAGCTCACTAGTCGAGTCGGCCCGCGCGGAAGATGTAACGGGGCTCAAACTAGGAGCCGAAGCTGCGGATTTGAATTTGTTTTCAAGTGGTAGGGGAGCGTTGTGTAAGCCTGTGAAGGTGTATCGTAAGGTATGCTGGAGGTATCACAAGAGCGAATGCTGACGTGAGTAACGATAATGCGAGTGAAAAGCTCGCACGCCGGAAGATCAAGGGTTCCAGTCCAACGTTAATCGGGGCTGGGTGAGTCGACCCCTAAGGCGAGGCCGAAAGGCGTAGTCGATGGGAAATCGGTTAATATTCCGATACTTGTTTATAATGCGATGGAGGGACGGAGAAGGTTATGTCAGCCTGGCGTTGGTTGTCCAGGTGAAAGGATGTAGGTTTATAGCTTAGGTAAATCCGGGCTATTTCATACCGAGATCTGATAGCAAGCTGTACTTGTACAGCGAAGTGGCAAATACCATGCTTCCAGGAAAAGCTTCTAAGCAATAGTTATAAACGAATCGTACCCTAAACCGACACAGGTGATCAGGTAGAGAATACCAAGGCGCTTGAGAGAACTCTGCTGAAGGAACTAGGCAAAATGGTACCGTAACTTCGGGAGAAGGTACGCTGTTGATGGTGATAGGACTTGCTCCTTGAGCTGTTGGCAGTCGCAGATACCAGGCTGCTGCAACTGTTTATTAAAAACACAGCACTCTGCAAACACGAAAGTGGACGTATAGGGTGTGATGCCTGCCCGGTGCTGGAAGGTTAATTGATGGGGTTAGCGTAAGCGAAGCTCTTGATCGAAGCCCCAGTAAACGGCGGCCGTAACTATAACGGTCCTAAGGTAGCGAAATTCCTTGTCGGGTAAGTTCCGACCTGCACGAATGGCATAATGATGGCAGCGCTGTCTCCAGCAGAGACTCAGTGAAATCGAAATCGCAGTGAAGATGCTGTGTACCCGCGGCTAGACGGAAAGACCCCGTGAACCTTTACTACAGCTTTACATTGAACTTTGACCTGACTTGTGCAGGATAGGTGGGAGGCTTTGAAGCCGAGACGCTAGTCTCGGTGGAGCCAATCTTGAAATACCACCCTGGTCATGTTGGGGTTCTAACTCAGGTATAACAATACCGAGGACAATGTATGGTGGGTAGTTTGACTGGGGCGGTCTCCTCCTAAAGAGTAACGGAGGAGTACGAAGGTGCGCTCAGACCGGTCGGAAATCGGTCGTAGAGTATAAAGGCAAAAGCGCGCTTAACTGCGAGACCCACAAGTCGAGCAGGTACGAAAGTAGGTCTTAGTGATCCGGTGGTTCTGTATGGAAGGGCCATCGCTCAACGGATAAAAGGTACTCTGGGGATAACAGGCTGATACCGCCCAAGAGTTCATATCGACGGCGGTGTTTGGCACCTCGATGTCGGCTCATCTCATCCTAGGGCTGAAGCAGGTCCTAAGGGTATGGCTGTTCGCCATTTAAAGAGGTACGCGAGCTGGGTTTAGAACGTCGTGAGACAGTTCGGTCCCTATCTACCGTGGGCGTTGGAAATTTGAGAGGATCTGCTCCTAGTACGAGAGGACCAGAGTGGACGAACCTCTGGTGTTCGGGTTGTCACGCCAGTGGCATTGCCCGGTAGCTACGTTCGGATGGGATAACCGCTGAAAGCATCTAAGCGGGAAGCCCACCTCAAGATTAGATTTCCCTAAAGAGCCGTTCAAGACTAGGACGTTGATAGGCAGGGTGTGGAAGCACAGCGATGTGTGTAGCTAACCTGTACTAATTGCTCGTTTGGCTTGACCATACAACACCCAAGTGGTTTGTATACAAGTCTAATTAATCTATCTTGTATGAGCTGTAGTGGCTTATAAAGTAAGAATATTTCGATATCACCTTAAACCTTGATTCAGTTAGGTTTATGTTGACAGGCCTCAAGTAATATTGAAGTCATAAGAACAACAACAGACTCATATCTAACCCCCTTTGCTGACGACAATAGCACGATGGCCCCACCTGATCCCTTCCCGAACTCAGAAGTGAAACATCGTTGCGCCAATGGTAGTGTGGGTCCGCCCATGTGAGAGTAGGTCATCGTCAGCTCTCTATTCCTGAAA
>NZ_JBEFNI010000017.1:0-7499 GCF_051970275.1 Psychrobacter sp. ASPA161_9 | reverse complement strand
TAACATGTAACTACACTATGTAAACGCAGCTAATCCTATGAACACGTGATATGGGCAGTATCTTTAAATAATTTGTAGATATAGCATAGCTGAACTTAATAAAAATAAATAAAAGCATTAAAATTTGAATAGATATTCATTTTTATTACAATATGTATGTTATGGTTTGTAATTAAACTTAACACTCAAGGAATGAATCTATGAAAAAACTATTAGTTGTATTACTTGCAGCAACATTTGCTTCTGCTGCTATTGCTCATAGTGGTGGAACTAACGCTTCAGGTTGCCATAAAAACACTAAAACAGGTGATTACCACTGCCATTAAAAAACATTAGGTAAGATAGAGGCTTAATTAAATTTTAATCTCTCCCCTACCTTCAAGATACTATCGATGAAAAAACAATGGGGCAGCTGCTCAACTCAAGGCAACTTAGTCCTCAATCCGCACTTGGTTAAGGCACCTAAAGAATGTATCGACTACGTGATATTGCATGAGCTGTGTCATATCGCTGAATACAATCACAGTGAACGATTCTGGCGTTTGCTCACTCAGGTCATGCTGCATTGAAAAGCGGTCAAAACTCAACTTGATAGCATGGCTGAGCTTTATTTGAATGAATAATAGCTATCAAGAGAAAGCTCCGATAGTTAAAGAGCCTAGTCATTATGATACATTCTTAATTAAGAGTCTCAATTTTCAACATACACCAAAATAATCCCCCATAAGCCTTTTCAACTTAAGGGGGTCAATTCAGATTTTAGGCTTGGATGAGCTTGTTACTAAGTTAAGGAGATAAAATAGGACGATGATTACCTAATGGCTTCATAAGCTCGATTGCCATACCAACATTAAGTATTCTAGCTTCATCAAAGGCTCGACCTATAATTTGCAAGCCTACTGGCATGCCTTCGGCTATTCCTGCAGGTACTGAGAGTGCAGGCAAACCTGTTAAATTACTTGGCCCAGTAAATCGGATACTGTTCTCAATATAACTGCCTGTATTACCATTGATGTCTACTGTATCTACTCCGATAGTTGGTGGTATAAGCGGTATAGTAGGTGTGATAATAACATCGACTTCTGATAAAGCTTTTACAAACTCTATTTTAAGTTGACGTCTCGCTTGCTGTGCTTGCAGATAATCTACCCCAGAAAATAATTCACCTATTTCAAATAAAAGACGGATATCAGCACCGAAGTCGTTTGGGCGAGTTTGCAGATTACGATGGTGAATAGTGGATGCTTCGGGCAAACCAGTGGCTAGTACAATCCATTGAGCATGACGTAACGTTGGAATTGATACTGGTTTGATGACGGCACCCATTTTCTCTAAATCTGCTATACGATCTCGGACAATTTTTTCTACACGAGAGTCTACATCTTTAAAAAAATAATCTTCATTGATCCCTATACGTAACCCTTTAACATTACCGTTCATACCGCTTAAATAGTCATGGGCTGGTACATTTGCAGAGGTTGGATCATTTATATCAAAACCAGAAATAGTCGAGAGCATAGCTGCGGCATCTGCAACTGACTTTGCAATTGGCCCTACATGATCTAACGTCCATGCTAAAGGATAAACGCCATACTTACTGACTCGGCCGTGAGTAGGCTTTAATCCGACAGTACCGCAAGAAGCGGATGGAATACGGATAGAGCCAGCTGTATCTGTACCCAAAGAGCTATAAGTACTGTGTGAAGCAACGGCTGCACCGGAACCACCACTTGAGCCACCAGGTATTTTTTCAGGATTCCATGGGTTATGCACGGCGCCAAAATGTGGATTATTGTTATCAGCACCCCAAGCATATTCGTGCATGTTTAACTTACCAGTGAAAATCGCACCAGCTTCGCGTAATTTTGCAGTTACAGTGGCATCATGCTCTGGAATGAAATCACCATGAATTTTAGAGGCCATGGTAGTCAGTTCTTTGCCAAAATATATGTTGTCTTTTAAAGCAATGGGAACGCCGTGGAAAACCCCTTTATAGTTACCTGCAGTGATTTCCGTTTCAGCCTTACGTGCACTCTTTAGTGCTGTATCAGCTGTAATAGAAATATAAGCATTAGTTTTGGGATTAATATGATCAATATATTCTAAAAGGTTCTCGGTGACTTCTACAGGGGAGACTTTACGCGTCTTAATAAGTTCTGCAAGTTCGGTGACGGTTTTTTCTAGTAATTCCTTATTCATGATGATCGCCTCCAGCAATGTTAACTAATGAAATATCAGCATCGTCAAGAGCAACGCCTTCTAAATCACCTTTCAACTGCTCGTACTCATTCCATTTCTGTTCAATAATCACCAAATGCTCATCGCTAGGATGTACACCTTTGGCGGCTAAAGTATCTTGTATAGATATACTCATCTTATATTCCTTTATGTTGATGAAATAATATAAAACTCGATGACGAATGCAAATATATACTGTAGATCTCAACCGTCATTTTTTAAACTCGCTAAATCAATATACGATTCAACCTGATACCTGTCAATGACCATTCAGGCATATTAAAGGATAATTTCGAGACAAAAATAAACAACCTTGTCTTTAGAATAAAGTGAGAGCTGTGTTTGTCGCCAATTGCTCTAGTAGCTCCTACACCACTAGCTAAGTTTATTGATAGATACTAACAAGGACAGCTTTAACGAAGTCCATTACAGCTATTGCTCTAATATTAAACACGCTTAGATAAACGTTATATTTTTTAACTTAGGAACGATGTCTATCAGATGCGTGAATTACAACTATAACGTTATCAAGATACTCAAGCAGTAGCGAAATGAAGGCGATGCTTGCAGCCGACAACGAAAAGAGCATTGTGCTATATCTAAATGACAAAGCCATATACGAATGCCAATATACTAAGTTTGACAACATCTGTTTAGACAAGCTATAGTCTTTATGGACTATACTTTTTCTTAAGTATAGTTATTTTCTTTTTTGAAATAACACTCAATTATATCAACAGATTATGCTTTTCGATTCGCTTCGAAAAGCATAATATTTGGTGTTTAGTGAATGTTTTGCTGCTGCACATGGAGTTAAGCAATAGAGTCAAATATGTATAACCAAGGAGAGGGATTTCATGACTTATCAAAAAGTAGACAGTGAATTATCCGCAAGCCAACAAGTAACAAATTGGCTGCAGGATTTTGATCAAGCTTTACGTACAAAAAACATAGAAAAAGCAGCTAAGTACTTTGAAACAGAAGGGTATTGGCGTGATTTAGTTTCTTTTACTTGGAACATAAAAACGCTAGAAGGAAAAAATGAAATTAAAGAAATGCTATCAGATACCTTAGAAACGACTGAACCATATAATTGGCAGCTTGATGAAGAAGCGGTAGAAAACGAGGGGGTTATAGAAGCATGGATAACTTTTAATACCAAGGTGGCAAGAGGCTATGGACATTTACGTCTGCGTGACGGCAAAGCTTGGACATTATTAACCACTATGGTTGAGCTCAAAGACTTCCCTGAAAAGCGTAAAAATTTGCGCCCAAAAGGTGCTGAACATGGCGTTAACCCTGATCGTTTAACATGGCAGGAAAAACGTGACCTTGAAGAGAAAAATCTTGGTTATAGCGAACAGCCTTACTGCTTAGTTATTGGTGGTGGGCAAGGTGGTATAGGTCTAGGCGCTCGTTTACGTCAACTCGAAGTTCCGACCATTATCATTGATAAGCAACCTAAACCAGGTGATACATGGCGTAACCGTTATAAGTCATTATGTTTGCATGATCCTGTCTGGTACGACCACATGCCGTATATTCCTTTTCCTGAGAACTGGCCAGTGTTTACCCCTAAAGACAAAGTTGGGGATTGGTTAGAGATGTACACCAAGCTTATGGAGTTAAACTACTGGGGGTCGACTGAGTGTATCAGCGCTGATTTTGATGAAGAGTTACAACAGTGGAATGTAGAGGTTGATAGAGCAGGTGAACGTTTAGTATTACATCCTAAGCAGTTGGTTTTAGCCACTGGTATGTCGGGACTACCAAACATTCCTGAAATTTCTGGCATGGAAGATTTTGCTGGAGAGCAACATCACTCTAGTCAACATCCGGGTGGTGAAGCTTATCGAGGGAAAAAATGTATTGTACTGGGTGCTAATAACTCGGCACATGATATTTGTGCTGCCCTTTGGGAAAATGGTGCAGACGTCACTATGATACAACGCTCATCAACGCATATTATCAAATCAGATACCTTGATGGATGAGGTATTAGGTGGTTTGTATTCAGAAGAAGCGGTTGAAAAAGGCATTACCACTTATAAAGCAGATCTGACTTTCGGTTCTATTCCTTTTAAAATCATGCCACAATTTCATGAACCTGTTTACCGTAAAGTGGCGGAGTTAGATGCTGATTTTTATAAAAAGCTAACTGATGCAGGTTTTATGCTCGACTTTGGTGAAGATCATACTGGTCTCTTTATGAAATATTTACGTCGAGGCTCTGGTTACTATATTGATGTCGGTGCTTCTGAACTTGTAGCGGAAGGTAAAATAAAGCTTAAGTCCAACGTAAGTATTGATCATATTAAGTCTAATTCAGTAGTGCTCACTGATGGCACAGAGCTAGAAGCTGATTTAATTGTTTATGCTACTGGTTATGGATCTATGAATGGTTGGGCTGCGAAAATAATTTCACAAGAAGTAGCTGATAAAGTTGGTAAATGTTGGGGAATGGGCTCAGAGACAGCTAAAGACCCAGGTCCTTGGGAAGGTGAGCTGAGAAATATGTGGAAACCAACGCAGCAACAGGCGTTATGGTTTCATGGTGGAAACTTGCATCAGTCTCGACATTATTCTCAGTACTTGTCGCTGCAACTTAAAGCTAGGATGGAAGGTTTAGAGACTCCTGTGTATGGTTTACAAGAAGTTCATCACTTAGAGTAAGTTGAACGTTACTATTGCAAGTAACTTATAAAAAATGGTAAGTGTGATGGCCGTACTGGTTTGATTCAGTATGGCCATTTTGTATTAGGTCAGCTATTTTTGAGTTTGGGATAGTTCAGGTGCTTTAATAAGTGATTCATTCGTTATAGACTAACTGTTGGTAGGCAATAAAATTGACCATCAAAAAAATCAGACAGCTTAGGTTGTTCGGTTTTTCATTTACAGACTTTTCTAAACATAGTCCAAGTTTATTGCGCCTCAACATATATCGCCTTCAAATGAAAAGAGTTAGGCTCATTAGTAACACTTGAACTATAATAGATAGACGAATCACCATTAGATAATAACGCTTCAATAGCCTCTGATATATAAGCAAAATCTTCCATTGGTAAGCTTTGAACACTCTCCATCCCAATAAAAAATCCTTTAATTATTCTTTTAAAATCCTTACTACTAGACCTTTCACAAAAAGTTAATGCACCTTTTTGAGTATTTAGTTTTTTTCATTATAAAGCTGCATACCACTTTTTAGACGCTCAAGAATAACCGTCTTTAGTTCCGGCGGCTCAATAACCACTGATAATTGCGACATACTTACTAGCCAATCTTGCAGACGATGAGTATTAGCAACCGTAGCGAGCACCTCATTCCAAGCGTAATCGATAATGCTAATAGTTTGATCCTCTGACAAAGGACGCTCATAGAGATGCTGACAAGCATATTTTTGCACCTTCAAAACTAAATGGATTTGAGTACCATCATTTAGCTCAAGCTTGCCAAGTTTACGCAGGCTCTCTAATTTAAAAGCATCTCGCCCTACCCAATCAGGTAATGTCTTATCTATTACATTAGCTTCAGTAATACGATTGACCGCAAAATTACGATGCGCTTTTAATAGCACGTCGTCATCGATATGATCATCAGCAGGGTTAAAGCCTGTGAGGTAGATCATATTGTCAATAAAGATAAGTCCTTTGGGATAAACCACTCTTTGAGTTAGTTTTCCTTCCCATTTATTTTGATAGCTTATTTGTAATTGGCAGTTTTGTAGCAAAGCTTGATGAATACTAACAATCACCTCATTATCAAGTATAGGAGCCTGTACCACACTAGGTAAAGTAATGAGATGATCTTGCCACTGTCCTAGTGGACTTTGATGGAAATTATTCTTATCCTGTCGATGTAATTGAGTGAGCTTATCTGTAATACTTTGCTTGAAAGAAATTGGTAAATAGTTTGCGGTATATTTATCCAGCATCTCCCAAAAGAACACCGTTTGCTCGTTAATGATATCGATACTAAAGCTCGGCTCAATATAAAACCGTGCTGTCTTACCACTGATGTTTTGCCCCCACGCTGGTACTCGAACCAAGGCTTCACTATAAAAAATATCGGTAAATATTCGGTTTAAGCCAATCAAATCGTTTTCTAAGTTTTTACGTTCGTTAGCGAAATTGTTAGGATCATCACCATATTCAATCATAAGCTCTGTTAATGAGATAGCTTTGGCTTTATCACGAGGTAAATACTGATAAAGCGCAAATAGACGTGCTGACTTTGTGTAGCTTGCGATTGGATATGTGGGCATATTGGTTGCTCTATTAGACTGATGAAGTAATCAACTCATTATTAAAATAAAGGTTCAATCAAAACGAACCAATATTGCGGTGCCATTGTCATAAGCATTACCATCAGAGTCATAAACTTGGTTCTTAAGATTGATTAGCCAAGCTTGTAAATCAGTTTTAGCACTGAGAGGTTGCCATTCGTGACTCGGCACTAAGTCATGGATACCATCCGTGCAAACCAAGATACAGTCGACACTATTAATATCAATCTTACGGGAGTTACTTTCTGGTGCTTCACTGCTTGTATAGCTGTCATCAGTCGTCAATGCAAAGCATTCAGTAAGGCTATATAAGCTCCCCGCCATGCCCTCTAAATTATAGTCTGTAAACTTCGCTTGGCGACCTTGTTCTTTCGCCTGCTGGTCAATAAGTTCATTTAACAGGTTATGATCCCGAGTCAAGCACTGCCATTGTGATGCGCCTTTAGGCAGCCGATAAACACGACTATCACCTACATGGGTTATCGTCGCCTTTATGGTTCCAGCACTATCTAACTCACAGGCAACCATTGCGAGGGTTGCTGCGGCGCCATGACGCTTATATGAATGCTTGGTTTGATTAATCATGTGATGAATACTATCTGAGCAGATACTCTTCTGATCATTCCATAACCGCCTGATCGCTTTTACCACTGCCTTTGAACAATGCTGCGAGCGATTGGAGCTTGCGACACCGTCAGATACTGCCAAGCAAAATGGCGCTGCAACCGATGTCACTGCCATCACTCCTAAGTCCTCTTGATACCAGTGGTCTAAAAAGAAAAAAGCATCTTGCTGCAGGTTATTACTGGCATTACCTAGGAAGGTAATTACACAGGCTTGTGCTATAGAGGGAGTATCTTTTGAAGGACAATTATTAGGAGAAGCAATCATGATTATAAGCCTATATATTTATCATAAAGACTAGGGTGTGTTGAACATTGAGTATAAATTTCTGGCAAAAAAAATAGCGAACGGGTAAT
>NZ_JBEFNI010000016.1:0-8168 GCF_051970275.1 Psychrobacter sp. ASPA161_9 | reverse complement strand
CACGCACACTTGTGTTGGTGCGCCTGCTGATATAAAATGACCGTTCGAATATGGTGGGTTTTATATCTGCTGACACAGATTAAAATTCATCTAACCCCTAGTGACGCCAATCACTGGGGGTTACTCGTTTCTAGCACTTGAGTTTACGCTCTCATTCTTATTTCGTCAATTAGCAATTTCTTCTCAAAGTCACGCCATTTAAGGCGTACATCGCTCTAAAAATCTGTGACTACATCATATTACATACCTATACTAGCATCTGAATAAGATCGCCTAAGGCATTGCTTTTCATAAACACTGATCTAACAACAAAAACCACCTAATACTTAACATCCTATCTTTGGTTTAGTATTCGATAATTATCACAACCATCTTGATCACCATATCACAAGATTTACCATACCATTCTTTCGCTATACCATAGTTTTGTCGAACACCATGACCATACTCATATATAACCCCTAGGTTGAATTGAGCTGTAGCATCATCTTGGTTAGCGGCTTTTAGATATTATTCTTTAGCTGTACCATAGTTTTGTCGAACACCATGACCATACTCGTATATAAACCCTAGGTTGAATTGAGCTGTAGCATCACCTTGGTTAGCGGCTTTTTCAAACCACTTTTTAGCAGTAGTATAATTTTGAGATACGCCATCGCCAAGATAATACATCTCACCAAGGTTAAATTGGGCATCAGCATTTCCTTGATTGGCCAAACGCTGTGTCTGATTGAAATCAGTAGCCATCGCTGAGATAGATAACATCGCTGCTGCTAGAAAAAGGGTTATTTTGCTGATAAATGAGGTTTTGAGCAGTGGCATGGCGTATCTCTACTGATTGATTTTTGAATTTACGTTCGTGGATTGTCGCTATGGTATCAGGCATATTTTCGAGCTATCAGTTCAGTGGGTTTTTACCTTTTAAACAGTGTTCACTGGTTTTATAGTTAATATCCTTGCTGATTCAAGAACTTGTATGCATCACAACCTTCTTGGTTTCCCTTATCACATGCCTTTCCAAACCATTCTTTAGCAACCCATATATTCTGATGCACACCGTTACCCCTGACGTAAAGCATACCAAGCTGCATCTGAGCATGAGCATCATCTTGATTGGCTGCTTTTTTAAACCATTTTGCAGCTTTTATATAATCCTGACCCACACCTTCGCCTTTGACATATAATCCTCCAAGATTGTATTGAGCAATACCATGACCTTGGTTAGCTGCTTTTTCATACAACTCGGCTGCTTTTGTATAGTTCTGACGCACACCTTCGCCTTTGGCATACATCAAAGCAAGGTTAAATTGAGCATCGATAAGACCTTGGTTAGCTGCTTTTTCATACAACTCGGCTGCTTTTGTATAGTTCTGACGCACACCTTCGCCTTCATAGTACATTATGCCAAGAATGAGTTGAGTATAAGGCTCACCTTGATTGACCAAACGTTGGGTTTGGTTGAAATCCGCTGCCATAGCAGATATAGACAACATAGTAGCGACCAAAAAAAGGGCTAATTTACGTATTAACGAGGTGTTAGGAAGGGTCACGTCATGGCTCTACTGTTTAGTTTTTTAGAATTCGCACTTGTGCGTTATTACTATGTTATCAGTTCTCTTTTAGAGAACTCAGCTCGGTAACTTTTTTATGCTTATAACTTTCATATCCAGCGCCTATCTTTGATTCAGCTTTCGATAGCTATCACAACCAGCTTGAAGACCGTTATCACAAGACTTACCAAACCATTCTTTGGCAATCGCTACATTTTGACGCACACCTTTGCCTTCGTAGTATATTGCACCAAGCATAGCCTGAGCACCACTATTCCTTTTATTAGCAGCTTTTTCAATCCAATGTGCAGCCTTGATGTAATCCTGCCTTACGCCTTCGCCGTGATAATACATTCCACCAAGGCTATATTGAGCATCAGAATCCCCTTGATTAGCAGCTTTTTTATGCCACTCAGCAGCCTTTGCATAGTCCTGCCTTACGCCTTTGCCGTGATAATACATTCCACCAATGATGAATTGAGAATCAACATTCCCTTGGTTGGCAGCTTTTTCATGCCACTCAGCCGCCTTTGCATAGTCCTGACGTACACCGTCGCCGTTATAATACATCGCTCCAAGCAAAGCCTGAGCAATAGCATTGCCTCGATTGGCCAAACGCTGCGATTGGTTAAAATCTGCTGCGATAGCAGAAAGAGAAAAAATAGCTGCAACTAAAAACAGGGCTGCTTTACGAATAAATGAGGTTTTGAGCAGTGGCATGGCGAGTCTCTACTGAGGTTTTTTGGGAGTTACATTTGTGCGTTATTGCTATGGTAGCAGAACTATTTTAGAGTACCTGAGCCGGTGACTTTTTTATGCTGTTTTTCATTTGTCATAATCTAATTTGTGCGAGTAAAGCAGGACCTATGTGATAAGCAATATTGATAGAAACAGATAGAATCGTTATTTTATTCTTAGTTAGCGGGACGCAAACATCCGTTGAGTAAACATATAATAGTAGATTGTATGTTTAGACCTTTATTCCATATTCAAACCATTGCACGTTAGAATCCTAGCTCATTCATCTCTCTATACACATCACAACCATATTGATATCCGTTATCACAAGATCTCCCTACCCATTCTTTAGAAAGCACTAAATCTTGGCGAACACCTTTACCTTGGAAATACATCAACGCAAGATTATATTGAGCACCTGCATTGCCTTGATTGGCTGCTTTTTTATACCACTCGATCGATTTTGTATAATCCTGACGAACACTTCTGCCTTCAGAGTATGCCGCCCCCAGGAAGGCTTGAGCATTCGAATTGCCTTGATTAGCTACTTTTGTATACCACTCGATCGATTTTGCATAATCCTGACGAACACCTTTGCCTTCGTAATACATCGACCCAAGAAGAATTTGAGCACTCGCATCGCCTTGATTGGCTGCTTTTGTATACCATTCGATCGATTTTGCGTAATCCTGACGAACACCTTTGCCTTCGTAATACATCGACCCAAGTATAGCCTGAGCTTTAGAATCACCCTGGTTAGCTAAACGTTGGATTTGGTTAAAATCTGCTGCCATAGTACAAATAGACAGCATCATAGCGACTAAAAAAAGGGTGAATCTACGTATTATCGAGGTATTTATAAAGTTCATGGTATGTCTCTGTTGACTATTTTTTTGGATCTACATTCATGCTTAGCATTATGTATGGTAACAAATATATTTTAGAGTAACCCGCTTAGTAATTTTTTTGCTAAAAACCATTTAATATAAATTATCCAATAGGGAATATACTCCGATGTAAGCAGTCTATTACGCTCCTAAATACAGCGAAAACTATTAACAGACTATTCTACTTAGACTTTAATTAATGAACTAATCTAAACCAACTTTTCTGCCTTATCTAGCGACCCATGCTTGGAGACCTTGACCTTGTAGGCACTCTAGCACGCTCAAGCTCTTGCTCCTTAGCTTTGATCACTTCTCTAACTTGTCCCGCAAGGTGTTTAATTCCTTCAATTCCACTTGTATTGCCGTCTGCGATCCGGTTATTTTCACTTGTGACTGCTCGATTTCGCTCTGTATGCTCGCTAATGTGTTCAACTTGCCCTCTAACTTCACTATATCGCTCTCTACTTGCGTCATATCGCTCTCTAGATAGTCGGGCGGTGTTATCGTGCTCTGATACGTCTTCAACTGCTCTACGAGTTGAATCTGTACGTTTCCTAAAGCCAATAACTCGCTTATCAACATTGCTTGCGTTGTTACGTGACTTTTCCGATGCGCTACCCAACCATTGAACACGTTCGTTTGTTCTGTCATTGAGCTTTGCAACTGCTTGAACAACGTCGGTAAGCGTTCCAGCTCTTGTGTTTTTGTCTGTGCTAATTTGTTCAATAAGGCTGTCAATTCCGCTATATCTCGATCTTTCTGGTCGAGCATCTGCTCCATGTATCGCTCTTGGTCGTCTAGCATCTGCTCTTGGCGTTTTATCGTATCCTGCTGTGCTTGCATCGCTTGCTGCACTTGTTCTAATAGTCTCTTGTCCATGACTTACCTCTGCCCGTAATTTATTGAGGGCTGCTGCATCTGCGGTTGTGGCTGGATCTGTTGATTGATATAGATCGGTTTCGAGTATTTGTTGACCAGCGATGCCCCTAGGATTAAGCCCAATAGCAGCATGGCGAGTGCGCCCAAACTGGCTGCTATTAGCCATTTTCTCATCTCTGACTTGATGACCTTCGCTATCCGGTCTTCTCTCTGCTCGATCATTTCTGCTATGTGCTGTGTATAGGCTTCTATCGTCTTCTCTAGGTCTTTTGCGAATAGGTTTAAATGCTTGACGGTATGGGCTTGGACGTTGCTCATATAAGTGTCGAGGTCGGTACTCATATCGGTTTGATGCTTTGCTAAGGTCGTGAGCAGCTGCTCGTTGCTCGTGTCTAGGCTTTCCATGCCTTGCTTGATGATAGCTTCGCTTTCTTGTAATTTCGCTGTCATAAAGCTGTTTAGCTGCGTCGTAGCGTTCTCTACTTCTTGCTCGATAATCTCCGCTTGCTTCTCTGACTGTATTTTGAACTTCTCTGCTAAACTGAAAATCTCGCTCATATAATCCGCCTGTTAGCCTGATATTTCGTTTTGCTTTAGGATCTGGGTTTTTGATGCTGATTGCTTTGTCCGTTTCCCTCGCTATCTCAAAGCCACCATCAGTTAGGGCTTGAATAACGTCGTTGCGATTGCTGATAACGCCCTCAACCACTAATGCCTTTAGACCGTCAGTAATGGCTTGTCTTGCGTCTTTAACGTCTCTTGGTAGGTTGTCACGCTGCGCCATTAATCGCTTTTTGGCTGGGTCGTTTGGGTTGGTAAAACCATGCTCGATGTTTTGCATGTCTTTCCATGCGTTCACTCTGCGCTTATCAACGCTGTGGACGTAGGGCTGGAACGCTCTGCCATGCTCTAAATCAACATTGGCAAAGACAAAGTTTAGCTCTAATCGCCCTTTGTCTCTATGTTCTATCCAGCTAACACTGACTCTATTAACGTCTAGCCCTGCTCGAATGGTCTGCTCAAAGCCGTCCATCAAGGCGTTTTTTTGTTCTGTAGTAACCTCGTCGGCTGTCTCGGTGAACGATAAGCAACCACTGGTATATTTTTGCTTAAAGTCTAGGCTATCAATGAGCAAGGCTTGGTTGTCTATGTCGCCCCTCAATACTTCGGCATCAAGACGTTTGCCGTCTGGCTGCTCTTTGTCTTTGAGCAAGTAATCGAACACGCCTTTGCTGCCACCTGTGCCATTGGTGAAAAATTTAACGATCATCGGGCACGCTCGATGCTAGTGCTTTGTCTAACGTAGTCTGCAAATCAAGTAAGGCAATCAATACGGCATTACCGACTTCTTGCCCTGTGTTGGTCTGCTTGGCTATTTGGTTGATGTTGATGCCAATGCGATTAATCGCTCGCACCAACTCGGGATCGGCACTATGGACGATTTTTTTGTGCTTGGGTTCGGGCGCAGCTATCGGTTGGTCAAGCACCAATCCACGAACGTAGTTAGACATATCATGTCTGCCTGCACGCTTTTTAATGTCTAGGAGCTCATCATCAGACACTCTGATTTTTAGCCACTTTGTCCTTGCCATTTTAACCTCGGTCTAGCGGTTGGTTTTTACCCCTCACGGCTTTTTGTGAGGGGTTGGGGTTAAGGGGTTTCCCCTTACCAGTATGCCTTGGGTCAATAGTAACGTAGTGGATATTGTACCCACGGTATATGCTGGCTTAAAGAGTAACTATACTATAGTATTAAGTGATATTTATTAAAATAAGGTTAAATATATGCCACTAGCAACACAATGTGAAAAGCTCTCTATAAGGCTTGATAGAATCCAGCTGCCCTATGTAGATAGACCAGAAGTTGCGGCTTTAAATTACTTTGAAGCTCAAGGATACATTGGAACTAAGATAGAGGGTTTCATGTTTCATAATGTCTTAAAAGCTCTTATGCTAGATAAATTAGCAAAATTTAATACATTTAACTTGCGTGAAGATGCATGTAGTCGCTACTTACAGGCTCAATTTGTAATATGCAAAGATGACATAGATGAGATTATTGACTCAATCCAAGACATATCTAGGCTGAAATTTTCTTCAAATCTTATTGAAGTAATTAATCAGATACGCATAGCAGGCTTAGATACGGGCGTCTCTTTCGATGTTGGACTTGCTATATTTGACTCATTATCTTTAAGTGTATTCGCTGAAATAGCAAGAATAATTGCTGAAGATCCATATAAAAACGTAGCCGGATGGCCTGACTTAACTCTAGTAAAAGATAATAAGATCGAACTTATAGAAGTTAAGACAACTGATAGATTACATAAAAATCAGCTTCACATAATACCGATACTTAAATCCGTATTGCCCGATTGCATATCAGTTCTTCAAATAACTAAACTATAAAAATATAGATAATAATTACTGAGGGGGTTAAATGAAAACAATACCAGATGAATTTTTAAGTAGCGCAGCTCAAGTTCTAGGCGATACAGAATTAGGGCTTTCAGGCAGAAACATCATTGAGTTTTTTATTGAGTACGCGAACAATAAGCAAGTAACTATCCCTCACGGCGAATATCCTTTCAAACCAAATAAAAAAGATGCTCTACTAGCTAACTTGAAAGTCTTTGACGCAGAAGATCAGTACAATATAATCAAAGAACTATGCAAACATCCCAAGTTAAATGACCCGACACCCCAAAAAATAGCCACTTTAAAAGCACAGCTGGCAGATAGATTTGGAGAGGCTTTCGGCTATACAAACACAAAAGTACTGAATGTAGAGCTAGTAGAGGATACTCTAACTTGGCTAACAAACCATAAGAGAAGCCTAAAGCTCTATAGGTTAGCTCTAGCACAACTAGGCCAAGAAACATTTGACCGCAACTGCTTGGATAACGTACGGTTAGCACTAGAATTTTTATTAAAGGAAATACTAGAGAACAATAAATCAATAGAGGGCCAAAAAGAACTAATAGGCGGATACATAAAAAAAAATGGTGGGTCAAAATATTTCATGAACATGTTCCGCACCCTATTAAATTACTACACCGACTACCAGAATAACTTAATAAAACACGGAGACGAGGCAGTCGAAATAGAATTTATCGTAGAACTAACAGCTACATTTATGAAGGCACTTGCAAGACTACATGCCAAAAGCAAAGGCACCAAATAGCCTAAGCAGGGAAACTAGGAAGGCTGTTATCTGATTTAGGCTTATCCAGTCTCACTATTTTTTTGCTTTTCTTCTGTAATACGTGGCTCTACTTATACCTAAGTCTTCCCAAGGCTTTAATGACTGCTCTGAAGTAGCTACAGGCTGACGTTTAGAGACTTTACCGCCTTTACTACCTTTAAGTGACTGCCTATAGATGAACTCATTGTAGTGGTAGGCATCACGCTTCCAACAATATTTAGCAATGCTTTTGGCTGTGGCTTTGATTTCTGAGTACGGTAATGGCTCTAAAAACATCATATTGACGTTCAGAGAGTGTTTAAGCACAGAGTTATACCATTGCTCCCAAGTCTTGCCTCGATGCTCTCTAATCGCAGAATATGCCCAATGGCGAACGGTATCGAACAAGGTGCAGTTCCTACCAAGTCCGTATTCTTTCTCTTTAGTTGTTAGAGGTCTAAGGTCAACAAACTCCGCTAGATAATTCAGCTCGTAGGCTTCTTTCGTCCATACTTCGGTACGCCAATACTCGTGCATAGGGTTTTTGGTGATGAAGTTGGTATAGCCGACGTCTGCTCTTGTCTCTCTGACAAGTCCTGCTTGTATCTTAGCGAGATAACCTAAAGCTTTACGACTGCCATGCTCACTGGTGCAAACGGGCGTTTTTAGCTCATAGACGATATGAGCGTGTCCATTTGAGGGGTTTTGGCTTGTCCACCGTGGTGGTGGTAGGTATTCTTCTGCCCAACGCATTGCGCCATGTTCATGGTCAATGTCTAAACAGATAAAGTGGGTCATACAAGGAGGGTTATGCTGGATGTACCGCATTTTGACGGCAGTTTGCCTAGGACGAATGACAAGATTACCTAAATCATCGGTGCAATAGGGCTTATAGGGGAGTGTTTCGTATATTTCCGGTAGTATTAACAT
>NZ_JBEFNI010000015.1:0-31424 GCF_051970275.1 Psychrobacter sp. ASPA161_9 | reverse complement strand
TTACGAAGCCGCGCACCTGATGTCCGGTATTCTTATCGTTATAGGCATGATTATGGTGGCGCTGATTGCCAGTGTGAATAGGTTGAATCAGCGTTGATCACAAGTTTGAATCAGCGTTGATGAATTGCTTTTACAACCTAATCACTATTCGATTTAGCGACTTTCATTTGAGCGCTTAATACTGTCTGGACTCGCCTCATAAATCACATCCAACTCATCCTCTGTTAGATATTTTTCAACGACAGGGAAGAGTTCACGTTCTTCAAAACGCACATGGTCATATAGCAGGTTAGCAAGTTGTCTAACTTGCTGCACAGTGACGGTATCACTTTTATTTTCTTGAGATGCTTCTATGTCTGCTGTTAGTTCATGCAACAGCTTATGCTGCGTAGTCAATGTATCGAGTATGGATGCGACCTCAGGCTGAGTAGATTGATGAGGTAGTAAAGCTGCAACGATTAGATTGTCTTCAATCTGGAAATGATGACGCATATCGCTCATATAAGAGGATAGTGCTTGCCAATGTTCAGCGATCTGTTCAGGATTATCAGCGCACTCTTTGGCGTGGCGTCCAATATGGAGACCGAGGTGATGTTGACGCGATAAGGGCTGTAGTTGATGGGCACGTTTCATAGTTAGATACCTTAATCATTAGTTATTAATCATTAATCCTAAACAAATCGAAAGATTCTCATTCATTATTTTTGCGCAACGTCACTCTATATTTAATTATACATTCAATCCTATATCCAACTATATACTAATCTAGCTCTTATTAGAGACGAGATATTAAGTTGATGCATTTGACTATCTATAAATGGTAAGGATACAAACCTACCCTTCACATTGCTAGTATATTTCTATACAATACCGACCGTACGGTTTCTTTACTGTGTAGTTCATCAGTTTATTCTTACTAACTCATGCTTAATCAAGAAGATATGCTTGATTTGAACAGGTATCCTAAATATGAGTCCTATCGCTATTGCCTACGGTTACCTAGCCATTGCCATCATTTGTGAAGTGATTGGCACGACCTTTTTAGTAAAGTCAGAGCAGTTTACGCGTTTGGTGCCGACCCTGATTATGGGAGTGCTTTATGCCATCTCATTTTATTTGTTGACCCAAACCATCAAGACCATACCGCTTGGTATTGCTTATGCGCTGTGGGGTGGATTGGGTATCGTTTTGACTTCGCTTGTGGGCATCGTGTTATTTAAGCAAAGCCTTGATACAGCAGCGGTAGTGGGCATTGCGATGATTGTTGGCGGTGTCATTGTAATGAACTTACTGTCTAATTCTGTGGTGCACTGACAGGTAGGTAAAAATGAACATGGAAATAAAAATGGAAACAGAAAACGCTTATAAACGTAAAAAACAGCCAGAAGTAGTGCGTCGTGCGCTGCTAGATCAGGCGGCACGAATCACGTTAGAGCAGGGGCTGTCAAAGGTAACTTTTCAAGCCGTTGCTGATGCGGTCGGGGTGACCAAAGGTGGCGTGATGCATCACTTTACTACTAAGAATGCGCTCATCCTTGAAGTGTTTCATGACGCCATGGCCAAGTTTGAGGCAGAAGTGAATCAAGCTATGGCGGGAGACCCTGTGCGTTATGGCTCTTTCACCCGCGCTTATATCGATGCCACGATTAGCTTAGGCGAAAAAGGGCAGGAAGAGTTTGATAATCAAGCCACTTTATATGTATTGATGCTGGGTGATAGCGAGCTACGTCAGCTGTGGGCCGATTGGTCAAATGAGCAATTAAAGAAGCATGAAGCAACCGATAATACCGAAACCTTGTGTATGGTGCGTTTGGTCGCTGATGGGATTTGGCTCTCTGATTTTTCAGGAATTAATATATCGGACAAAAAATCATTACGCGCGCGTTTGATAAAAATGACGCAACCTGAGAATGATTAAAACGCCGCTCTCAAATAACTCAAGAAAGAAACCTTAAGAAAGAACCATATAAATTTTATTTTTTAAAACTTAAACAATGACGAAATTATTCGGTATTAACTTTTTTACAAAGCTTGTATCAATCGTCGACAGGAGAACTCATGACAGATTCAAAGACAAACCCAAACCCAAATCTAAATAACTTAACAGACATTATCGATTTAGAACAAGTACAAACCGCCTATATTAATGGTCGCTATCTGGCTGTCGATGACTCGTTAACTACTTTTGAAGATATTAATCCAGCGACGGGTAAAGTGCTGGCAACCATTCAGCAAACGACTGCTGAGCAGATTAATGAAGCCGTTATTGCGGCGCAAAAAGGTCAAAAAGTTTGGGCAGCGATGACGCCAGTTGAACGTAGTCGTATTCTATTAAACGCAGTAGCCATACTGCGCGAACGCAATGATGTGCTGGCGTTACTTGAGACCAAAGACACAGGTAAAGCTTACTCTGAGACCAAATATGTCGATATCGTCACTGGTGCCGATGTCATTGAGTATTATGCAGGTCTTGCACCGATGATTGAAGGTCGTCAGATTCCGCTGCGTGATACCAGCTTTGTCTATACCCGTCAGGAGCCACTTGGCGTGGTCGCCGGAATTGGCGCGTGGAATTATCCGATTCAAATCGCGATGTGGAAGGCTGCACCAGCATTAGCCGCTGGTAATGCAATGATTTTTAAACCATCAGAAGTCACGCCATTAACCGCCTTAAAACTGGCGGAAATATTTACCGAAGCGGGCTTGCCAGATGGCGTCTTTAACGTCGTGCAAGGTAATTATGAAGTGGGCGAAGCATTAACCCAGCATCCTGATATCGCCAAAGTATCGTTTACTGGCGGCGTTCCGACTGGTAAAAAAGTCATGTCGAGTGCAGCATCATCGTCTCTTAAAGACGTGACCTTAGAGCTTGGTGGTAAGTCGCCATTGATTATATTTGAAGATGCCGATATCGATACCGCTGCTGATATCGCCATGATGGCGAACTTCTATAGCAGCGGTCAGGTTTGTACCAATGGCACGCGTGTGTTTATCCCTAAAGCGCTACAAGCCAAGTTTGAAGAGGCTATCTTAACGCGTGTTGAGCGTATCAAATTGGGCGATCCAATGGATGAAAATATCAATATGGGTCCAATGGTCAGCTTTACGCATATGGAAAGAGTACTTGGCTATATCGAGCAAGGTAAAAAGGGTGGCGCGCGTCTATTAACTGGCGGCGAACGTATCACCTCAGGCGAACTTGCCAACGGTGCGTTTGTCGCACCGACTGTGTTTACGGATTGCAGCGATGATATGACTATCGTACGTGAGGAAATCTTTGGCCCAGTGATGTCGATATTGACTTATGAGACCGAAGAAGAAGTCATTCGCCGTGCCAATGATACCGAGTACGGCTTGGCAGCAGGGGTGGTAACCGCTGATTTGACTCGCGCACATCGAGTGATTGGTCAGATTGAAGCCGGTATTTGCTGGTTAAATACTTGGGGTGAATCACCTGCGCAAATGCCAGTTGGTGGTTATAAGCATTCGGGTATTGGCCGTGAGAATGGTATTGAAGCTCTTGAGCACTATACACAGACCAAATCTATTCAAGTAGAGTTGGGCGCGTTTGAGTCTGTATTTTAATAATTTGTATTGAGAAGATTCTTAATCAGTAAGATTGATTCATTTGGGCTAATTTGTCCTTTTGATTCAATCTTACTGATATTAAATGATTTATTTTCAATATTATGGAGCATTTTATGACAACAATCACACCTGAGTATGACTACATCATTGTTGGTGCAGGCTCAGCAGGAAACGTGCTGGCCACGCGCTTGACCGAAGATGCCAACATTAAGGTGTTGCTGTTAGAGGCGGGTCGTCCAGACCATCGCTTAGACTTTCGCACCCAGATGCCAGCGGCGCTCGCGATGCCGTTGCAAGGCACCACTTATAACTGGGGATACAAAACCGATCCCGAGCCGAATATGAATAATCGCGTGATGGACTGCGGTCGCGGTAAAGGGCTTGGTGGCTCATCGTTGATTAACGGTATGTGCTATATCCGTGGCAATGCGCTCGATTTTGACGATTGGGCGAAAATCAAAGGCTTAGAAGATTGGACTTATTCAGACTGTCTGCCTTACTTTAAAAAGCTAGAAAACTGCGACGCTGGCGAAAACGATTATCATGGCGTGGGTGGTCCGGTTGAGATGACCACTTCAAAGCCTGGAGTCAATCCGCTGTTTGAAGCGATGATTGAAGCGGGCGTGCAAGCTGGCTATCCAAGCACGGATGATCTAAATGGTTATCAGCAAGAAGGATTTGGGCCAATGGATCGCTTTGTGACACCTAATGGTCGCCGCGCATCAACGGCGCGTGGTTATCTTGACCGTGCCAAACCGCGTAGCAATATCACCATTTTGACTGGCGCATTGACTGATGTGATTCTCTTTGATGGCAAACGCGCTGTCGGTGTCAAAGTAGAACACCAAGGTCAAACCAAAAAATTCTACGCGTCTCGTGAAGTGATTGTCTCATCGGGCGCGATTGCTTCACCGCAACTGTTGCAGCGTTCAGGTATTGGTCCTGGTCAATGGCTTAAAGATGTAGGCGTGACTGAGGTTTTAGATTTGCCGGGCGTGGGAAGTAATCTACAAGACCATTTAGAGCTGTATATGCAGTACGAATGTAAGCTACCAGTCTCAATTGCGCCTGCCAATAAATGGTGGAATAAGCCAGCGATTGGTGCTGAATGGTTGTTTATGGGGACAGGACTTGGTGCATCAAACCAATTTGAAGGTGGCGGCTTTATCCGTACCGATGAGAAGTTTACCCATCCTAATATCCAGTATCATTTCCTGCCGTTAGCGGTGCGTTATGATGGCCGCAGTGCGGTGAACTCTCATAGTTTCCAAGCACACGTCGGCTCATTACGCTCGCCAAGTCGTGGCCGTGTCAAGCTAACCTCAAAAGACCCAAGCGCGCATCCAAGTATCTTATTTAACTATATGTCTCATGATCAAGACTGGCAAGAGTTCCGCGCTGCCATGCGTATCACTCGTGAGATTATGCATCAGCCAGCGCTTGATCCTTATCGTGGACGTGCTATTGCGCCGACCGATGATTTGGTGACCGATGCTCAGTTGGATGAATATGTACGTAACCACAGTGAGACGGCTTATCATCCTTCTTGTACTTGTCCAATGGGCGAAGGTAATGATTCGGTGGTCAATGGAGAAGGGCTAGTGCACGGTATTAGTGGCTTGCGAGTCGTTGATGCGTCTATCATGCCAAATATAATTAGTGGTAATCTTAACGCGACTACGATTATGCTCGCCGAAAAAATCGTTGATAAAATGCGCGGTGTGCAGCTGCCACGCTCAACGGCAGACTATTATGTCGCCAATGGCGCACCGCTCAGAGCGGAGCCGATGCGCGATTATAGTTCTGTTGGATAAACGACTGTATAAGCTATTGGATAATAAATAATATAAGACGATTTCAAGTAAGAAGGCCTTTCACAGTAAAGGTCTTTTTTATCAGCGCTCATGTTAAGCAGATGAAGCCTTTATAGCTGCCTCTGTTTATCGTTTGCTTTGCTATTTTTCTAACAGTTTAAAGGTAGCAAATTTTATTCATTGGTACTGCTTTGTGCGTCATGCGGTTATTTATATGTCATGCGGTTATCAGTCATAAGGTTATGACGGACAAAGCAATATCAGACCCTGTTTAATTTACCTATTGAGGTCTTTTATGTACAGCTCGCCATCAAAAGATGCGACGAAACCCCTGACTCTAAATAAGACGGTTTTTTTAGGTTCAGCTATTATTTCTATTTTATTAATCATCTGGACGATTGCGTTTCCAGATTATAGTGAGGCATTATTAAGCTCAAGTATGGCATGGGTATCAGAGAGTTTTGGCTGGTATTACATGTTGGTAGTTGCCGCTTATAGTATATTTGCATTATTTGTTGGCTTCTCCAAGTATGGTGATATCAAGCTTGGTCAAGATCATGAAAAAGCTCAGTTTCCCTTTTTAGCGTGGGCCGCGATGCTGTTCTCTGCTGGTATCGGCATTGATTTATTGTTCTTTGGTGCGTCTGAGCCGTTGATGCATTATCTAACGCCGCATACTGGGCTCGAGCCTGCCAGTGAGGCGGCCATGCGTGAAGCACTTGCTCAGACCTTTTTACATTGGGGTCTACATGGCTGGGGCATTTATGCGCTAATCGGGATGGCATTGGCGTACTTTGCTTATCGTAAAAACATGCCATTAGCTTTGCGTTCACCGTTGACACCTATCTTTGGCGAGCGATTAATTAAGGGCTGGCTTGGTGATGGTATTGATACCTTTGGTGTCGTCTGTACGCTGATGGGTATTGCGACCAGCTTAGGCATTGGGGTATTACAGGCCAATGCTGGATTGACCCATGTCTTTGGTATTGAATCCAGTAAAATGGTGCAGACTTTCATCATTGTGGGCGTGGTTGCTGCCGCAGCTATCTCTGCGATGACTGGTGTTGAAAAAGGCGTACGCCGTTTATCCGAATTCAACATGCTCTCTTCGATATTGCTATTAATCGCGATATTAGTGATGGGTAATACAGTTTATTTGCTCAATACCTTTACCCAAAGTATTGGTCAATACTTCCAAACCATTATCTACAAAACCTTTGATGTGTATGCCTATGACGGTACTGCTGGTGCCGATTGGAAATCAGGCTGGACGATATTTTTCTGGGCATGGTGGGTCGCTTGGGCACCTTTTGTAGGCTTGTTTATCGCGCGTATTAGCCGTGGTCGTACCCTGCGTGAGTTTGTGTTCGGCGTGATGTTTATCCCACTTGGTTTCATTTTTGCATGGTTCTCTATCTTTGGTAATTCAGCGATAGACTTGGTCGCCAATGGGGCAACCGAGCTTGGTGAAATCGCTGTTAATGATGCGGCGATGGGCATGTTTGCCTTGTTTGAGTATTTTCCTTACAGTGATGTTTTGTCGTTCGCTGGCGTGGTTATCGGGCTAGTATTCTTTGTGACTTCAGCTGACTCAGGTGCTTTAGTATTGGCGAACCTAAGCTCAAGAGGCATGACCAATGATACCGACGCACCAGTTTGGTTGCGTCTGTTTTGGGCAGCGGCAACGGGTTTGATTACTTTGGGTCTACTGTTCGCTGGTGGCTTTGCGTCATTACAGTCAGTATCTGTGATAGCCGGCTTGCCTTTCTCACTTATCCTTGTGCTCTATATGATGGCTATGTGGAAGTCATTAAAAGAAGAGGGCAATAAACGTAAAGCCAGTACTGTTGGCACCGCAAACGTGCTTGATAGCGGTAAGAGCTGGAAAGCGCGTTTACAACGTATTGTTAGCTTCCCTGGACATGCGCAAGTTGAACGGTTTTTGCAAAATGTGGTAAGACCTGCAATGACTGAAGTTGAAAATGAACTTAAAGCTGGCGGTCTAAAAACGTCTTTGGATATCCGTAACCCTGCACATATCGGGCAAGATATAGATGAAGGCATGGATGAGAGTAGCGGTCAAATAGATGGTCTAAAATTACGAGTTGGACATGGTGATGAAGATGACTTTATTTATGAAGTTAATTTGATCAAAGCTGAGCGTCCTAATTTCACGCTCAATACCTCAACCAAGCACGCAGAATACTATTATCGTGCTGAAGTGTTCTTAAGTGATGGCTCGCAAGAGTACGATTTGGTTGGCTACTCCAAAGAGCAAGTGCTGGTCGATATCTTAAATCAGTACGAGCGCCATTTGCAGTATCTACATTTAGAGCGTTAATGAATTTATCAAACGCTATAATATTGCGTGACAATGATATTAAGTAATAGGTTTTAAATGTTCAAATAAAAATATCGTAAGAGGTGACCCCATAAGTTAAATGCAGCTTATGGGGTTTTTTATTGAAAAAAATAAATAGGGATAGAGTAAAATCTATACAGACAAGTTCTAAAGTCTAGTTAGTGAAAATTAATATCGATATATCACGTACTGCTGGTATAAGTTTTTCTTGCTTGCTGTGCCTACGCAGACAGAGGCTGCAAAAAAATTATACCAGCATTACCGTAGCATTTTTAAGGTAATTTGACTATATAAGCAAAGGATAAATTTGTGACCACACTCAAGTACATCGCTCATTACTCTGAGCAAATTCAAACCCAAGCGGCACTGCTCATTAGTGATGGTAGGCTAGGAGAGTACCTAGAAAACAAGTACCCTAATCAGCACCAAGTACAAAGCGATAAAGCACTTTATCAATACATAAATGATATAAAAAACCAATCTATGCGCAAGATTGGTCAGTTATCGAACGTCAGTTACAGTAGCAAGTTAAAAGTCCTCAAGCATGCACTGGGCATTCATACTACCCAGTCTCGTGTACAAGGCAGTAAGCTAAAATCGCATAACAGTATTACGGTGGCGAGCTTGTTTCAGGAAGCACCACCTGAGTTTTTACGCATGATTGTCGTGCATGAATTGGCACATTTTAAAGAGCATGAGCATAATAAGGCTTTTTATCAATTGTGCTGTCACATGGAGCCAGATTATCATCAGTTTGAGTTGGACACACGCTTGTGGTTACATTGGCGAGAGCTGTGATTTGGCTAATGATATTAAGCTAAAAGTCTGATAATACTTAGATTCAACCATAGTTTGCCCTTCGCTAAATTCCGATTATTATCTTGACAAGCCTTGGTTAATAACCTATAAGAGTTGTAGAGTATAGGTGTTTTCTCATAAGTGTTCTTTTCAAGTCCTGAGTGACCAAAACCAATATTCATATCAAGGGATATAATCTACTACCCTGACATTTAATCGAATCTACCTGTACTAATTAGTATTACAATTTCTAGGCAGTTAATGCCCATATATTGACATTCATTGACGGCTAATGTATTCAATCCCCTATAAAAGAGTAACAGCGTTAACCTCGCTTGAAGTATCACATAACCATCTGCACTCGGTTGCCTTGACTCTCTTTTAAATTGAATCAACTATAAGCCAGTATTGTCAACCTGACCTCACCCGCGCACGTGAATATTTTGCTATTTTAAGTTAATTGCCTGTCTAACAGGACGATTGACTAACGATTCAGCGATGTGTGTCGCGCTGGGCCTATAAAAAGGTGTTCGACGGAATGACGACTTTATCTAATAGAACTACAACACAACAGACTGCTACAGACTCAGGACATCAATTTGATGCCAACCGTCATTGGGCGGCATTTTTAACGTTGGGATTTGGTGCTCACGCTGAAGCTGAGACTAGCATTACCCGCATGAATATAGCCCGCCATTATGGTCCCTTGCGTGTCCAAAGACCGTTCTATCCTGAAGGTCGCGATGGTTGCTGTCACGTTTATCTGCTGCATCCGCCTGGTGGTATTGCTAGTGGCGATGCACTCAATATAGATGTCACTGTGGCGGCAAACGCCCATACTTTGTTAACGACGCCTGCTGCCAATAAGCTTTATAAAGCCGACAGTAATGGCGTTGCTTGGAACCAGCATACCCATCTAAAAATTGCTAATGACGCTACTTTAGAATGGCTACCACAAGAAACGCTGGCTTTTAACGGCTCTCGTGGTGAGCAGACCATCATCATTGATTTAGAAGACAACGCCAAGTGCTTGGGGTGGGAGATTCTCGGTCTTGGCCGTCCTGCCAGCAAGCTACCTTTCGTCAGTGGCCGTCTCGAACAGCGCTTTCATCTCACCCGTAATGGCCGCCCGTTATGGATAGAACGCCAATGCATAGACCCAGATCATCCAAGATTTGCTGGCATGTGGGGGCAGGGCGGTGCCACCGTCCATGCGACATTATGGGCGGTTGGATTGGACGATCCGCTAGAGGTCATCACTGCACTACGTGAGCATATACCCGCTGCCAATCATTGGGCAGTTACCTATCGTCGCGGCGTATTGCTGCTACGCTATTTAGGCGTTGAGCGTAACGAAGCTTGGGATATATTCCAGCAAGCGCGAGAAGTACTGCGTCCGCGATTGACCGGACACAAAGCCATCACACCACGAATTTGGTTGACTTAACGATTGGTGACTGAGCTTTTGCTTAAGTGCTGACAAACGATTCTATCTGTCTATTTATTGATAACTAGCAACTAATAACTAGCAACTAATAATTAATAACATAAGCCTGCTAATGGCATAGGCTTCCAATAAAACGATAACCATAATATAAGAAGGAGTCAGCGATGGAATTAACGCCAAGAGATAAAGATAAGTTGCTATTGTTTACCGCAGGGCTGCTTGCTGAGCGCCGTAAGGCTAAAGGCCTCAAACTGAATTATCCTGAAGCAATAGCGCTGATCAGTTGCGCCATTATGGAGGGTGCGCGTGAAGGCCGTACCGTGGCAGATATGATGAGTGCGGGCCGCGAAATTCTTACTCGAGATGACGTCATGGATGGCATCGCTGAGATGATTGAAAGCCTGCAAGTTGAGGCAACCTTTCCCGACGGCACGAAGCTTGTGACCGTTCATAACCCTATTGTCTGAGGAGACTTGCTATGATTCCTGGTGAATATCAGCTAAAGAGCGATGACATTGAGTTATGTGTCGATCGTGAACCTATCACTATCAATGTCGCAAACACGGGTGACCGTCCTATCCAAGTCGGCTCTCACTATCACTTTGCCGAGACCAACGCGGCCTTAGACTTTGACCGTAAAAAAGCTTATGGGCACCGCTTAGCGATTGCGGCAGGTATGGCGATACGTTTTGAGCCGGGTCAACACCGTGATGTACCCCTAATTCCTTTTTCAGGTTTACGCCATATTTATGGTTTCCGTGGTGAAGTAATGGGTCCCTTAGATCAAGGTCAGGATCAGGGTCAGAACCAAAACTCAGACTCAGGAGCGAACTCATGAAAATTACTCGCCAAGCTTATGCAGATATGTATGGTCCAACGACCGGCGATAGAATTCGTTTAGGCGATACTGAGCTGTGGATCGAGATAGAAAAAGACTACACGCATTATGGTGAAGAGGTCATGTTCGGTGGTGGCAAGGTGATTCGTGATGGTATGGGTCAAAGTCAGCGCTGCGACGAGACCGTGATGGATACTGTCATTACCAATGCTGTCATTATCGACTGGTGGGGTATCGTGAAGGCCGATGTGGGTCTAAAAAATGGCCGCATCGCTGCTATCGGAAAAGCTGGTAACCCTGATACCCAACCTGATGTCGATATTGTCATTGGCCCTGGTACCGAAATTATAGCGGGTGAAGGTCAGATTTTGACGGCGGGCGGTGTGGATACGCACGTGCATTATATTTGTCCGCAGCAGGTTGACGAAGCATTAATGAGTGGCTTGACGACTATGATTGGCGGCGGTACGGGACCAGCGACTGGCTCAATCGCAACTACCCATACGCCCGGCCCTTGGCATCTAGGCAAGATGATGCAGGCTGTGGATGACTTACCCATTAATATTGGTTTTCTTGGGAAAGGTAGTGCCAGTACTCCTGAAGCGCTGATACAACAAGTAGAAGCTGGGGCGATGAGTCTAAAAATCCATGAAGATTGGGGCGCGACACCAGCCTCTATCAGCAATGCTTTGGATGTGGCCGATCGCTATGATATACAGATTGCCATTCATGCCGATAGCTTGAATGAGTCTGGCTTTGTAGAAGATACGGTAGCGGCGTTCAAAGACCGCTGTATCCATACCTACCACACTGAAGGTGCGGGCGGTGGTCATGCGCCTGATATTATCGTCGCTTGTAGCTTGCCCAACGTCTTGCCATCATCTACCAATCCGACACGCCCTTATACGATTAATACCGTTGATGAGCATCTCGATATGTTGATGGAATGCCATAATCTAGATCCCAGTATTCCAGAAGATGTTGCCTTTGCCGATTCGCGTATCCGTCGTGAGACTATTGCTGCTGAAGACATCCTGCATGATATGGGTGTGATTTCGATGATTTCGTCTGATTCGCAAGCGATGGGTCGTATTGGCGAAGTAGTGTGCCGTACTTGGCAAACTGCGCACAAAATGCGCCTGCAACGTGGTCTGTTACCAGAAGATGAGGAACGCGGTACGGACAACTTCCGCGTGAAGCGCTACATTGCCAAATACACTATTAATCCAGCCATCACTCATGGCGTTGGCCATGAAGTCGGTTCTGTTGAAGTGGATAAATTGGCAGATCTCGTATTGTGGAAGCCGGGCTTCTTTGGCGTTAAGCCATCAATTATTCTCAAGGGTGGCATGATAGCTGGCGCTGCTATGGGTGATCCCAATGCGGCTATTTCTACGCCGCAACCTGTGCATTATCGCCGTATGTTTGGTGCGCTTGGTCGTGCCGCTGCCGCAACTCGAATTACTTTTGTTAGTCAAGCAGCTATGAATACCGGATTAGAAGAAAGACTTGGTCTAAAGAGCAGGCTGGTGGCATGTAAAAACGTCCGTCAAATGCGTAAGAGTGATATGAAGCTCAATGACGCCTGCCCAGAGCTGACAGTAGATCCACAAACTTATGAAGTTCGCGCAGATGGCGTGTTATTAACTTGTGAGCCACTGTCAGAATTACCATTAGCCCAACGTTACCATTTGTTTTAGAGCGCTTGTAAGGATATCAACATGCTTGAATTAATAAAGAGAATCGACGGCAGCACTCAGGCCGATGTACACGACACCCTGACTTTACCTTATGAGCTGCGCATACGTGGCCGCCTAAAAGCGGTGACTGATAGCGGCCTTGATGTCGGCTTGTTCCTTGATCGTGGTCCGGTACTGCGTCATGGTGATTTACTACAAGCGAGTAGTGGCGAGATCATCCAAGTATGCGCCGCTGATGAGCCAGTCACTACCGCTTATGTTGAGGGCGGTTTGGCATTGGGACGACTCGGCTATCACTTAGGTAATCGTCATGTATCGCTCGCCCTTGGTAGTGATGCAGATGGGCGTCATTGGGTACGGTTCCCGCCAGATCATGTGTTAGAAGAATTGGCAGTGCTGCTGGGGGCAACCTTGAGTCATCACCAGGCGCCATTCGACCCTGAATCTGGTGCTTATGCGCAAGCTGGCCGTGAACACTTTCATGCCCATGAGCACGCACACGAACATGCAAATGATCACTCTCACGAACACAATCATGCCCATGGACATTCCCATAATGACAACCATAACCATGCACACTGACGTACAGCCAAACGCAACCAGCGATTTGGCGCTGCTGGGACTGATGCAGCTGATTAGCCCTGCATTGCCAATTGGTGCATTCGCTTGGTCGCAGGGCCTAGAGAGTGCATTTGAGCTAGGTTGGGTATGTAATGAGGCACAGCTTGGCGAGTGGTTAGAGGGCGTACTTGACGATGGTATGTCGCGCTGCGAATTACCAGTACTGGCACGTTTGCAAACCTGCTGGGAGAATGGTGACAGTGAGGGTCTTGCCTTTTGGAACGACTGGATACACGCCAATCGTGAGACCGCTGAGCTCAGCGATGAAGACACACGATTGGGTCAAGCATTGATGCGTTTGCTCAATAGTTTAGAGTTGCAACCGCAGACAGCCTTAGGTCATGCCAAGCTACCAGAAGAGCCAGGTTATGTGACCGTTTTTGCTTGGACTGCCCATCAACGACAAGTGCCTGTACGCCAGAGCTTACTAGGCTTTGCTTGGGGCTGGCTGGAAAACCAACTGGCCGTGGCCTGTAAAGCAATGCCATTAGGTCATACCGCTGCGCAACGTTTGAACGAGCAATTGCGCCCGCAACTGGTCGCTGCCATTGATACTGCGCTGGCATTAACTGATGAGCAGTTAGGTCCGATTTTACCGGGGTTAGCACTCGGTAGTGCTCAACATGAAACCCAATATTCGAGATTATTCAGAAGCTGATCGTTTTTATTTTGCAACCGTTTCTATTTTACGATCGCTTTAATTTTATAGCAGCTTCGATTTTATAACAGCTTTAACTAATACATTTCGACTAATATATAAGGAAAGATAGCCATGAAACATTGTTTAAGAATAGGTGTCGGTGGGCCAGTTGGTTCTGGCAAAACGGCCTTATTGCGCCAGTTATGTAGCGCCCTAAAAGATCACTATGACATTGCCGTGGTCACCAACGACATCTACACCCGTGAAGATGCTGACTTTTTACTTAAGCACGACGCCTTGCCTGCTGACCGTATTCTTGGCGTGGAAACGGGTGGTTGTCCGCATACGGCTATCCGCGAAGATGCTTCTATGAATCTTGCTGCAATTGATGATTTGCAAACGCGTCATCCTAATCTAGAGCTGGTGTTAGTAGAGTCTGGCGGCGATAATTTAGCGGCTACTTTTAGCCCAGAGCTTTCTGATTTAACTCTATACGTCATCGACGTCGCTGCTGGCGATAAAATCCCTCGTAAAGGCGGCCCGGGCATTACTAAGTCAGACCTATTGATCATCAATAAAATTGACATCGCTGAATATGTACACGCTTCACTAGATGTGATGGAACGTGACTCGAAAAAAATGCGCGGCGAGCGTCCGTTTATATTCACCAACTTGTATGACGGTGTGGGCGTAGAAGAAATCATTAGCTTTATTTTAAAGCAGGGTATGTTGCCTGAGCGTCGTCCTGGAAAGCTAAGCGCTGATGCTTAAGAATAAGTGCTTAATTATTAATGCTTAACTATCAGTGCTTAACTATCAGTGCTTAAACGCCTTTATAGTACAAGTAAGATATAAAAAACAGTTATATACCAGTTAATAATAAACAAAAAGAACAGAGGGAGAACACCATGAATAAAATGACTAAGTTGCCAGTGGCGAAGCTATTAATGACCATCGGGCTGATGCTGACGGCCACTTTAGCCGTTGCCCACCCTGGGCATGGCGAGCATGTGAGCAATGGTTTTCTTAGCGGATTATTGCATCCATTAATGGGTCTTGACCACTTATTAGCCATGGGTGCGATTGGTTTTTGGAGTATCCGCCAAAACACCACGATGAAACTTGGCACGCCTTTATTTGTCGTCGGTGGCATGATAGCGGGCGCAGGCCTTGCTTGGGCTGGTATCAGTTTGGCTGGGATAGAGACAGGCATCGCCATGTCAGTATTGCTAGTCGGTGTGTTAATCGCGACGCTTGCAAAACTGCCGACTGCTGTTGGCGGCACTTTGGTTGCGCTGTTTATGGTCGCCCACGGTTATGCTCACGGAACTGAGATGACCCAAGGTTCAAGTTTACTGCTTTATATGGCCGGCTTCGTTGTCGCAACCTTAGCCATTACCTTTATTGGTCGCGGTCTAGGTACCATGATGCTTAAAGCCGATAACCGTATTACCCGTGCATTAGGCGGCGTGGTTGCTATCATTGGTGGAGTATTGGCTGCTGGCTAATCTTCACTAGCTAATCTCTATTAGTGCTGCAACCCAGTTATCATGATAAATCTAAAAAGCCGCACAGATTTCTTGCGGCTTTTTGAGTTTAATTTTCTCGTCTTATTCCACAACCAGCTTTTTATAGAACACGATAAAACTTCATCAAACTGAGACTTATATAAAAACACATATCAAATAGGGAATACCGATATGAACGACACTACTAATGACACTATTAATGACACTATCCTAAAAGTATCAAGAAACACGGACATTGCCCCGCAAAATTTACTATCTACACAAACCGTTGCTTTTTCACATTACAACTATATTTCAGCGCAATTACCTGTCAATATTACCACCGGTGAATTAGTCGCGAATGATATAAAAGTGCAGGCAGCACAGTGCCTAAAAAATATCAAAACTATTGTAGAAAGCATCGATCATGACATGAATGATGTAATCAAAATTAATATATTTTTAAAAGATATCGCTGATATTAAAGAAATAGATACGATTTATCCCGCATTTTTTCAAGGCTATTTGCCGACACGGACGGTCATAGCAGTAGCAGCGCTACCCATGGAAAATGCTCTAGTACAAATGGACGCGGTTATCTCAAACGGTGAAGGTACTTATCCGCAAGCACCCGTTGAGCTGGTAAAAGTGCCAAAAAACAATGAAAAAGTACCAAAGGATTCAGTATCGCCGCATACGGTCGCTTTTTCTCATTACAATAATATCTCAGCGCAACTGCCTGTAGATATTGAAACTGGTGAGCTGGTCGCTGGTGGTGTCAAAGAGCAGACACAGCAATGCCTACAAAACATCGAAGCAATTTTAGAAAGTATCGACGTTCCTCTCCATGAAATTGTCAAAGTAAATATCTTTTTAAAAAATCTTGCCGATGTGGACGTAGTAAATGACGTTTATAAAGAATTCTTTCCAGAGTCAACCAGTGATGGAAGCGCGGCCTATTTACCTGCCCTCACGATAGTTGTAGCGTCAGATTTACAGCTGGATGCTTTAGTACAGATTGATGCTATCGTGTCTCATGGAAATGGCACACCGCCACAAGCCACTGAAG
This sequence comes from Psychrobacter sp. ASPA161_9, assembly GCF_051970275.1. Lineage (NCBI taxonomy): Bacteria > Pseudomonadati > Pseudomonadota > Gammaproteobacteria > Moraxellales > Moraxellaceae > Psychrobacter > Psychrobacter sp. ASPA161_9. The sequence continues at coordinate 15,039 of NZ_JBEFNI010000015.1, read as the reverse complement.
ATAAACATGGCATCACTATCAAGGCTAACAATACGGATAAAGCGCCGAAGAACCCGCTATCAACACAAACGGTGGCGTTCTCTCATTACAACCATCTCTCAGGTCAATTACCTATCAATCCTGAAACAGGCAAGCTAATCGATGGCGATATCAAAGCGCAGACCAAACAGTGCTTAGAAAATATCAAAGCTATTGTAGAAAGTATCGACCATGTTATGGATGATGTGGTGAAAATGACTATCCAACTTAAAGACATCACGGATATCGATGTGGTAAATGATATTTATAAGACCTTCTTCAATAGCGACTTGCCAGCTAGAACAGTGATTGGCGTCGCCGCTATTCCTATGGATGCTTTGATACAGATTGATACTGTCGTATCCAACGCCGAAGGTACGCCACCAGCTTGAGAATAGTAATTATTAATAACAGTGTCTTTTAATAAAAAAGTGCCAGTCATTTCAATGACTGGCACTTTTTGTTAGATCTTCCTAATAATAGGAAGAGGGTTTACTTAGAAGAAGATATTGCTTAAAAAGGGGTACTGTTCAAAAAGGGGTGTTGCTGCTCTTATAGTCGGCAAGTAACACTGTATTTGCGATCGTTTACTGAGCGAATACTCAGGACGCCATCATTAGCTTTAGTCTGCCATTCGTAGCTAGCTTTAGAGCTTGATTCCTTAATATAACGAGCACCAGAACCTGATACTGCTTGTTTAAGATAAACTCTTTTATTGCGTAAGCCAAGCTTAGGCAGGGTCAAGCTTAAGTTAGCAACTTTACCGTTCGCTGAATAAGCGGCAGCCACTTTAGCGTTATCGTCACAGGTAAAAGTTTGAGCTTTCTGTGCTTGCGTGTTATTACTATTATTCATTGGTGCGTTAGTCGCGCATGCTGCTAATAACAAAATAATAGGAGTTACAGCCAGTAGTTTTTTCATAATATTCCTCAACGGTACTAATAATTCATCAGGGTAACAATGCGAGGCATATCTTACAACAAGCTGTGTCTATTTTGTCAGCCTTCGCCATTATTTGACGATTCACAGTCAGTTATCGACATGGTGGCTGATGTTGTACTGACTTGACGTGCCGCTATTCTATCATTGGCTTCTTGCACGGCTTTTTCGACCAGCGCATAGTCTGAATGGCGTACATCTTGCCCACTAATATAGTTAATAACTAGTTCGGCGACGTTCTGTGCATGATCACCAATACGCTCAAGCGCGCGCAATACCCACATGATATTAATGACCTTTGAGACGTGCCGCGAGTCCTCCATGATATAAGTCATCAAAGCGCGAATCGCCGATTGGTATTCATCATTGACCAAACCATCATTACGCATGACTTCAAACGCTTGCTCCGCATTGGACTGGCTAAAGGCTTCTAGCGCATTATGTAGCATGAGACGAACTTGATTGCTGAGATGCTGGACTTCAGCGTAACCATATGATGACTTGCCTTGTGCTGCAATTTTGTTTGCCATTTGGGCAATTTTGACTGCTTCATCGCCGATACGCTCTAAGTCAACCACGCCTTTACTAATGGACATGACCAAGCGTAAATCACTGGCAGCTGGCTGGCGTTTGGCGACCAATAATAAAATATGCTCATCAAGCTCAACTTCCATCCGATTGATATCAAAGTCCATATCGATGACTTCTTGTGCCAGCGTTTCATCTTTATCAATGAGGGCGTGGATGGCTTTGGCGACTTGGTTGGCAGCGCTATCACCCATGTATAAAAATAAGCGAATGGCTTCATCCAGATCTTGATCAAAACTTTTAGAGATATGCTTGTCACTTTGCATGAGAGGTATTCCCTGAAATCCGTATTTTAATGGCGTGATATATTTTTAATTTGCTGAATTTTAATGCAAATCTCAACGTTAACCATAACGACCCGTAATATAATCTTCCGTCGCTTTTTGCGTAGGCGTGGTAAATACTTGATCCGTCTCGCCCATCTCAATCATGTCGCCCAAATACATATAGACCGTATAGTCTGACACTCGCGCCGCCTGCTGCATGTTATGGGTGACGATGGCAATGGTGTAGTCATTTTTTAAATCTTCTATCAAATCTTCGATTGCACCCGTTGAGATAGGATCCAATGCAGAGGTTGGTTCATCGAGCAACAGTACTTCAGGCTTGGTAGCGACACTACGGGCGATACACAATCGTTGCTGCTGTCCGCCTGATAAAGATAAGCCTGACGCTTTTAGCTTGTCTTTTACTTCTGGCCATAATGCCGATTTTTTTAGCGCCCATTCCACACGATTATCCAGCTCAGCTTTGCTTAGCTTTTCATAGAGACGCACACCAAAGGCGACATTGTCATAGATGGACATTGGGAACGGGGTTGGCTTCTGAAAGACCATACCGACCTGCGCGCGTAGCAAGTTGACATCGACGTCTTTACCTAAGATGTTTTTGCCATCAAGATTGATATTGCCTTCTGCACGCATGCCTGGGTATAAGTCATACATACGATTGAAAGTACGTAACAGGGTCGATTTTCCGCAACCTGAGGGGCCGATAAAGGCAGTCACTTTTTTATCAGGAATGTCGATATTGATGTTTTTTAGTGCCTGAAAATCACCATAATAAAAACTCAAATCTCGAATCTGCATTTTAGCTGCAGGCATGTTTTTAGGAATATCATGCAGTGTTTGCTTATTTAAGTTTGACGCATCTGGTTGCTGCATTTGCGCTGCTGTCGACATCGGTCTATTTAATAGATTGCCTTTTGGCGTATTAAAGTTGTTAGTATTAGTTGTTGTACGGATTTTGCTTATGACGTTATTCATAATTTATCCAACCTAGCTTAATGAATATAAATTTAAGTAAATGCTATATGTAAGGTGATTTGGCGGCAGGCTTTATTTACTCTGACTGCTATTTGGTTTGACCTCGACTGCCAATGAATCTTGCTAAGACATTTAATACCAATACCGAAGCAGTAATAAGCAGTGCCGCTGCCCATGCGAGTGCATGCCAATTGTCATAAGGGCTCATAGCAAACTGATAGATGGTATTAGGCAAGTTAGCAATTGGCTGGCTCATATCGGTACTAAAGTATTGATTATTCAATGCCGTAAATAGTAACGGCGCAGTCTCACCGGTGATTCTGGCAAAGGCCAACAATACGCCTGTGGTAAGTCCCGCTCGAGCCGCTTTAATAGTGACTTGCGTTACCATCTTCCACTTCGGTGTACCCAGTGCATAAGCAGCTTCACGAATATTATTGGGCACTAAATTAAGCATGTTTTCAGTCGTACGCACGACTACAGGAATGACAATTAGTGCCAATGCCAGTGCACCGGCCCAACCAGAAAAGCTTTGGCCTTTTACCATCAAGGCGTAAATAAAGAGACCAATGACAATCGATGGTGCGGAGAGCAAAATATCGTTTAAGAAGCGCGTCACTTTGCCAAGCATGCTGCCCTGAGAAAACTCAGACAAATAAATCCCTGTCATCAAACCAATAGGCGCGCCGATAAACAATCCTGAAAACGCCAACATGACTGAACCGACAATGGCGTTGCGTAAACCGCCTGCACTCATAGGAGGTGGGGTGTCGGCGGTAAAAATAGGCATTTGCACCATGCCTTGGAAACCTTCAACGAAGAGCGTAAATAAAATCCAAAACAACCAAAATAAGCCAAAAAACATCGCTGACATCGCGAAGCCTAAACCAAGCTTGTTGGCCCAGCGCCGTTTGTTATAAAGGCGCTTGTTATAACGACCTTCAAAACTGTTTTTAATAGGTAAGCCATTATTGATTGCGTCGATTGCGCTGTTTGCATTAGTCGCGTTGTTAGAAGGCATAGAACTTGTTTCCCATATTTTTATCAATACCAATAACCATCGAAATTTACCGAGGAAATCGAACTGCTATCGATTGCCTGCTTTTTGATCCATGCGCATAAGCATGAGTTTAGCCAAAGACAGCACAATGAAAGTGATGACAAATAGGATTAAGCCTAAATGTAATAACGACGCCAGATGTAGCTCACTAGAGGCTTCTGCAAATTCATTGGCAAGGGCTGAGGTAATGGTAACCCCAGAAGTAAATAGACTGGGACTGATATTAAAGGCGTTGCCGATGAGGAATGTCACGGCCATGGTCTCGCCAAGGGCACGACCCAGTCCTAAGATGACACCACCAACGACACCAGCTTTGGTATAGGGCAAGATAATCTTAAACATGACTTCCCATGTCGTCGCACCCATGCCATAAGCCGATTCTTTTAATAAATCCGGTACCACGGAAAAGACATCACGCATGGTGGCCGCGATAAAAGGAATAATCATGATGGCAAGTACGAGTGAAGCGGTAAACATGCCGAGTCCCATTGGCGCACCCGTAAATAGCTTACCGATGATAGGCAGTGGACCGACGTGTTCAATAAACCACGGCTGAATGTGATCGCCAAAAAAAGGCGCAAATACAAACAAACCCCACATACCGTAAATGATAGAGGGGATACCTGCCAGTAGCTCAATAGCGATACCGAGGGGCTTTTTTAAGAAGTTTGGGCACATCTCAGTCAAAAATATCGCGATACCAAAGCTGACTGGCACGGCAATTAAAATAGCGATAAACGAAGTGACCAGCGTGCCATATATAGGCGCTAACGCACCGTACTCATTGGCAACCGTATCCCAGTTATTACTGGTATAAAAGCCGAGACCAAATGTTTGAATACTTGGCCAAGCTCCAATGATTAAAGAGACTAAAATGCCGCCCAATGATAAGAGAACGAGGATGGCAAAAGCCTTAGTTGCATTGACGAATAGCGCGTCGTAACGTTTTTGTTTAGCCAGTTGGGACCTTAGGTCATTCATAAGTGTCTCAGCATTAAATAGGGTTAAATCAAAAGATTCAAAAAAATTAATCAGGTCTTATCACAGCAAACTAAATCTTATTAAGTAGCGCTATCGATATGCATTGTCGGCTCTACTTATAAATTTACTGTGATAAAACCTCTTAAACAACTACCGGAGAATAATTGTTTAAGAGGGTAATTCGAGAATCATTACCGGGTTTTTAAAAACTATTGAGCTGGTTTGTAGACGGGTTGACCATCGCTGCCTTTGACTTCATTCCACTGCGCTTTAAAGAGCGCAACGGCGGTATCAGAGAAAGGAACATAATCAAGCGCCATGGCACTATCATCGCCTTGAGTGTAAGCCCAATCGAAGAAGTTCAACACGCCAGCCACTTGCTGCGGATTCTCTGGCTGCTTATGCACTAAGATAAAGGTCGCCGCTGCGATTGGCCATGCTTGCTCAGTCTCAGAGTTGGTGATGACTTTATAAAAGCCTGCTTGCTGTGACCAGTCGATATCACCTGCTGCTGCAAAGGTCTCAGCAGATGGCTGCACGAAGTTGCCAGCCGCATTTTTCAATGCAGCATGTGACATATTATTTTGCTTGGCGTAAGCGTACTCAACGTAGCCGATAGAGTTTTTCATACGATTGACGTAACTTGATACGCCCTCGTTACCTTTACCACCTGCGCCCGTGGCAGAGGTTGGCCACTTGACGGTTTTATCAACACCGACGCTATCTTTCCAGTCAGTTGAAACTTTGGCCAGATAATCCGTAAAGTTAAACGTTGTGCCTGAACCGTCCGAGCGGAACACGGTAGTAATGGCGGCATCAGGAAGCGTTAAGTCTGGATTCATGGCTTTAATTGCTGGGTCATTCCAGTTGCTGATCTTACCCAGATAGATATCTGCTAACGTTGTGCCGTCCAATTTTAACTGGCCTGGCTCTATGCCATCGATGTTTACAATCGGTACTACGCCACCGATAACGGTCGGAAACTGAATAAGTCCTGCTGCATCCAACTCTTCAGGTGTCATCGGTGCATCAGAAGCGCCAAAGTCTACCGTTTTTGATTGAATTTGTTTGATGCCGCCTGAGGAGCCGATTGATTGGTAATTCACTTGACCACCAGTCGCGGCATTGTAGTCATAAGACCATTTAGCATAAATAGGTTGCGGGAACGAAGCACCTGCACCAGTGATGTTCATGGCGATGTTTTCAGCAGATTTAAAATCGGTCGCTGACGAGGAGGTTGTTTTGTTAGTTGTTTCTGTGCTGGTTACGGCGCTACTGCTATCAGTAGCTGACTCTGCGGTGTCGGTTGATTTATTACAAGCTGTGAGTATTAAAGTGCAACTAACGGCGACTGCTAATAACGAATAACGCATGTAAGACTCCTAAAGTTTGACAACAGTGCAAAATGTACTTCCTGTGAGATGTGTCGTAGTTTGCCAAGCTTTGATGACAGTTTGATGACAATAAGAAATTTATCTTATTAGCAGTGAAATTTTAGATTGGTCGTTATAAGTTAATGACTATATAAAATGACTATATAAAAGGTTGAATTAAAATAGTTGTAAGTTGGAGTTTTAGTTCAGTAAGCGCAGATGAGAAAGAGGCAGATTTGCTTGAGCGTTAACACTTCTTGCCCATCTACTACAAAAAAACAATATCGTAAGCTGGGCGAAGCATATTAATGTATAGCTTGTTTTTTTCTATATTAATTATGATGTTAGGCTGTATTTAATATCTGACAGTAGCTTGACAGTTGACCAAATAACGGATTATTTGAGTCAATTTTCTTGATATTAATAAGCGAATTTGTCTCCGTTGATAGGAGACTGTAAAGAAATAGGAAGTTGCCAATAAAAAGTTACTAAGGATTTATAAGCTAAGAACAATTAAGGAAAAATAACCTCAATACTTTTTAAGATTTTAATAATTAACAGAACGTTAATTAATATTGAATAGATGGATGAATAGCAATATCTCATCTGGAAACTATCATCATCCGCCAGCGAGAAGCCAGCATGTCTACTTTGACGTTAACGATTAATAAGCAGGATTATCAGCTTGATAATCTCGATCCGCGCACGACATTGCTCGATGTCTGCCGCCAACATCTACAAATCACTGGACCCAAAAAAGGCTGTGACCACGGTCAATGTGGCGCCTGTACCATCCTCATTAACGGTGAGCGCGTGAATTCATGTTTGACGCTAGCGGTCATGCACGATGGCGATGAGATTACGACGATTGAGGGTATTGGATTGCCTGAGTCGTTATCTGAGTTGCAGCAAGCTTTTAAAGATCATGACGCTTTCCAGTGTGGTTACTGTACCCCTGGGCAGATTTGTTCAGCGACGGCACTGATAGAAGAGGTCAAACAAAACTGGCCAAGCCACGTTACTATTGACCTGCAAAATCCTGATGGGCTGTTAGTACAAGAAATCGCTGAGCGTATGAGTGGCAACATTTGTCGCTGTTCCGCTTATCCCAATATTATTAAAGCCATCTCTCAAGTATTAGAGCGCCAAGTAGCCGACAAATCTACAACGTCTGTAAGTAATTCAGTACAAGGCTCAGAAGTAACTGGTATTTGGTCGCCGCCGCCAAGTGAGGCGCAGCTAGGTAACAAGTCGTCGAATAATAAGACTGCCAATAGCACATCAGGAGGCCGCTCATGAAACGCTTTGAATATATTCGTGCCCTTGAACCGCAGCAAGCGGTTATGTTTGCTACTCCTAAAGAAGCCTCATTTATCGCAGGCGGTACCAACCTCTTAGATTTAATGAAGCTAGAGATTGAAACGCCAACTAAATTAGTTGATGTAACGCGCTTAGAATTACAACAGATAGAAACGACTGATAACGGCGGATTGCGTATCGGTACGCTGGTCAGCAATAGTGATTTAGCTGCCCATCCTGATGTCATTGCAAGTTATCCGGTATTGTCTCGCGCCATATTGGCAGGGGCGACTGGACAGCTACGCAATAAAGCCACGACTGGCGGTAACTTTTTACAGCGTACTCGTTGCTATTATTTTTATCAGACGGACAGCGCCTGTAACAAGCGTAATCCGGGCTCAGGTTGCCCCGCTATTGAGGGTGAAAATCGCACTCTAGCTATCTTAGGTACGAGCGACGCTTGTATTGCTCAGCATCCATCGGATATGGCTGTGGCGATGCGTTTGCTAGATGCCACCATTGAAACGGTAAAAGCTGACGGCTCAACTCGTAAGATTGAGGTCAAAGATTTTTATTGTTTGCCAAAAGATACGCCGCATATCGAAAACGTTTTAGAGTCAGGCGAGCTTATTACTCATGTGGTTCTGCCAGCGCCTATCAAGGGTATGCACACTTATGACAAAGTGCGTGACCGTGCCTCTTACGCGTTTGCCTTAGTATCTTGTGCAGCAGTAATAGACGTTGATGATAGCGGTAATTTGGCAACCGTGCGCTTAGCATTCGGCGGTATCGGTACTAAGCCATGGCGCAATGAGGCAGTCGAAGCATTATTGACTGACACTGATGGCAATGATGATGTTATTACGCAGGCGGCGGATTTATTATTAAAAGATGCCAAGGGTAGTGGTCAAAACGATTTCAAGATACCACTGATACGTCGCTTATTGAAACAAGTTATTCAGCGCGCATTAGCGGGCAAGGGAGCATAATCATGTCATTATTGGACTCAGTACTTCCAGCAGAATCGACCAAAAAAATGACCATGGATAAGCCTGTCGAAACCTTATTTGACAAAACGGCAAGCAAACTGGTTGGTAAACCCATTAATCGCGTTGATGGCTCATTAAAGGTCAGTGGTCAAGCGCCTTATTCAGCAGAGATTCATCTAGAAAACCAAGTCTATGGCGTCTTGGTTGGGGCAACTATTGCTAAGGGCACAGTAGATAGTATCGACAGTAGCTCTATAGAGGATATTCCCGGGATTATCAAAGTGGTGACTGATCCTGAGCATTTTTTACGTAATTCACAGCAAGGCGGTGCAAAAAAAGCACCCAAGCAAGGCGCGAGCGAGATTTTCTACCATGGTCAGCCGATAGCGGTGGTGATTGCCGAAACCTTTGAGGCGGCAACAGAAGGCGCAAATGCTATCAAAGTGACCTATAAAGACGAAACTGACAAAGCTGCTGTCGACTTTACCAAAGAGCTGCCCAATGCTCATGATGTTAATGAAAAAGAAGGTTCAGATAAAAACTCTGAACAAGGCGATCCAGAACAAGGATTGGCTGATGCTGCGGTAACTGTTGATCGCGTGTATCATACCCCAAGCCAAAACAGTGCCGCTATGGAGCCACATGTGACATTGGCATATTGGGAAGATGACAAGCTCATTATGTACACATCTAACCAGATGATAGCGTCTTGCAAACAGCAAGTCATGGATGCCTTGGATTTAAAGAAAGATCAAGTGCAATTGATTGCTTATTATGTCGGTGGCGGTTTTGGCAGCAAACTGGGCATCGCTCCAGAGTCAATTGCGGCAGCGATTGCAGCAAAAGAGCTTGGTCGTCCAGTGCTGATTACTATGACTCGCCCACAGGTAATGGAAGCAACGGTAAGGCGCTCAAACACCCGTCAGCGTATCGCTATTGGCTGCGATGAAAACGGTCTTATCAATACCATGATTCACGATACGGTGACTAGTAATTTACCTGAAGAAGGGTTTTTTGAGCCAACAGCATTGTCTACCCAGTATTTATATCGTGGTGAGAACCGCCGAGTAAACTACCAACAAGTAGATATGAACCAAGTATTATCAGGCTCGATGCGTGCGCCGGGCGAGGCTGTTGGTATGATTGCGGTTGAATGTGCCATGGACGAGCTGGCCTCGCAGTTGGATATTGATCCTATTGAGCTGCGCCGCCGTAATGAACCTAAAAATGACCCCAGTCAGGACATTCCGTTCTCATCGCGTAAGCTCATTGCCTGCATGGAACAAGGCGCTGAGCAGTTTGGTTGGGAGCAACGTAATGCCAAACCTGCCAGTCAGCTAGAGGGCGATTGGTGGATAGGCACAGGTATGGCAGCATCTGCTCGTGGTAACCAATTACAGCCTTCTGAAGCTCGGGCCACCTTGCAGGTAGATAGCTCAAAAGAGCTTGGTGTGAAAGCCATTATTGAAACTGACATGACTGACATTGGTACCGGCTCTTATACGGTATTCTCCCAAGTCGCTGCGGATCTATTGGGGCTGCCTATTGATCATATTGAAATGAAGTTGGGCGATAGTGATTTACCGGCTGCATCAGGATCGGGTGGTAGTTGGGGTGCTGCTAGTGCAGGTAGTAGCGTCTATCTAGCCTGTGAGCAACTGCGTGAGATGATTGCAGATAAGGTAGGTCTTTATCCTGATACCATCCAGTTAGACAGTGGCCAAATCAAGCAAACAGGCGAGCATGAGCCTAGCGTGACAGAAGTTGCTCTCGAAGCTGCGCTCGAAATGGGTAAGGAAAAAGCTACAGGTTTGGCTAAAAAAGTACCGGGCTTGACGGATAAGCTTTCTGGACTAACAGAGAAGGCAACGGACTTAGCAGATAAAGTGGCTGAAAAAACTGGCTTACCAATTTCAAAAGCTAAGCCGGAAGAATATGATTTTGACAATTCTCAATCTTATGCGTTGGCAGATATCATCGCTAAATACGAAGATCAAAAAGTCAGTGCCAAAGGTCAAATCAAACCCGGTAAAAATGGTAAGAAATACCGCCAATCCTCGTATGGTGCCAACTTCGCTGAAGTTGCTGTACATAGAGTCACTGGTGAGATTCGCGTCAAACGTATGACTGGTGCATTCGCAGCAGGGCGTATCTTAAACCATAAAACGGCTACCTCGCAGTGCTATGGCGGTATGATATTCGGTATTGGTTCTGCCTTGATGGAAGAGGTCATCCATGACAAGCGTGACGGTCGCCTATGCAACCATGACCTTGCTGAATACCATGTTCCTGTCAATGCCGATGTACCGCAGCTCGATGTTATTTTGGTAGAAGAAGACGATCCCTATACCAACCCTATGCATATTAAAGGGATTGGTGAAACAGCAATTTCCGGTGCGGCTTCTGCCATTGCGAATGCTATTTATAATGCAGTTGGCGTCAGAGTTTATGACTTTCCGATTACGCTTGATAAACTGCTCGCTGAGATGCCAGAGTAATTTTAAATACGAGTGTCGTTTTAATAGAAGTTTTTGCATTAAAGAAACCCGCTTAATTAGCGGGTTTTTACAACCTAACTGTTTATAACATAAGCAAGTTATAACATAAGCAAAACAAGAGGCGTTATGAATCAAATCGCTGACATTCTTAAGCTGGCACGCGAGGCTCAGCAACAAAGCGTTGATGCTGTACTGGCAACGGTGGTTCGTACTGAAGGTTCAGCATATCGTCGTGCTGGCGCTATGATGCTTATATGCGCAGATGGACGCTCGGTCGGAATGATAAGTGGTGGCTGCCTTGAGCCGCATATTATCAAACGTGCTTTTTGGCTTACTCGTAATGGCGCTAACGTGCAAGTTTATCAAACGGGCGATGATATTGAATACACTGAAAATGGCGAAGCAAAGGAAGCTGCTAAAGAAGAGACGTCCAGAGACGATTTTTTAAATGTTGATTTCCATGATGAGCCAGACCTTGATTTAGACGAGTTAAGTTTTGGATTGGGCTGTAATGGGCGGGTGCATGTATTATTTGAGCGCTTAGCAACTGCGACGCCGTTGTTAGATATCATTAGTCAGGTTCGACATACTCAGCAGCCCATCACGATAGCCACATTAATTCGTTCTACTAATCGCCAAAATTCAAATTCTGAACTGCAAATCGGTATGCGCATTAATCTGGATGATTATACCGAGTCAGGACAAATTACGACTATAGGCGCTAATGGCATTGGCACTAATTGTATTGATACTAATAGCAGCTTAAATCAAGCTGGGTTTGATGTTTCAAATACTCTTATCAATACGGTTGAAAATTTAGCACAGTATGAGCTTGGTGATAAAAATGCCGAATACGTCGTTGTGAAGAATGATGACCATGATGACAACGCTAATTTAGCGACAGAGTGGTTGATACAACGACTAGAGCCACAAATCCGTCTGCTGATTTGCGGGGCAGGTAATGATGTCATGCCGCTGGTCACCATGGCAAAATTGCAAGATTGGCATGTAACCGTCGTGGACAGTCGTGCACAATATGCTACGCGCCTGCGTTTTCCGCAAGCAGATGAAGTGATGACGCTATCGTTAGAAAATACTGAAACCTTACTCAAACTTAGCGATAATGCTGCCGTCGCTTTGATGTCGCATAGCCTTAGCCAAGATCGCGCTCGCCTTGCTGTATTACTAGCGCATGCCAATCATTGTAAGTACCTTGGGCAATTGGGGCCGCGCTATCGTACCGAGCGTCTGATTGAAGAAATCAGTGCTACTAACGTCAATCATGCGAAGTTATCTGCTGGCATAAGTAAATTACATTATCCTATTGGCTATAAATTAGGTGGCGATGGGCCTGAAGTGCTAGCACTGGGTATCATGGCAGAGATAAATGCGGTCATGCATGAACAAACGCCACTAGCTAAATGTGTAGATTTAGCAAATAGTGATATAGCTACAATGAGTCACGCATGATGACTCAAAACCATGCCGTTATTATTTTGGCAAGTGGTCTTAGTCAGCGTTTGGGTCAAGCGAAGCAACTCCTCAGCAAAGATGGCGAGCCATTAATCCGCTATATGACCAAGCTTGCATTAGCGACCCAGCCGCAAGCCATTATTATTGTCATTCCTGATGATAGTCCATCAATAGTCAGTGCGATTACCGAGTTAGCTACTCAGCATGCCATTGTTAACACGGTAATGAATCCAATACCCAAAATGGGTATGGCGCATAGTTTATATCTGGGTATTAAAGCGTTAAATCGTTTGGATAGTGCCGATAGCTGCGATAGCTTATTAATCAATCGAGTATTAATCATGGGCGTTGATCAAATTTTACTCGATGAGGAGCATTTGCTAACCTTGCTAGCAGGTACACAGACGGTGGTTGCAAGTGGCTATAGTAGTTTGGAAAATTGGAGCAACTGGCAGGATTTAGATGAGAAAGCTGTTATTGATAAGAAAAATGCTATTGATGAGACAACCGCTACTGAAACCCTTAAAAAGGATATCGTTGGACTGCCTTTAGCAATTGATTATAAGCTACTAAGACAATGGCAAGCATCGCTAACAGGGGATAAGGGTCTGCGTCACTTGATTAGAGGACTGCCTCCTAGTCAAATAAGTACCGTGAATAACCATCAGCTCAGCTATGACATTGACACGCCTGAGCAACTCACTCATGCTAGAGCGCAGAGATGGCTTGATAGAGTCGATTTAATTTAAAAGTAATATAGTGCTACTGATATAAATTTTTCTGGCTTGCTGTGCCTACGCAGACAGAGGCTGCAAAAAAAATTATATCAGTAGCACGTTATAATAAGTGTAACTTCCGTATTTTGAACTGATTATCGTTGAAATCTTTTTGCCTTCTAGTTTTTAACCTATTGTCCCACTACTATAAATAAAAAGAGTAACCCTTTATGATTACCATGGAAGAATTGCAGTCAGCGATAAAGCTGCGCGTAGAAAAATATAACAATAAAGACTTTCCTCTACAACAAAGAGCAATCGATACTTGCAAGCTACTGGACAGCCGCAATCAAATACTGGCGCAAGATATTAAATCGCTTTTTGATGTTCCAAGACAAAACCTATCCGCGATGGATGGCTATGCGATTGCTCAAGGCAGTGTGCTATCGACAGACAGCACGATTGAAATCATTGGCGAGTCACAAGCGGGCAGTGCTTACACTGGTGAGTTAGCAGCAGGACAAGGCGTGCGTATTTTCACAGGCGCAGTCGTGCCAGATAGCTGTGATACGGTCATTATGCAAGAGAATACAAATTTTGCGGAAATAAAAGACACGCTCGATAAATCTCAGCCTTATGCTATAACGCTCACACAAACCACTCAAATCGATAGCAATATTCGTCGACAAGGCGAAGAGATAGAATCAGGTGAAGCCGTCTTAAAAGTAGGCAAACGTATTAATCCTGCTGATATTAGCTTACTTGCCAATTTAGGCATTAGCCAAGTGAAGCTATTTGAACCACTTATCGTAGGGGTGCTCGCGACCGGTGATGAACTCGTTGCTGTTGGTGATGAGCTCACAAGCTTAGCGCAGATATATAACTCCAATACCCCAACTCTTAAAACCTTGCTGACAGACTTGCCGATTACCATTCGTGATTATGGCATTATCCCTGATGATTTGGATAAGACGACTGCCGCTGTCAACGAAGCCATGCAAGACTGTGACGTACTGATTTCTACAGCTGGCGTGTCGGTGGGAGATTATGATTTTTTGACCACAGTGATTGAGCAGCTCGGGCAGATTAACCATTACAAAGTAGCGATGAAACCTGGTAAGCCCTTCGTGTTTGGTGAGTTATTTGGTGAATTAAACAAAGATTTAGACAAGCCCGTATTGTACTTTGGCTTACCCGGCAATCCGTTATCCACAGTAGTCGGGGCGCTACAATTTGTAATTCCAGCGTTATGGCAGATGTCAGGCGCTAGCTTATCAGAGCAGCCGATGCAACTGAACGTCAAGGCCATCCTCACCAACGACATTAGAAAGTCAGTCGGTCGCAAAGACTTTCAGCGCGGGGTATTAACGCAAGGTGAGGCAGGCAGTTATCAAGTTGAATGCTTCTCGAGTCAGCAGTCGCATAGAATCAAGCAGCTTAGCCGTGCCAATTGCTTTATCGTTTTAGATAAAGACAGCGGTGATGTGGCAGCAAATAGTAAGGTGATCGTGCAACCTTTTCCTTGGTTGCATAGCTAAGTGAGCGTTTGCTAATTTACTATAAGATGACTACAAGAAAAGTTGAAGATAAACGCTACAATAGGTTGATAAACGATAAGCACAAGTAATAAAGCAGCGCTTGTGATTAGCAATACTGATGGCAGTAATATATGAATAATGACAACGTTAAAATAGGCAGCGCTCAAATATATTCGCCTACCTCAGAGTCCTCTATATTCGATAGCTATAGGCCGTCGTCTGTTGCTGCGCCTGTTGTTTACGATACTACTTGTGCTACTGATGATGCTATTAAAAACCATCAGCCCCTAACCGACGGCTTT
>NZ_JBEFNI010000014.1:0-38165 GCF_051970275.1 Psychrobacter sp. ASPA161_9 | reverse complement strand
TATTGTTAATTTTCATCATATCCGTATATTAGTTAAGCAAAAAGTCATTAAGGTTGCTAAGACATAACTATACAAATTTGTTCTCTGTAATCCTAATTTTGTTGTTAATAGCCAATTGATTAGAATAAAGTAATAAAATATTGTGTTAAAACTTGCATTCTAATTAAAAGCTTGTATAATTATCAGCCTCAACACCCATAGGCGATTGGCTCAATTGGTAGAGCATCGGTCTCCAAAACCGAGGGTTGTAGGTTCGAGTCCTACATCGCCTGCCATCTTCTTACCAAATTCTTTATTGTAAGCCACCATCTCCAAAGCGAGTTCTCTATGAGCGATAATCAAGATAACCTCGATTCTAAGTTATCTGATGCCAAGGCGGTTGCTGGTGGAATGCTGACTAAAAATAAGCACATATCATCGGTGAATACGTCTGCCGTTGAAGTTGCCAAAACTGGTTCAGCAAAAGATTTGGTATTATGGCTATTAGCCATAGCTGCTTTGATCGGCGCGACTTTAGTTAATCAATACCTACCTGGTTACTGGCAACTTGCCAATGATGTTTGGGTACGTATTGGTATTATTGTCGCGCTTATTGTGTTTGCACTAGTATGTCTAGCGTTAACCAATCAAGGTCGCGCATTTAAAATATTACTAAGAGATGCGGCAGTTGAACTGCGCCGTGTCACGTGGCCAGGTAAAGATGAGACCTTTCAATACACATGGCAAGTGATTGTTGTGATTGCGATTGTTGGGTTTTTTATTTGGTTATTAGATAACTTTTTTAATTGGTTCGTTGGTTTGTTTATCGGTTAATAGAAGCGTATTAGCTTCCTTTAACCCAAACTTTTACTTATAACGATTAGGAGCGTGATATGCGTTGGTATATTGTCCAAGCGTTTTCAGGATATGAAAAACAAGTGCAACGCTCATTAATCGAGCGCATTAATCGTAGCGACTTTGCTGAAAATTTCGGTGATGTATTGGTTCCTACTGAAGAAGTCGTCGAAATGAAAGACGGCAAAAAGCGTAAGAGTGAGCGTAAGTTCTTTCCAGGGTACGTATTGATCCAAATGGAAATGAACGATAATACTTGGCATATTGTTAAAGAATGCCCACGTATTATGGGTTTCATTGGTGGTACGCCTGAGACTCCTGCGCCTATTACTCAAGTAGAAGCGGATCGTATTCTTAACCGTTTAAATCAGACTGAAACCAACCCACGTCCAAAAACGTTATTTGAGCCGGGCGAAGAGTTATTGGTTATTGATGGTCCATTTACTGACTTTAAAGGGTTGGTAGAAAAAGTGGATTATGAAAAGTCTAAATTACAGTTAACTGTAAACGTATTTAATCGACCTACTCAGGTTGAGCTTGAGTTTAGTAAAGTTGAAAAGCTAGACTAAACCAGCAAAAAATTCATCAACCGGGGAGCTGTTAGTCAATAAGGGTTATACCATATTGATTTGGCGCTATTACCCATTTAGGAGAGTATCATGGCTAAGAAGATTGATGGTTACATCAAACTGCAAGTGCCTGCAGGCAAAGCAAATCCTTCACCACCGATTGGTCCAGCATTGGGTCAAAAAGGCGTGAACATCATGGCGTTCTGTAAAGAATTTAACGCTGCGACCTCAAATCAAGAGCCGGGTTTACCGATTCCTACTGAGATCACTGTATATAGCGATAAGTCTTTCACCTTCATCATGAAGTCACCACCAGCTGCATACTTACTACGTAAGGCTGCTGGCATCGCTAAAGGTTCTGGTACACCAAACACCGCTAAAGTCGGTAAAGTCGATCGTGCGCAATTAGAAGATATCGTCAAGACTAAAGATGCAGACTTAACTGCTGCTGATCTTGATGCTGCTGTCCGTACCATCGCTGGTACTGCACGTTCAATGGGTATTACCGTGGAGGGTGTGTAAATGAGTAAACTTACTAAGCGTCAAAAATTAATCGCTGAGCGTGTAGAAAACGAAAAGTTATACACACTTGAAGAAGCGGTTCAAATCTTAAATGATTTGCCAGCACTAAAATTCAAAGAGTCTATCGACATTGCAGTAAACTTGGGCGTTGACCCACGTAAATCTGATCAAGTCGTTCGTGGCGCTACCAACCTACCTGCTGGTACTGGTAAAACCAAACGCGTTGCTGTATTTGCTCAAGGCGCTGCTGCTGAAGCCGCCAAAGAAGCTGGTGCTGACATCGTTGGTTTTGAAGATTTAGCAGAGCAAATCAAAGCTGGTAACATGGACTTTGATATTGTTATTGCTGCTCCTGATGCAATGCGTGTTGTTGGTCAGTTAGGTACTATCCTAGGTCCACGTGGTCTAATGCCTAACCCAAAAGTCGGTACGGTAACGCCTAACGTTGCTGAAGCTGTAACTAACGCTAAAGCTGGTCAGGCTCAGTATCGTGTTGATAAAGCGGGTATTATCCATACCACTATCGGTCAAGTTGGTTTCACTGCTGAGCAAGTTATCCAAAACGCTCAAGCACTAATCACAGATCTAAAGCGTGCTAAACCTGCTACTTCTAAAGGTGTTTTCATTAAGAAAATTACCTTGTCTAGCACTATGGGCCCAGGTATCACGATTGATCCTGTTCCATATCGCACAGCAAAATAATTAAACATGTGCCTTTATTTGACGATTTCAAATAAAGGACATAAAAATATTTTAAAGAATTAGGTCAGCGTAGCAAACGCTATGCTGTCTAAGACCGTAGGTAGAAATCGGTTTTGCGTTATTATTAATGATTCTCGGATTATTATTGATGGCGATGAGCTGCTTTTGTTAATCGACGACAGATGAAAATCTTAGTTGTCCTACGCAGACGGTGACCCACCCAGTTGTTGATAAGAGCCGATAGGGTAACCTATCACTTGATGTCATTCTGATAACGGTGCCGTAATCAGTCGTTACGAGTAGATTCTATTTCATGGAATTTACGAATAACGTATCGTATCAAGTCAGTCTTAGTTAGCTATTTAAACTATTCAAAACCTCGGTTTTGGAGTTTTTAGATGATTAGCAGATTGATTAGATTAAAGGAGTCAACTTATGGCATTAACGCTAGAGCAAAAACAACAAGTTGTGGCTGAAGTGTCTGAAGTTGCTGCTAATGCTTACTCAGCAGTAGCTGCCGAATATCATGGTATTGGTGTTGCAAAGCTTACTAAGCTGCGCGAACAAGCCCGTGAGAAAGGCGTCGTTTTGAAAGTGGTGAAAAACACCCTAGCAAAACGCGCTTTTGAAGGCACTAAGTTTGAGAGCATGTCAGACCGTATGACTGGTCCATTACTTTTGGCTTTCTCTATGGAAGATTTGGGATCTGCTGCTCGAGTCGTTTTCGACTTCAGTCAAGATCACAAAGCTTTAGAGACCAAATTGGTATCAGTTGGTGGTGTTGTTTATGGTCCAGAAGAGCTAGAGCGCGTATCGAAGCTACCAACTCGCGACGAAGCAATCTCTATCTTGATGGCTACTATGAATGCACCAGTGACCAAGCTTGTCCAGACTATGAACGCAGTTCCTGGCAAGTTCGTTCGCACTGTTGCAGCAATCAAAGACGCAAAAGAAGCTGCTTAATTGCTTGTTTTAACGTAACTTTGACATCGCTGATTGTACTTAATTGTCATAACTATTTGAAAATTTGGCAAGCAATCAAAGCGATATTAAAATCAATTAATTTTTATCAGATAACGGAGAGTTCTCATGGCACTATCTAAAGATGACGTGTTAAACGCAATCGCTGAAATGTCAGTAATGGATATCGTTGAATTAATCAGCGCTATGGAAGAAAAATTCGGCGTAACAGCTGCTGTTGCTGCTGCACCTGCTGCTGCTGGCCCTGCTGCTGCTGCTGCTGAAGAAAAAGACGAGTTTGATGTAGTTCTTGCCAGCTTTGGCGAGAAGAAAGTTGGCGTAATTAAAGCCGTACGTGAAGCTACTGGTCTTGGCCTGAAAGAAGCGAAAGATTTGGTTGAAAGTGCTCCAGCACCAATCAAAGAAGGCGTTAACAAAGCTGAAGCTGAAGAGTTGAAAAAGAAACTTGAAGAAGCCGGCGCTACTGTTGAACTAAAATAAGTTTAACGCGTTACGAAAAAAAGCTGGTGATGCCTTGCATTGCCAGCTTTTTTTTATTATAATTCGTAGCTTGACCTTTTGTGTCTGCCAATATACGTACGCATTAATGCGGTGGATACCTATCAAAAGGACACACGATATACATGTACGCAAACACGCCAGTTTTTGAAATTAGTTAACGTAAGCTAAATGTCGTTAGATGTTTGGCATTTTTTTGTGTCTGCATACTTTCCTTTTATTAATAATATTTATATTGATCCTAATTTTTTAATTCTAAATAGTCTAGCATGGTTTTACTGTCGGTAAATGGTTCATGGACGGTAGATATTAGCGACGATACTATTCATGTCATATATATAATATAATTTAGAGATGAGACGCTAGAAGATTAGCAAGGTTTACTATTGAAATCTCAAGCAAAAGTGCTCATATAGTCGTGTTGATGTATTGATTTTAGTACATTGTTTTTATGCAACGACCGTTAGAACCCAATTAAGTTAAACAGCTGTTTTAGTAGAAGTATTTGTCTACAAAAAACAGTTTTAGTAAGAATTTTTATTTTATTATCGTTTACGTCGCTAAGTTTGCATAGTATTGATGCATGCTGGCCACGCTTTTCATTTGTTTTCACGTCTACTGTAAGGACTCTCGATGGCATATTCTTATACTGAAAAAAAGCGTATTCGCAAAAGTTTTGCTGAATTGCCCACTGTGATGGACATCCCATATTTACTGTCTATCCAAGTAGATTCTTACGAGCAATTTTTGCAAGAGCATAAAAAGCCAAAAGCTCGTGAGAATACTGGTTTGCAAGCTGCGTATTCCTCTATTTTCCCTATCGAAAGTCACTCTGGTAATGCAGAGTTACAATTCGTTGAATATTACTTAGGTACACCTGAGTTTGATGAGCGTGAATGTATTTTACGCGGCTCAACTTTCGCAGCCCCTATGCGTGTCAAAATTCGCCTAATTATCAAAGATAAAGACAGCAAAGATAAAGACAGTAAAGCGGCTATCAAAGATATCCGTGAGCAAAGTGTATACATGGGCGAGATGCCATTGATGACCAATAACGGTACCTTTATTATTAATGGTACTGAACGGGTTATCGTATCGCAATTGCATCGTTCACCTGGTGTATTCTTTGATCATGATAAAGGTAAGTCACATTCAAGTGGTAAAGTGCTTTATAACGCACGTATTATCCCTTATCGTGGCTCATGGCTTGACTTTGAATTTGATGCCAAAGACTTAGTTTTTGCACGTATTGACCGTCGTCGTAAATTACTAGCTTCTATTATTTTACGCGCACTAGGCCTAAGCACTGCTGAGATCTTAGATATTTTCTTCGATAAAGTGGCTGTTTATAAAGGTGAAGAGCAGTTCGAAATTGATCTAGTTGCTGATCGCCTACGTGGTGAGATGGCGCAGTTTGATATCGTATCACCTGAGGGTGATGTATTGGTAGAGCAAGGCAAGCGTATTAATGCACGCCGTATCCGTCAGCTTGAAGAAGCAGGCATGACGAAAATTGCTGTACCTGATGAATACCTATATGAGCGTATTTTAGCTGAAGATATCATCGTTGATGATGAAGTGCTTGCTCGTGCAAACACGCCAATTGACCATGAATTATTGGTTAAATTAAGCGCTACTGACATCAAAGAAATCAGCATTCTATTTACCAATGATATCGATCAGGGTAGTTATATCGCTGATACGTTACGCGCTGATAGCACTTCAAGCCGTGAAGAAGCTCTAATCGAGATCTATAAAGTCATGCGTCCAGGTGAGCCACCAACGGTTGAAACCGCTGAGAAGCTATTTGACAGCATGTTCTTTAACGCTGATCGTTATGACTTATCGAATGTCGGTCGCATGAAGTTTAACCGCCGTTTAGGTTTAGACTTTGATAATACAGATGATCCTGATATCCAACGCAAGCGCAGTGTACTGACTAATGATGACATCGTTAACGTTCTAAAAGAGCTTATCGAGATCCGTAATGGTCGCGGCGAAGTTGATGATATTGACCATTTAGGTAACCGTCGTATTCGTTCGGTTGGTGAGATGGCAGAGAACCAGTTCCGTGTTGGTCTGGTACGTGTTGAGCGTGCAGTAAAAGAGCGTTTAAGCTCAGCTGAGTCTGATAACTTATCACCACAAGATTTGATTAACTCAAAACCTGTTGCTGCTGCTGTCAAAGAATTCTTTGGTTCAAGTCAGTTGTCACAGTTTATGGATCAGAACAATCCGTTGTCTGAAGTCACGCATAAACGCCGTGTATCAGCATTAGGGCCAGGTGGTCTGACTCGTGAACGTGCAGGCTTTGAAGTACGTGACGTACATGATACGCATTATGGTCGTGTTTGCCCGATTGAGACTCCTGAAGGTCCAAACATTGGTCTTATCAACTCGCTTGCGACCTTTGCTAAAACCAACAGCTTTGGCTTCTTAGAGACGCCTTATCGCCGTGTGGTTGATGGTAAAGTAACAGACGTTATTGAGTATTTATCAGCGATTGAAGAAGTAGGTACTGTGATTGCACAGGCCGACTCACCAGTGACTGAAGATGGTGCACTTTCTGATGAAATGGTCAGTGTGCGTAGCTATGGTGAATTCGTTCGTATGCCGCCAGAAAAAGTGACGCATATGGATGTGTCGCCAAGTCAGGTCGTTTCGGTAGCAGCAGGTCTTATTCCATTCCTTGAGCATGATGATGCTAACCGTGCCTTGATGGGCTCGAACATGCAGCGTCAGGCCGTTCCAACATTACGTGCTGATAAGCCGTTAGTTGGTACTGGTATGGAGCGTCATGTTGCTCGTGACTCTGGTGTTTGTGTTATCGCTAAGCGTGGCGGTGTGATTGAAGATGTTGATGCATCGCGTATCGTAGTGCGTGTGAACGAAGACGAGATGACTGCTGGTGAAGCGGGTATCGATATCTACAACTTGATCAAATATACACGCTCTAACCAAAACACTTGTATCAACCAACGTATCATCGTTAACCAAGGCGACGAGATTGCTTTGGGTGATATCTTGGCTGATGGTCCGTCAACGGATCTTGGTGAGCTAGCATTGGGTCAGAACATTCGCATCGCATTTATGCCGTGGAACGGTTATAACTTCGAAGATTCAATCTTGCTGTCTGAAAAAGTAGTTAAAGAAGATCGTTTCACTACTATTCATATTCAAGAATTGACTTGTGTGGCGCGTGATACCAAGCTTGGAACAGAAGAAATCACTGCTGATATTCCAAACGTTGGTGAAGCCGCTTTATCAAGTCTTGATGAAGCAGGTATTGTCTATATCGGTGCTGAAGTTGACGCAGGTGATATCTTGGTTGGTAAAGTCACGCCAAAAGGTGAGACGCAACTAACGCCAGAAGAGAAGCTACTACGGGCCATCTTTGGTGAAAAAGCGGCTGATGTTAAAGACACCTCATTACGTGTGCCTACATCAAGCAAAGGTACGGTTATTGACGTACAGGTCTTCACCCGTGATGGTGTCGAAAAAGACGCGCGTGCAAAAGCGATTGAAAAGTCGCAGCTTGATAGCTACCGTAAAGATTTGAAAGAAGAGTTACGTATCTTTGAAGAAGCAGCACGTGGACGTATTGGTAATCTACTTGATGGTCAAAAAGTCAGCGGCGGTTCTGGTCTAAAAGCCGGTACAGTTATGGCTTTGGCTGATATGAAAGATATGAGCCTTGAGACTTTACTTGATATCCAGCCAGTTGAAGAAGAAATATCTGAGCGTTTGACACAAATTGCAGAGTACTTAGTCGATAAGCAAAAAGATATCGATACTAAGTTTGCTGAAAAGAAACGTAAATTAACGGCAGGTGATGACTTACAACATGGCGTTCAAAAAATCGTCAAGGTGTATTTAGCGGTTAAGCGTCGTATTCAGCCTGGTGATAAGATGGCTGGTCGTCATGGTAACAAAGGTGTGGTATCGCGCATTATGCCGGTTGAAGACATGCCTTATGATGAGAATGGTAATACAGTCGATATCGTATTGAACCCGCTTGGCGTACCATCGCGTATGAACATCGGTCAGGTATTAGAGACGCATTTAGGTATGGCAGCAAAAGGCCTAGGTGACAAAATCGATGGTATGCTCAAAGCACAAGCAGCGATTAAAGATTTACGTGATTTCTTAGACCAAATCTATAACAAAGTTGGTGGCGAACAAGTTGATCTTGATAGCTTAACTGATGATGACATCATGGCGCTGGCGGACAATTTACGTGCTGGTGTACCGATGGGCACGGCAGTGTTTGATGGTGCGCATGAGCATCAAGTTAAAGACTTGCTAGAGCTTGCTGGTATGGCACGCGATGGTCAGCAGACGTTGTATGATGGTCGTACGGGTCAGAAGTTTGACCGTAAAGTGACGGTCGGTTATATGTATATGCTTAAGCTTAACCATTTGGTTGATGACAAAATGCATGCGCGTTCAACTGGTTCTTACTCACTAGTGACTCAGCAGCCGCTAGGTGGTAAAGCTCAGTTTGGTGGTCAGCGCTTCGGTGAGATGGAAGTGTGGGCACTAGAAGCATATGGTGCGACTTATACGTTGCAAGAAATGCTGACTGTGAAGTCGGATGACGTTGAAGGCCGTACGCGTATGTATAAAAACATCGTTGATGGTGAGCAGTATATGGATCCAGGCATGCCTGAATCGTTTAACGTACTGACCAAAGAAATCAAATCACTAGGTCTTAATATTGAGTTAAAAGAGACCCACTAAGTTTAAAAGCTTTATTGATTCTAAACTTAGTTGTCACACTAAAGGCAGCACGCCTAATTGCTGCTGCTTTTAGTCATTTATCTCAACCCTATTCATTGCCTTCATTCATCTTATCCGCATTACGTTGTATAACGCGGCCAGATGATTATAAAGATAACGGAGAAGCAACTTGAAAGATTTACTCGATATTATGCAAAGCCCTACCGCTAGCGGTAATCGTGAGTTTGATAGTATTCAAATTACCTTAGCGTCACCTGATGTTATTAAATCATGGTCGCATGGTGAAGTTAAAAAGCCTGAAACGATTAACTATCGTACCTTCAAGCCTGAGCGTGACGGTCTGTTCTGTGCCAAAATCTTTGGTCCAGTTAAAGATTTTGAGTGCCTGTGTGGTAAATATAAGCGCCGTAAATTCCAAGGCGTAATTTGTGAAAAATGTGGCGTTGAAGTCACTACCGCTAAAGTTCGTCGTGATCGCATGGGTCACATTGACCTAGCGAGTCCTGTTGCGCATATTTGGTTCCTAAAGTCATTACCAAGCCGTATTGGTCTATTATTAGACATGACTTTGCGCGATATTGAACGTGTATTGTATTTTGAAAGCTATATCGTTACTGAGCCAGGTTTAACTAGCTTAGAGAAATATCAGCTGCTTGATGATGAAGATTATTATAAAGCCCTTGAAGAATTTGGCGATGAATTCGTAGCCAAGATGGGTGCTGAAGCCGTACAAGATCTATTAAAAGATATTGATTTAGACCTTGAGATTGACGAGCTACGCGAAGCTATTCCGCAGACAGGTTCTGAGACTAAGCTTAAAAAGATGTCTAAGCGTCTTAAATTATTAGAAGCATTCCGTGATTCTAATAATAAGCCTGAGTGGATGGTAATGACCATCTTGCCAGTACTACCACCAGATTTGCGCCCACTAGTGCCACTAGAAGGCGGACGTTTTGCGACCTCAGATCTAAACGATTTGTATCGCCGCGTCATTAACCGTAACAACCGTCTAAAGCGTCTATTAGAGCTAAGCGCTCCTGATATTATCGTACGTAACGAAAAGCGTATGTTACAAGAATCAGTTGATGCTTTATTAGATAACGGCCGTCGCGGTCGTGCTATTACTGGTAGTAACAAGCGTCCACTCAAATCTTTGGCTGATATGATCAAAGGTAAGCAAGGTCGTTTCCGTCAAAACTTACTTGGTAAACGTGTCGACTATTCTGGTCGTTCGGTTATCGTAGTAGGTCCAACGCTACGTCTGCATCAGTGTGGTTTGCCTAAGAAAATGGCACTTGAGCTATTCAAGCCGTTTACTTATTCAAAATTATTGTCACACGGTATGGCAACCACGATTAAAGCGGCCAAAAAAATGGTCGAACGTGAAGAGCCACAAGTGTGGGATATGCTGGCCATGGTTATCCGTGAGCATCCAGTACTACTAAACCGTGCACCAACGCTTCACCGTTTGGGTCTACAAGCGTTCGAGCCTGTACTAATCGAGGGTAAAGCTATCCAGCTGCATCCGCTCGTTTGTACTGCTTTCAACGCTGACTTTGATGGTGACCAAATGGCAGTACACGTGCCATTGACGTTAGAGGCACAACTCGAATCACGTGCGCTAATGATGTCAACCAACAACATCTTGTCACCTGCTAACGGTGATCCGATTATTGTACCGTCACAAGATGTGGTACTTGGTTTGTATTACATCAGTCGCTCATCAGTGAATGCCAAAGGCGAGGGCATGATTTTTGCTACCGTCAATGAAGCATTACGTGCCATCGGTTCAAATGATTTGCATGTAAACGCAAAGATTAAAGTGCGTGTTACTGAGACACATATCGATGAAGAAGGCAACGAAACCAACAAAGAAGTTAGTCTAAAGGAAACTGTTGCTGGTCGTCTGCTTATCTGGAATATCATGCCAAAAGGTATGGCGTTTGATGAGTGCAACCAAGAGATGACTAAGAAAAACATCTCACGTTTGATTAACTCTTGCTATCGTAAGATGGGCGCCAAAGGTAGTGTCATGTTCGCTGACCAATTAATGTACCTAGGGTTCGCTCAAGCGACACTATCTGGTGTATCTGTTGGTATCGATGACATGGTCATTCCACCAAGCAAAAAGCAGATTATTGAAGTTGCTGAAGCCGAAGTTCGTGAAATTGAAGACCAGTTTGAGCAAGGTTTTGTGACTGCTGGTGAGCGTTATAACAAAGTTGTCGATATTTGGTCACGTACTAACGACAAAGTCGCTAAGGCGATGATGGACAACTTGGCTACTGATAAAGTAATCAATGCTCAAGGTGAAGAAGAAGAGCAAAAGTCTTTTAACTCAATCTATATCATGTCGGATTCGGGTGCTCGTGGTAGTGCTGCACAGATTCGTCAGCTTGCTGGTATGCGTGGTTTGATGGCAAAGCCGGATGGCTCAATTATCGAGACGCCGATTAAAGCTAACTTCCGTGAAGGCTTAACAGTACTTCAGTACTTTATCTCAACGCATGGTGCGCGTAAAGGTCTAGCAGATACCGCATTGAAAACGGCTAACTCAGGTTATTTGACTCGTCGTTTGGTTGATGTCGCACAAGATTTAGTTATTACTACTGATGACTGTGGTACTGATGTAGGCTTGCTCATGACGCCGCACATCCAAGGTGGCGAGATCATTGAAAAACTTGGTGATCTAGTACTTGGACGTGTTACAGCGCGTGATGTCACGTACAATGATGATGATTCAAAAATCTTGGTTCCAGCGGGTACTTTGATCGATGAGCATTGGGTTAATGTGCTTGACGAAAATGCAATCGATGACATCTGGGTACGCTCGGTGATTACTTGTAACGTAGCACATGGTGTTTGTTCACAGTGCTATGGTCGTGACCTTGCTCGTGGTCATAAAGTGAATATCGGTGAGTCAGTTGGTGTCATGGCAGCACAGTCTATCGGTGAGCCTGGTACACAGCTTACGATGCGTACTTTCCACGTGGGCGGGGCAGCAAGCTCAGCATCAGTGGATAATAGCATCTCAGTCCGTAATGCTGGTCAAGCGCATTTCGAGAATATGAAGACAGTTCAGCATACTGACGGTCACTTAGTTATTGTTTCTCGTTCTGCTGAAATTGCCTTAACTGATGAGCTTGGTCGTGAGCGTGAGCGTTATAAAGTACCTTATGGTTCAAGTGTATTAGTGAAGCATGAAGATCAGGTCGAAGGTGGCCAGACTATCGCTAAATGGGATCCGCATACGCATCCAATCATCACTGAATTTGCTGGTACAGCACGCTTTAGTGAAATTACTGATGGTATGACGGCAACTGTTAAAGTTGATGACGCGACTGGTATGAGCTCATTTGAGATTCTTGCTACTCGTGACCGTTCAAGTACTGCAAAAGACTTACGTCCTGCCATTATCTTGAATACTGACGAAGGCAAAGAAGTAATTTACTTCTTACCTGCTGAAACGATCATTCGTGTTAGCGATGGTGAAAAAGTAGCGGCAGGTTCAATCTTAGGTCGTGTACCACAAGCTACTTCAGGTACTAAAGATATTACCGGTGGTCTACCACGTGTTGCTGATTTATTCGAAGCACGTCGTCCAAAAGATCATGCCATCATGGCAGAGATGACTGGTGTAGTCAGCTTTGGTAAAGAAACTAAGGGCAAAAATCGCTTTATTATCACCAATGAAGATGGTGAAGTACATGAAGAGCTAATCCCTAAATGGCGTCAAATTAACGTCTTTGAAAATGAGACAGTAGCTCGTGGTGAAGTTATCGCTGATGGTCCACAAAACCCACACGATATCTTACGTCTAAAAGGCCAGACAGCACTTGCTAACTATATCGTTAACGAAGTACAGGATGTTTATCGTCTGCAAGGTGTGAAGATTAACGACAAGCACATTGAAGTTATCATTCGCCAAATGCTACGCAAAGTTGAAATTACCGATGGTGGTGATTCAAGTCACTTCAAAGGCGATCAAGCTGAATATGCTGATATCAGAGCACTTAACGCAAAACTAGAAGCGGAAGATAAATTCCCAGTACAGTATGAGCGTCAGCTACTTGGTATCACCAAAGCCAGTCTTGCAACAGAAAGCTTTATCTCAGCAGCGTCGTTCCAGGAAACGACTCGTGTCCTAACTGCTGCTGCCGTTACTGGTAAGGTAGATGAACTACGCGGTCTGAAAGAGAACGTCGTTGTTGGTCGCCTAATTCCAGCGGGTACTGGTCTTGCTTATCATAAAGCTCGTAAAGAGAAAGCTGAACAGAAGCTGCTTGATAAAGACATTAATGCAGCGTTTGATATGACTGCTAGCACTGATAGCAAAGACTTTGCCAGTTTCGATGAAGCCTTCGCACAAGAGCTCAACCAAGATAGTCAGTCTTAATAGCAAATGTTTAACATGTAATTATAATTAAAATAAAAAAGCCAGCCATGTTGCTGGCTTTTTTATGGGCTTAAAAAACTAAAAAAACAATAGTTATATTAACTCCTAAGATAGTACACTAACCAATGCGTCTATATCAGTCGCGTCTATTTTATTAATATCATACAAGGATAAGCGCATGGCGGGTAAAGGTCGCGTTGCCAAATATCAAGCTGATAGAACCAATCAAAAGCTGTATTTTTGTCGTCTAGCCTGTCAAGCAGCGGGTAGTAGTAGTGATAAACAGCTATATCAAGCACATTGTGAAACAGCTATATTTCATCTGTACGGTACTTTTTTAGCATTTATGCAAGAGCTTGCACAATTTTATAGTTTGGATATGAAGAGGCCAACTTTAGAGAGTATTGAACAAGCACTTAGTGAGCGTACTCAAGTGTCGCCAGAGATACAGCGTCTGCAACAATTGCAGCAGCAAGGGTTTTTGGCAAATATAGAACGTGCCTATCAGCGTTGTCTATACGCCGTCCCACCAGATACTATCGTAGATCAAACACCAAGCGATGCTGCCTCACCTGATCTTATAGTTAACGTTGTGACCTTGTCGAATCAGTGGTTACCTGATGAAGCAACTATACGTGAATGGCGTCAGCAGTTTTTAGAGCTTATCGAGCAATTACGCGCAGGTATGATAGAGTTCTAAAGAGTAATATAAATATTGAACTCTTAAGAAAACATGTTGAATTAGCAAAAATTATCAAGTAGGGCAGGTCATATAGAAACTTTATATCGTAAAAAAGCTTGCTCAAATATCATTGAGCAAGCTTTTTTATATTACAAATAACGATTAGAAGAGTTGTTTGTTTATTCTGGCATTGGCGGCATACGCTCAGCTGGAGTCACCGAAAGCGGGTTTTGAGGAACGCTATCGTTGGTGCGTTTCGGAGGTGAAATCGTACTCTTATTACCAGTATTACTGTTGCGGCTTTCTTCAGCTTCAATAGGGTCAGGTTCCGGAGCTTTACGCTGCTGAGTTTTGGGTTTTACTGGTTTAGCAGCACTACTAGTGTACACATTTTCTTCATCAGTATTGATCACGCCAGCATCAGTCATCTCCAATATACGCTGCTGCTGTTTTTTAGATTTGGCACGGTTGTTGACTGACACCCATTGATGAGGTTTATTTTTTAGTTGCGCTCTCATAAAATCCATCCATACGGGCAGCGCTGCTACTCCTCCATACTCACGACGCCCCAATGTTGATGGCTGATCAAAACCCATCCAAACGACAGTAGCACTAGTTGGATGGAAACCTGCAAACCAAGCATCTTTAGCTTCATTGGTTGTACCAGTTTTACCGCCAATATCGTTACGACCTAAGGCTTTTGCACGCACTGCTGTACCACGCTGTACGACATCACGTAAGATATCAGCCATCTCATAAGCAACTCGTGGCTTCAAAATACGTGGTGCTTGGCTAGCCTGCAAGTACTGTACAGCAGGTGGTTTTAAGCGATCTGCTTCTGGACTAGCATCATATACATTTAGATTGATAGCATCGTTATCTGCTTCTACACTTTCGTCCTTCTCTAAATCTTCAGTAGTTACCGATTCATCGTTAGGATCAATAACTGCATTTTTATCTTCGAGTAATTTATTATAATCTTCAACCCGTTTCTCGTTGAGACTTTCAACTTGTTCATTGAAACATAATGCGCAAGCTTGTTGCGGATTTGCTTGGAACAATAACTTATTGTCATAATTATAAATTTGTTCAATAAAATAAGGTTGAATACGATGCCCACCGTTAGCAAAGCTTGCATAAGCAGTGGCCATTTGTAAAGGTGTTGCTTGTCCTGCACCTAGCGCCAATGACAAAGTTGTTGGAAGCTTTTCTTTATCAAGTCCAAACTGATCTAATAAGTTGCGCGCATCTGAGATGCCAATAGCTTGTAGTAAACG
Organism: Psychrobacter sp. ASPA161_9; assembly: GCF_051970275.1. Classification (NCBI taxonomy): domain Bacteria; kingdom Pseudomonadati; phylum Pseudomonadota; class Gammaproteobacteria; order Moraxellales; family Moraxellaceae; genus Psychrobacter; species Psychrobacter sp. ASPA161_9. Next base: position 22,964 of record NZ_JBEFNI010000014.1, on the reverse strand, counting down.
AATAGATACCAAGTTACGTGATAGATATAAACCGCGACGTAAAGTAATGTCACCTAAAAAGCGTTCATCAGAGTTCTTAGGTTTCCATTCGCCTACTTGGATTGGACGATCTGAAACAATACTATCTGGGCGATAGCCTTTTTCTAGAGCAGCAGTATAAACCAATGGCTTAATCGTTGAACCTGGTTGACGCCAGCCCTGTAATGCACGGTTGAATTTACTGTGATTAAAATCGAAGCCTCCAACTAGAGCGTTAACAGCGCCTGTATCAGGGTTCAATGAAACTAGGCTACCTTGTACCTCTGGTATTTGTGCCAGCTTCCAACCGCCATTGTTGGTCGGTAGTAAGCGAATAATGTCGTTCTTACTAACAATCTGTGTGGCATTACTTGGATAGTAACCAATCCGATCTGCTGAAAAATACTTACGCGCCCAGCTCATACCCGACCAGTTAACGGTAACATTTTCACCAGAGGGCATCGTTGCTTCAAAGCTACGTGAATTAACTTTGGTGACCTTAGCTGGATACATGCCACCGTAGCGTCGAAAGTCTTCTAAAGGTTCATCATTCGCTTCTGCTCCGCGCCAGCCATGACGATGATCGTAAGCTATTAGCCCTTTTAGCACGGCTGCTTCAGCAGATTTTTGGGCTTCACTATCGACAGTGAGACGTACTCGCCAACCGCCATTGACAACTTGTTCACCGTAGCGATTGACCAGCGCATAACGAGTCATTTCTGCCAAATACGGCATATTAACGTCAAGCTTTTCTTGGTAGAGTTTTAAACCAATTGGCGCGTTGACTGCTTCATCATGCTGGGTCTTATCAATGTAACCAAGCTCGTGCATGCGACCAACAATCCAATTGCGACGAGTGAGTGCACGTTCAGGATTGGCTACAGGGTTATATTTTGATGGGGCTTTTGGTAAGCCAGCAAGCATTGCCATTTCGGCAATAGTTAGGTTTTCTAGAGATTTGCTATAGTATTTTTTGGCAGCTGCACGGATACCGTACGCGCCTTCGCCTAGATAAATTTTATTGACATATAAGGTCAAAATATCGTTTTTGCTAAGCTCATCTTCCATCTTACGAGCCAAAAACAGTTCAGTTAACTTTCTGTTTAAAGTACGTTCAGGGCTTAAGAAATAGTTTTTAGCGACTTGCATAGTAATGGTAGAGCCACCTGTTTGACCTTCGTCATCAGTGACTGCCTCGGTAACAGCGCGACCAAGACCTTTAATACTAATACCACTATGTTGAAAAAATGATGAGTCTTCTGCCGCCAAAAACGCATTGGTCAAATCTTTAGGGATTTCTTCAAAGGTAACTGGTAGCGATAAACGATTACCGTATTGACCAATAAGCTTGTCATCGCTGCTATATATTTGCAATGGCATCTCAAGACTGGCTGTTTTGATTTCTTGGATACTGGGCAATGTTGGTGACAAATACATAGCCATACCGTAGAAGCCAATTGGCACAGTTAATGCAAGGATAACGGCAAGTGCTAGACAGGCAATAACAATTCCCACCAAAAAGTGAACGAGGTGAGCAGTAGCGTTTTTTTTGGTCATAATCAGGCTTATCAATTAAAATTTGCAACAAATACCTTATTATACAGTGAACAAAACAGACAGGTCATGCTAAAAGTGTAATTTATCTGAACAGAGTCTTTAAATGCTTGAATATGTCTATTAAGTAAAGTATTGTGTTAAATTATTACTGATAACTATCAGAACGTAAATCTATATAAGGCAAAGCGTCTGTGAGGCTACTTTCTTCTAAAGGTCGACATTTGGTCGGGGTAGATATCTGCGCCACCTCCGTAAAGCTGGTTAATATACAGCGTCAGCAAGGAATATTTCATCTTAAGTCATATGGAATCGAAGGACTGCTACCAGGTACAGTCGTTGACAAGCTTATTGTAGATACTGAAGCAGTTGGTGATGCTATTATTCGCTTAGCAAGACGCTGTCAGGTCGCAGGCAGTGATGGCGCTACCGCTGTTTCAGGCTCAGCAGTCATTACTAAGATTATTGACATGGATAGGGTGCTAAGCGACGTCGAACGTGAAGCCCAGATACGCTTAGATGCAGATCAATATATTCCCTATCCATTAGAAGAAGTCAATCTAGACTTTGAAGTGCTTGGCCCCTCGCTAGTTGATGAAAATCTAGTTCAAGTTCTGCTGGCCGCCTCACGTTCAGAAAACGTCGATCAGCGCGTCGATGCGCTTACCTTTGGCGGTCTAAAAACCAAAATCATGGATATCGAGTCGCATGCAATAGAGCGGGCGTTTGGTTTGATGGCTGATAACCTACCTAATATGCCAGAATTGGTTGCGCTGGTTGATATCGGACACAATCAGACTACTTTATACATTGCCAAAAATGGTGAGTTTGTTTATAGCCGTGAACAACTATTTGGTGGGTTACAACTGACAGAAGCCATTCAAAATCGCTATGGCCTGTCGTTCGAAGAGGCCACAGTTAATAAACGTGAACGTGCGCTACCTGATGATTATTATCCAGAAATTCTAACACCTTTTATAGAAAGCACTATCCAACAAATTACACGCTCTTTGCAATTTTATTTTTCTTCGAGTCAATACAATAGTATTGATCATGTCGTACTTGCTGGCGGCAGTAGTTCTATTCCAGGCTTATCCAGTATGGTACAGCAAAAGCTTGGTGTACCTGTCACTGTAGCTAACCCTTTTATCAATATGACTATAGATCCTTATATAGATAATGAGCAATTGGAAACTGATGTCCCAAGCTTGCTAGCTGCCTGTGGCCTTGCGTTAAGGAGCTTTGACTAATGGCTCGTATCAACCTATTGCCATGGCGGCAAGAAGAACGCGAACGTAGTAATAAAGAATTTATCACCTTAGTAGTCGCGGTTACCTTGCTGGCACTATTATCTGCCTTTGCAACTTGGAGCTATTTTAATAACGAGCTTGACGAACAACGCGACGCAAATGCTTTGATTGAGCAAGAAAATGTGCGTTTGGATACTGTGTTGACCGAAATTGATAGTTTGGAGCAGCGCCGAGAAGATATTATTTCGCGCATGCAAGTTATTCAAGACTTACAAGGACGACGTCCGATTCCCGTTCGTTTATGGGATGACATAGCGAAGGCCATACCGTCTGCACTCTACTTAAATAATTTAAAGCGTGAAGGCGACCTGCTTACTCTAACTGGTCTTGCAGATAACCCAAATGTAGTATCAAGCTTGATCCGTAATTTAGATAGCAGTAAATGGATGGATAATTCTGCTGTGCGCAATATTCAGCAAAACATTACTGCCTATCAGCCTGCTCCTGCACTTAATGAGACCGTCACTACTGGTAAGCAGCCACGTCCTATCTATCCTGAAGACAGCTATGTGCAGTTCGTTATCACAACGCAAGTTCGGTCAGAAAGCACCAACCCTGATGAAGGCGCTGAGTCTGGAGGTGAGTTGTGAAACTTATCCGTAGAAAAACGCTAATTAAGACTAAAAAAACAGCAGGACGCAGCAAGAAGCAGTTTAATTTTAACGATTTTCGTCGTAGTTTTGAGTCTTTAGATACAGAAAACTATGGCAGTTGGCCATTCCCCGTAAAGGTAACAGTATTAGGTTTTATTATTGCGTTTATTGCCGCTTTATCTTGGGCAATGCCAATCAGTAGTAAAATCGATGAAATTACAGCCGCTGAAAGTGAACAGCAAACGTTACTAGATAGCTACCGCGAAAAAGAGTCACGGGCACGCCATTTAGAAGCCTATAAAACTCAAGTTAACCAGATGGAAACTGAATTTAATACCTTACTTGACCAGCTACCTAAAGATACTCGGGTATCAGAGTTAGTAGAGGGCATTAATATGACTGGTGTTGGTAGCAACATCCGTTTCCAAGATATTTCGGTAGAGCCTGAGATTGAAAATGAGTTTTTCATTGAGCAGCCGATTCGTATTGCCGCTCTTGGTGAGTACCATCAGTTTGGTAGCTTTATCAGTGGTCTTGCCGCGCTGCCACGCATCATCACGATGCATGATTTTGAAGTCAGCAATCCGCAGCCTACATTAGATGCTATACCGGAGCTGAATTTAGTGCTACAAACCAAAACTTACCGCTCAAAAGAAGTAGCCGCTGAAGATGAAGTGACGACACCAGCAACTGATGCTACTGCGGGGGCTAACTAACATGAATGTTAAAAAATTATCGGCCCTTTTTGCCCTAAGTATTGCAACTTTATGGTTGACTGGCTGTACTGATCGTATTGGTATGGCGGGACAAGCGATGAGCGAGATTCGTAACTCACCCTCGCAGCCCATTGAGCCACCGCCAAAAGCGGAGTTAGTAGAAGATTTTGTATACAGTGCCAGTCTAATACGCAGCCCATTCCTACCGCCAAGCCTTATGAATGTACAGGGTCCAAACATACCTACAGATGGTGTGCGTCCTGATATTACTCGAACCAAAGAACCGCTTGAGCAGTATGAGATTGCACAGCTTACCTTTCGCGGGATGATAATATCTCCTGAAGGTCAACAGTATGCATTGGTACAGCGTCCAGATGGTTCGGTTGCTAGCGTTAAAGTAGGTGATTATCTTGGACTAAACGACGGCCGTATTGTTGAAATCACGCCGACCCAGATTAATTTGATTGAAATTGTGCCAGATAGCCGCGCAGGGTTTATTGAAAGACCCCAGTCGCTGGTCTCTCCTATAAATTAAGTTGGCAGGTTTTTTGAGGAATAAGTAATGACAGTACGCAATAACAAGGTAATGGCAATGAGTAACCGTATGTCTTCTACCTTTGCAATATCTGCGTTGGCAATCAGTATGGTCGCCATTAGTAGCACCGCTTATGCAGAGCAGCGCATCAACAATGTCTCTGTGGTACAGACCGCACCTGCCGTAACCCAGCTACGTCTAGGATTTAACGGTGCGCCAGTACTGCCTGCTGCTTATCAGCTTGATAATCCTAGTCGTTTGGTTTTGGATTTCGAACAAGTACAAAATGGTCTTGCTAGCCGATTTAACAATTATAATATTGGTATGGTCAATGATGTCACTACGTTAAGCAACGATAGTACGACGCGTTTGATCGTAGGCTTAAAACAAAGCGGTGATTATACTACTGCTGTGGATGGTAGTGACTTATTACTCACTATTACTGATCCAAATCGTACAGTAGTCAAAAATAGCCCAGTCATCACTACTGTCCCTGTTACCACGACAGCGATTGTGACACCTATTGTTGAAACCAGTAGTGCCGGAATTACTCCTGTTATTACAGGCTCAGAAGTCATTAAAGTACAAGCGCCTGCTGATACTATGGTGGTACGTGTTAACCCGTTACTAGATCCTAGGCTGGCCTCCGCACAAGTAAGTAAACAATATAGTTATGATGGTCTAAGTGCACTGAATTTTGCTGCAGGCAGTAATGGTGGCGGTAATGTTAGTATTGCACTTGCCAATGAAGCCATTCCGGTTGATGTGCAGCGCCAAGGCAATAAATTAGTGGTACGTATGACTGGCAGTACCGTACCTAGAAACTTATTGCGTCGCTTAAATATTAACAGTGGGCTTGTAGATAGCGTTGATACCAAAAACCAAGGTCAAAGTGGTGTTATTACCATCAATATGACTGGGGACTATGAGTATCAAGCTTATCAATCGGGCAATCAGCTCAATATCAGTATTAGTAAGCCTGAGCTATTGCGTGAGCCAACACTAGAAGAAAAAGTTTATAGTGGTGAAGCACTATCTATGGAGTTTCAAGATGTTGAGATTCGTAGTGTACTTGATATCCTAGCGCAATTTACTGATATGAATATCGTTGCTAGTGACTCGGTTAGTGGCAATATCACGCTCCGCTTAATCAATGTACCATGGGATCAAGCCCTTGATATTATTTTAAAAAGTAAAAATTTAGATAAGCGTGAGAATGGCAATGTTATATTGATTGCACCTTCTACTGAACTGGCAGCTCAAGAAGCACAGGAGCTTGAAGCTCAGCAAGCCGTTGAAGCCTACGCGCCATTACGTACTGAATATATACGCTTAAGCTACGCTAAAGCACAAGATGTATTTAACCTTATTTCTCAAGGTAGCGGTCCATCTGGCGGTAGCTCAAGCAATAGTCGCGTAGAAGATAGCAATAGCTTATTGTCTAACCGCGGTACAGTGACGATTGATGAGCGTACTAACACACTGATTGTCAAAGATGTGGCTGATAGCATTGAAAATATTCACAGACTCATTAGCAAAATTGATATTCCAGTACGCCAAGTTATGATTGAGGCGCGAATCGTTAGTGCTTCTGACAGCTTTAGTAAAGAGATCGGTGTACGTTGGGGCATCTTATCTAATGGTGCAGCTAACAACCGTAACTTGCTAGTCGGTGGTAGTAATCAAACCTTGTGGGATCTTAAAGATTTTGATGTAGAAACGACGACTGTTAATGGTCAAACCGTATCATATCCTAAATACGACATCAGTCGTCCTGACAATCTTAACGTCGATTTAGGCGTAGCCAACCCTGCGGGAAGTATTGCATTTGGTCTACTAGCTATGTCAGATGTCATGTTAGATCTAGAACTATCAGCACTGCAAGCAGACAACCGTGGTGAAGTTATTTCTACCCCTAAGATTTTGACAGCAGATAAACAAACAGCCAAAGTTTCATCTGGTACGCAAATCCCTTATCAAGAAGCGTCTGCTAGTGGAGCCACGTCTACTAGCTTCAAAGAGGCAGCGCTAAGCTTAGAAGCAACCCCAAATATTACGCCTGATGGCAAGATTGGTTTGCAATTGGTGATTACTAACGGAACACCGACAATCATTAACAATCAAGTCGCTATTGCTGAGGATTCTATCTCCACTAACGTCATTGTAGAAGATGGACAAACGATTGTACTTGGTGGCGTCTTTAAAAATCGTATCTCTAATGGGGTAGATAAAGTCCCGTTCTTAGGCGATCTGCCTTATATTGGTCGTGCTTTCCGTAAAGACGTACGTAGTAACGCAAAAGAAGAGCTGCTTATCTTTGTTACACCAAAACTAATTAATGACGGTATTAGCCGTTTAGATTAATATAATTTTGCTGACAGCTAGTAAGCTATAAAAAAAGCAAGCCTAAGTGCTTGCTTTTTTATGGCCTAGAATTTAATAAGAGCTAATTTTACTGACAATAATCACAGCTCGTTACTAGCCAGAATATCGATGACGTTGTATGATAGTTAATTTATCTGAGTGAGTGCTATGTTGGAGGAATTGCCATCGGTATTTCTAGTTGGGCCGATGGGAGCGGGGAAGACCACCATTGGCCGATTGCTTGCTAAGCAGTTGGGACGAGAGTTTGTGGACAGTGACTGGTATATCGAATCACAAACAGGCGCTGATATTGCTTGGATATTTGCTAAAGAAGGTGAGGCGGGGTTTCGCGCGCGTGAAACACGAGCAATAGACGAGCTGACTCAACGTACGGACATTGTCCTTGCGACTGGCGGCGGCGCAGTTATGCATGCTGATAATCGGAAGTTTTTGCATCAGCGCGGCATTGTGGTTTATCTGAACGCACCAGTAGATGTACAAATGGCACGTACTGCTAAAGACAAGTCGCGCCCATTATTACAGCAGCCCAATCCCAGAAAAATATTGCAAGATTTATATAGCGCACGCGATCCATTGTATCGACAAGTGGCACATATTGTCTTGCCTACTGGTCACACCTATCCTCGTCATATGGTCAATCAACTATTACAACAGCTTGAATCTCTTTGTGTGCCTGTAGTTACAGAATTAGAGTTAGTATTAGCAGCAGATCAGACGGTAACTGACATGACAATAAAAGCAGAAGCAGAAGCAGCTTCCACGTCCAAACCACTTATAGATTAATAGGTTCTTATAAAACCTTCCGATGAGCAGCAAATAGACATATTAAACATAGGAGTTTTTATGGCAATGCCACTATTCAACGATGGCTTGACGGTTCATACCCAAAGCCATGATTACCCAATCGTTATTACTGAGCAGTGTAATATGGCGGCCAGCATTGCGCCTTATATTACTGGTCAGCAAGTATTAATCGTGACGAATGATACTGTTGCCCCTTTATATTTGCAGCCGCTTCAAAAGCAATTAGCAGAATTATTTACCGTTGCAGTTTGCATACTCCCTGATGGCGAGCAATACAAAAACCAAGACAGTATTAATCAAATTTACAACACCTTAATGGCCCAACATTTTAATCGTGATGTAACTTTAGTTGCGCTTGGTGGTGGGGTCATCGGTGATATGACTGGTTTTGCAGCCGCAAGCTTTATGCGCGGGGTGAATTTTATCCAAATTCCGACCACCTTGCTGTCACAAGTAGACTCAAGCGTTGGCGGCAAAACTGGTATAAACCATCTGCAGGGTAAAAACATGATTGGTGCTTTTTGGCAGCCGCAGATGGTACTGGCTGATATGAGCACTTTGCGAACTTTACCTGCACGTGAGTTGTCAGCAGGACTTGCGGAGGTGATTAAGTATGCTTTAATCATGGATGCAGAGTTTTTGAGCTGGCTTGAACATAACCTACCCACCATGATGGAGCTGGATTTGGCTGTACTTGGCGAAGCTGTGAAGCGTTGCTGTGAGTATAAAGCGGCTGTTGTTGCACAAGATGAGAGAGAGGCTGGTGTGCGGGCGCTGCTCAACTTCGGTCATACTTTTGGTCATGTGATTGAAACTCATGAAGGTTATGGCAACTGGCTGCATGGTGAAGCTGTCGCTGCTGGCATGGTACAAGCCGCTGAGCTATCACAAATGATGGGGTGGCTAAGTAGCGATGACTTAGCTCGCATTAAGCGCGTACTGTTACTTGCCAACCTACCCATTAATCCGCCACCAATCGGAGTTGATACTGCTTTGAAGCTGATGGGTCACGACAAAAAAGTGAAACGCGGACAAATCCGTCTAATTTTGTTAAAATCAATAGGACAAGCCGTGCTAACAGATGATTTTGACACGCAGCTACTTACAGACGTACTGTCGCAATATAAAGATAGAGTATAGGTAGTTCAGTATTAAAGTAGGCATGTTCTTATTTAGCACATGTATCCCATATTAATGCTAATGCAATTAACTTATTCTAAGCTTGTTTTACCGGCAACGGTATTTTTGATCAGACTTTTATTAGCATGCTTAACCCTATTTTTCCAAGGAAACACCCATGGCCACATCGAGCTCAACGACTCGCCCAGAAAGCAGGTCATATCGCCGTCAAGCTTTGATTTGGCTGATGATGACTTTACTTCTTGGGGTTTTAACGGCGCTGCTTTGGATGTTTAGTCAGACTCCAGCAATTGGTGCCAAAATTGAAAACGCGCCAATATCAGCGCCAGAAGTATTAAGTACTGAGCTCAAGCAGCCTTTATCTGTTGCAGCCTTGCATGAGCTAGATAATGATGTACAGCCCATTAATTTTGAAGATACCATTCGTGATTTGCGCAACTATCCTGATGAGTTTAAAGATAAGCGTTACTTGCTAGCTAATAAAGGCAAGTGGACTGTACAGGTAATGAACGTTGCAGAAAATGAAGTGATTGCCAGCTATTTAGAAGGTCGTGATGATCGCAAAAAATTCTCGTACTTTCGTTATCGTGATGACAATAATCAACTGCGCTATATGCTGACTTACGGGATAATGAGTAGTCCACAAGAGGCGGTAGGAGCGGCGAAACTGATAGATTTTGGATTACCAGCTGACGTACGTGTATTGCCAGAAGAAATCAGCCGTTATGTCGGTATTATCGATAACTATGAGCGGCCTGGACCGATTAAAGATTTAAGCACTAGACGTTCACGATCGGTTAAATTGCAGCCAACTAAGCGCGAAGTACCAGTTCGCGAAACAGCAGAAACCTTAGCCAATAGCAATGAAGCTAGGAGTGGTAACAGTCAAGCCAGCAATGATAGCAGCAATGTCGAAAGTATTCGTCAATCAGAGGATACTTCTGCAACCTTAGCAGTTAATGAAGAGCGCACCGTGATTACTGAAGATGGCGTCACTATTCCATCATCTACAGCCAAAAAAGAAGACAACGCGCGTAAAGCTGAATCGGAGTCTAAAAACTTACCGGTTGTTCCTACGCCAAAACAACCAGGTGCGGCAAACAATGCTGAAAAGAGTAATGCTAATCCAAGTTCAAGCAACAAAAACCCTAATGCTGGCGCCGCCAAGAACGCCAACGCTGGGGCAACTAAAAACAATAACGATAGCCCTCTAAAGAGCTAATAGAAGAAAAAACTGACTAGCTCTTTAGAGGGCTATCAGCTACCTATTACGATTTGCTATCAAGTAAGCCTGCAAGATGCGATGTCTAGCAGGCTTTTTTGTGCCTTTTCAATTAACGGCTCAATACCCAGTACAAATGAGCAAGCTATTTTTTTCTAAAACTTAAACGTTTATATTTATAAACAACTATGGCAGGAATATAAAGTTCATAGCTGATAAATAATATACTCAGTAGTATTTTATGAGCGTTTTAATACTATTTGTTACGTGTTCTAATACTAAAAGTTTGAAATGACTCTTAAGACCATAATTAAATGAATTAATAAAAAAGACTAGATTTTTCTATAATCATTAACTAATATGAATGTGGGCGACGCTCTGTACAGTTATCGTAAATAGCTATTTTTTGTTTGGTATTTGCTTAATGCTTTTGCTACAAGCCTTTATGATAATGCCGTTGCTTCAAGCGCAGTGACTGACCATTTGTATTAAGATTATTATAAGTGGTACAACTTCTCTTATTATCCTCCTTCCTAGGGTTGTTAAGGCGCTTGAATATAGAGCGTCTGATATTCAAACTCAATTGAACACCGTGTTATTAGGTGCTCAGCCAGCCAGTTGTCAATCGATATATGCATCATATTGATGCTTGTAATTAAAAGTTATTAATAGCTGCCAAGCAAAGAACAACGTGCTAACCCTTTAACAGTTAGCATCTTATTGACGCTCTTATCTTGCCACTATCAACGCTTAACAACTAGTTATTAGTAATCTGCTCTCAAATAAATGAGAAAGTGATGAGCATTTTCATCCCTTTCAAAGCGTTAGAACCTATTGTCGATCGCATCATTTATTTGTTCGGATGAACATTTATCATCAGCCCGTTTTGCCTACGGTATTCAGTTTATGATCTGCATTAGATATATACGCTGCCCGTTCACTTAAAAGGACTAGCCATGTCAATGATTTCCTCCCATACGCATTTGGCCACGCCAGATGACTTCTCTGATAACTGTGGTTTTGGTTTGATTGCTCACATTGAGGGACAAGCCAGCCATAATTTAGTAAAAACCGCTATTCATAGCTTAAGCTGCATGACCCATCGCGGCGGTGTTGCTGCTGACGGCAGAACTGGCGACGGTTGTGGTCTATTACTTGCCACACCAACGACATTTTTTAAAAGTATTGCTGAAGAGCAAGGGTTTGCTATCACCGATAACTTTGCAGTAGGTATGGTATTCGTTAATGTAGATAATGACAAAGCCCAACATAGCCAGCAAGTTCTCAGTGATGAAATTACTGCGCAAGGCTTAGAAGTTGCTGGCTGGCGCGATGTTCCGCTTGATTTAAGCATTGTGGGTGAGATTGGTCGGGAGACGCTGCCAGATTTCAAGCAAGTTTTTGTCAATGCAACCGAAGATCTAGCTGCAGACGATTTTAACCGCAAATTGTTTGTCGCTCGTAAAAAAGCAGAGCAACGCTTAATCGATGATGAGCTGTTTTATGTATGTTCATTAAGTTGCCAAACTATTATTTATAAAGGTCTGGTGATGCCGTCAGATCTGCCAGCTTTCTTTTTAGATTTACAAGATGAGCGGTTAGCTTCGCATATTGTGGTATTTCATCAGCGCTTTTCAACCAATACGTTACCACGCTGGCCGTTGGCACAGCCATTTCGCTATCTTGCTCATAATGGTGAGCTCAATACGATTACTGGTAATCGTAACTGGTCTGAAGCACGTACGCCAAAGTTAAAATCAGACAAACTGCCCAATTTGAATGAATTGACACCACTGGTCAACAGTACTGGTTCTGACTCATCAAGCTTAGACAATATGCTTGAAGTGCTCATGTCAGGTGGTATGAATCTGTTCCATGCGATGTCGATTTTGGTGCCGCCAGCTTGGCAAAATGTCGATAGCATGGATATGGACTTGCGCGCGTTTTATGAATTTTACTCGCAGCATATGGAAGCGTGGGATGGGCCGGCAGGTCTGGTGATTCAAGATGGACGTTATGCGGTCTGTATGCTTGATCGTAATGGTCTGCGTCCGTCACGCTGGGTGACGACTAAGAACGGCTATATCACCGTTGCTTCTGAGATTGGCGTTTGGGATTATGATCCTAAAGATGTGCTGGCAAAAGGTCGTGTCGGCCCGGGTCAAATGCTGGTCATTGATACTTTGACTGGTCAGGTTTTGGATACTAAGGCCATTGCCACCTTACTCAAAAAAGCTCATCCCTATCGTAAATGGTTACGTGAAGAAGCGAAACGCATTCGTGATGATGAGCGTTTAGAAGAAGAGCTAGCAGCGCAAGCATGCCGCGGTGATAAGTTAAAAGCACTGCAAAAAATGTATCACATTACTAATGAAGAGCGTACTGAAATCATTCGCCCCAATGCCGAAAATGCTCAAGAGCCAGTCGGTTCGATGGGTGATGATACGCCAATGGCGGTATTATCGCAGCAAATTCGCCATGTTGGTGACTTCTTCCGTCAGCAGTTCGCACAGGTAACCAATCCACCGATTGACCCGCTGCGTGAGTCTATCGTGATGTCGCTCCAAACTTGTCTCGGTGCCCAAACCAATGTGTTTGCACCATCAGCGAGAGACGCGCATCGTATTATTTTATCGTCGCCAGTATTGTCAGCCAGTAAGATGCAGCAGCTTGAAACCTTGAATGACCCTGCGTTTCAAATGGTACGCATTGACTTAAACTATGAGCGCACTCTAGAGCTGTCTGATGCCATCATCGCTATCTGTGAGCAAGTGGCGAGCGCTATTCGTGCTGGTAACACTTTGATTGTATTATCTGATAAAGACATTGATGCGGATAAAGTACCTGCTAATGCCATTATGGTGACTGGTGCGGTACATCATTATCTCATTGCGCAAGGTATTCGTACTGATGCTAACTTAATTGTTGAGACCGGTCTGGCACGTGATTCGCATCAAGTGGCGGTATTGATTGGCTTTGGCGCGACCTGCATCTATCCATACTTAGCTTATGATGTTATTGATGATTTGGTCGCGACTGGTGAGCTGCTTGGTGATCCAATTCAAGCGCGGGTTAATTTCCGTAAAGGCTTAGATAAGGGCCTGCTGAAAATCTTATCAAAAATGGGTATCTCTACCATTGTCTCTTATCGCGGGGCGCAGTTATTTGAAGCTGTCGGTCTCTCTGAAGAGGTCGTGAGTTTATGCTTTAAAGGCGTGCAAAGCCGTATTAAAGGAGCAACTTTTGCAGATTTGGCTGCTGACCAAGCACAGTTAGCTGCAAATGCCTTTAAGCGCCGTGCGCCACTTGATCAAGGTGGTTTGCTCAAGTTTGTCTTTAATAAAGAATATCATGCCTTTAATCCCGATGTGATCAACAGCTTGCATACCGCAGTTCGTACTGGTGATTATGACAATTATCGTCAGTATGCTGATTTGGTCAATAGTCGTCCGGTCGCTACCTTGCGTGATTTATTACAGCTTAAAACGGATAATAGTATTGATATCAACGAGGTTGAAGATACTGCAAAGGTTTTAACGCGCTTTGATTCTGCTGGTATGTCATTAGGAGCGCTATCACCTGAGGCGCATGAGTCAATTGCTATGGCAATGAATACCATTGGCGGGCGTTCAAACTCTGGTGAGGGCGGTGAAGATCCAGTACGTTATGGCACTTTGCGCAACTCCAAAATCAAACAAATTGCATCTGGTCGTTTCGGGGTTACACCTGCGTATTTACGTTCAGCAGAAGTCATGCAGATTAAAGTTGCTCAGGGTGCTAAACCGGGCGAGGGTGGTCAGCTGCCGGGTGGCAAGGTCAATGCTTTGATTGCACGCTTACGTTATTCCGTACCGGGGGTGACTTTGATTTCACCGCCACCGCATCATGATATTTATTCTATCGAAGATTTGGCCCAGCTAATCTTTGATTTAAAACAAGTCAATCCTGATGCTTTGGTATCGGTTAAATTAGTGTCGCGTCCAGGGGTAGGTACTATCGCTACGGGTGTGGCAAAAGCCTACGCCGATTTGATTACCATCTCAGGCTATGATGGCGGTACCGCAGCTTCGCCGTTGTCATCTATCCATCATGCTGGCTCGCCATGGGAGCTAGGTCTAGCAGAGACTCATCAGTCGCTAAGAGTTAATGGTCTGCGCGATAAGGTACGTATCCAAACTGATGGTGGTCTCAAAACAGGTCTTGACGTAGTAAAAGCCGCTATCCTTGGCGCAGAAAGCTTCGGTTTTGGTACTACGCCAATGATTGCCGTGGGTTGTAAATACTTGCGTATCTGTCATCTGAATAACTGTCCTACTGGCGTTGCAACTCAAAAAGCTGAGCTACGCGATAAGCACTTCATTGGTGAAGCTGAGATGCTCATTAACTTCTTCAAGTTTGTGGCGACTGAAACACGTGAGTGGTTAGCCGCGCTTGGTGTACGCAGTATGGAAGAGCTGGTCGGACGTACTGACTTGCTTGAAGTGCTAGAAGGCAATACGGATAAGCAGCGTCATCTTGACTTAACGCCATTACTATTTAGTCATCCTGCCAGTAGCGGCAAAGCTCAAACCTGTCAGGTTGAGCGTAATGAGCCATTTGACAAAGGCTTACTTGCTGAGCAGATGATCAGTGATATGCTGCTCAATATCCGTAAAGGCAATGGCGGTGACTATAGCTACTATGTCGGTAACTGTGATCGCTCTATTGGCGCGCGTATCTCAGGTGAGATTGCGCAAGTATGGGGCAATCTTGGTATGAGCGACATGCCTATTAAGCTGCATCTAACGGGTACCGCGGGTCAAAGCTTAGGCGTTTGGAATGCTGGCGGCCTGCACATTGAGCTTGAAGGCGATGCCAACGACTATGTCGGCAAAGGCATGGCAGGCGGTGAGATTGTGATTTATCCACCAAAAGGTTCAAGCTTTACCGCGCACGATACTGCTATTATCGGTAATACCTGTCTCTATGGCGCAACAGGCGGTAAGCTATATGCGGCAGGTACAGCAGGCGAGCGCTTCGGTGTACGTAACTCTGGCGCCCATGCTGTCATTGAAGGCACAGGCGATCACTGCTGTGAGTATATGACAGGTGGTATTATTACAGTCCTTGGACGTACCGGCCTTAACTTCGGTGCAGGTATGACGGGCGGCTTTGCTTATGTGCTTGATATGGAAGGCGACTTCTTTGATCGCTGTAACCATGAGCTGATTGATTTGAATCGTATCTCAAGTGAGCAAACTGAGGAACATCGTATCCATTTGCATCAAGTAATTGAAGCTCATGTAGATAAAACAGGTAGCGCATGGGGTCAGACGATATTGGCTGACTTTGAGCATTATGTTCGTAAGTTTTATTTGGTTAAGCCTAAAGCGGCGAACGTTGCAACTTTGCTAAAAACTACGACGGCTGATCCACAATAATTTTGTGTATATCGTCCAGTCAAGGTTTCAAATAATTATAAGGTTGAGACCTTAAAGTTCACTGCTCGAATGTTTTAAGCAGGTAAGTGACAGTAACGATGTGCCTATTTGCCTCATTTAGGCTGCACAACATTAACTGTCACTACCTACTATAAAAGAGCCTAATATAAAAGAGAAATTCATTATGGCAAAACGCTTAGATAATAGTTTCCAGTTTTTGGACGTACCGCGGCTTGAGCCGGTCAAAAAAGACATTGCGACGCGCTCAACGGAGTTTGTCGAAATTTATAAACCGTTTGAAATTGAATCGGTTGCTCAGCAATCGCACCGTTGTCTTGAATGTGGCAACCCATACTGCGAATGGAAATGCCCGGTACACAATTATATTCCTAATTGGCTTAAGCTGGCGACCGAAGGCCAGATCTTTCAGGCGGCAGAATTATGTCACCGTACCAATACCCTGCCTGAAGTCTGTGGTCGCGTCTGTCCACAAGACCGCTTGTGTGAAGGTGCTTGTACGCTGAATGATGGCTTTGGCGCCGTGACCATTGGTAATGTCGAAAAATATATTAACGATACCGCTTTTGCGCTTGGCTGGCGTCCAGATATGTCAGATGTGGTCTGGACAGACAAAAAAGTCGCCATTATTGGTGCAGGGCCAGCAGGTCTCGGTTGTGCAGATATCTTAGTTAGAAATGGTGTGAGACCTGTGGTGTTTGATAAACGTCCTGAGATTGGTGGTCTACTGACCTTTGGTATTCCAGAGTTTAAGATGGAAAAAGACGTCATGCGCAATCGCCGTGTCATCTTTGAAGGCATGGGAATTGAATTCCGCCTTGAAACGGAAATCGGTACTGACGTTAGTATCGATGAGCTGTTAAGCGAATATGATGCGGTGTTTATGGGTATGGGTACATACACCTATATGCGCGGCGGCTTCGCTGGCGAAGAGCTGGAAGGTGTTCATGACGCACTAGATTACCTCATTGCGAACGTTAATCGCTGTAACGACTGGGAAAAAGATCCAGAAGAATACATCGATCTGAAAGGCAAAAAAGTCGTAATATTGGGCGGTGGTGATACAGCTATGGACTGTAACCGTACCAGTATCCGCCAAGGTGCAGAGAAGGTGGTCTGTGCTTATCGCCGCGATGAAGAGAATATGCCCGGCTCACGTCGTGAAGTCGTTAATGCACGCGAGGAAGGGGTTGAGTTTTTGTTTAATCGCCAACCGACCGAAATCATCGGCTTAAATGGTAAGGTCAACGCGGTAAAAGTCGTCACTACCCATTTAGGTGCGCCAGATAACCGTGGTCGTCGTCGTCCTGAGCCAATTCCTAACTCTGAAGAAATTATCCCTTGTGATGCGGTCATTATGGCCTTTGGTTTTCGTCCTAGCCCTGCCGACTGGTTTGAGACGCAGCAAGTCGCTATGGACAGCTCCGGCCGTGTGTTAGCAGCGGAAGAGCAGACCTTTAAGTTCCAAACGAACAATCCTAAGATATTTGCTGGCGGTGACATGGTACGTGGCTCTGATTTGGTTGTAACTGCTATTTGGGAAGGTCGTGAAGCGGCTGAGGGAATATTGGATTTCCTAGAAGTATAGTGTTTAACATATGCTATAAATTTAAAAACACTATAAACAGCTAAGAGCTAGCGCATAGGTAAGTTTTTCGTATTTTTTGCTAGCATGCTTTGACCTTTAACGTCTTTTGTCTTTTAATAGATGAGAGGCGTTATTTTTTGGTAGTCAGTTAATGGCTACGTGTCTAATGGCTTGTTATTCAACGACTGCTATTGTTTTTTCTTAACATTTTTTACTATACAAAAAGAGAAATTCCGAGTGAAACCGACTTTTTGGCAACGATTTACTGCCCCGCTGATTGAGCCTTATGCGCGTTATCAACATGCCGATGTTTTGCATGCGATACGTTTGGGCACGGCTGTTGTCATTGCATTCCTATTGAACGAGCTTACCAACTTACCCCATGGGGAGTGGACGACCATTACGGTATTTGTGATCTTAGGTTTATTGCAATATCAAGGTGCAATTTATACTAAGGCTAAAGAACGAATACTGGGTACATTACTTGGGGTAGGTGTCGGACTTGGTTTTTTATGGCTGAGTCAAGATATTGGTACGTGGATGTGGATATACTATCTACTTATCGGCATCATCAGCGGTCTTATCGGTTATGTAGCGGTCAAACAATTGGGTTATATCGGTCTATTGACCGGTATCACTATGCTAATGATTGTTTCAAGCCCTGAGCAGAGCAATGTCAGCCAAGACGGTATGTACCGCGCGTTTAATATTCTACTTGGCGCTGGTGTAGCAGTAGCGGCTACCTTAGTTTTACCTCTCAAGTCTACTTTGATGTGGCGCTTTTTGCTGGCAACTAACCTTGAAACCTGTAGCAATCTCTATGCTGGGGTCGGTAATCATATTGATGCTGACGTTCTGGTTCCTAAACCGTTTAAATACACTAAAGGTACCAGCTCAGCAAGTCTTATTTATCCTACCAGTAGCTCTGTCCCTGATACCCCAGTTAATAAGGCCTTGGTAAAAGCGCTACAAAAAATCAATAAGCGTCTGTTAGCGGTTCGTCCACATATCGCTGCTACAGCAAGTGAATCGGGAATTGAAAAAGAGACCTTAGAAACCATTCAACGTACGCATCGTAATATTATAGGGACGATTGATTTATTATTAAGTGCGGCGCCGCGTTTGGCTAATATTGAGATTGATGATGAAAATCATATACTCTTAATACACTATCAACATGAATTGACCCAAGCCATGCAGCATATGGCAGCAGTGCTTCGTAGCCCAAGTGATGAGGTGTTTCGGCCTATCACTCGAATCGCTGTATCAGATTATCCAAGTGTGCAAAACTTAGGGTTTGAGTGGCAAGGCTATTTTTGGTTAACTCAAACTCTACAAGTGCAATTACAACGGCTCAGTGATTTATTACAGACGACTAAGCCGCAATGGTTCGCTGCCTCCGGCCTTCGTTACCAGCGCCGAGAACAACGCCGTATTGAGGATAAAGGCGGCGAGACTGATTTACATTTATAAAAAAACGCTGACCATTTAAAGTCAGCGTTTTTATTTGTGTTTAACCGTTAGATGCTACCGTTTAGAAGCTTTAGTTATTATAGATAGTTCTATAAAGCAGAGTTTTTGTCTTTCTATTAACGGCCAGTTTTGAGCATATCCCAATACTGCTGATAAACCTGTAGCGCATCATCACCCACATCTTCTTGGAATTCTGCTTTTGCTAGCACTTCTTTACTTGGGTAAATAGTTGGGTTGTTTCTCACTTCATCCGACATAAGATCGCGTGCCGCCATATTTGGTGACGCATAACCAATCTCTTCACTAACGATTTTAGCGTTTTCAGGACGTAGCAAATAATCAATGAATTTATGCGCAGCGTCTACTTGCTTGGCGTTTTTTGGGATGACGAAGTTGTCCATCCATAATATCGCGCCCTCAGATGGGTATTTATAAACCAAGCTGGTCAGACCTTCATCATTGGCCATGACGGCTTCACCATTCCATGTCATACCGAGTGCAGTTTCGCCTTCGATATAGGGCATGCGCGTCGCATCTGAATTAAAGGTTTTGACGTTAGGCATTAAGGTGGTGAGCTTATCATAAGCAGCTTTAATCTCATCAGGATTGCGACTGTTGCCTGAGTAGCCAAGTGTCAGTAACGCCATGCCAAATACTTCACGCACATCGTTGGTCAGCATCACCTGACCTTTATAGTTAGGACTCCATAGATCATTCCAGCTATTGACGGTCGCAGGGTCAACAGTATCACCATTAATAGCAAGACCAGTGCTGCCCCACATATAAGGGATAGAGTATTTGTTCTCAGGATCGACCTTAGTGTTGGTAAATGAAGTATCAAGATTCTTAAAATTGCTCAGTTTTGATTTATCTAGCTCTTGCAATAATCCCTCTTTAGCCATTTTTTCAACATAATAGGTTGATGGAATAGCAAGATCATATTGGCTAGAGTCGTCAAGCAGTTTAAGCTTGGCATACATCGCTTCATTAGAATCAAAGGTCGTGTAGTTGACCGAGATTCCTGTCTCTTCCTCAAAGCCATCAAGAATCTCTTGCGGCATATACTCTGACCAGTTATACAAATTAAGGGTTTCGTTACTGGTAGCCGTACCATCAGTCGCAGCATTGTCAGAGTTGCTACAGCTAGCAAGTACCAAGCCGACAGCTGCGGCCAACAATGCTTTGGGTATGACACGACCGACTCGACTGCCAGCGCGAGTAGGAACTTTTGAGGATAGGCGTGACGATGATAAATGAGACAAGATAGCTCTCCTAAGTAGACAAAAAAGTAAAAACCGATGCATGTTAGATAATTGACCGCTATTTATTAGCAGTAATTATATCGTTATGGTCATTCGAAGCCATAATTTAAAGGGTAGCAGCTCGAATCTGCTAGGCTTTAGTTTTAATAGCGTAGTTTTGAATTTATGATAAATAATAAAAAACGCCAACGGTTGCCTGTTAGCGTTTTTTATTTTGATAAATAATTTTAAATCATTGAGTCGTATATTAAGAGCCAGCTCTTAGCTTATCCCAATATTGCTCATAGATTTTTATCGCTTTTTCACCTACATCTGCTAGGAACTCGCCTTGAGCGATTACTTCTTTGGAAGGGTAGATAGTGGGATGATTTCTCACTTCATACGACATTATTTTACGTGCCTCGGTATTTGGCGCAGCATAACCAACTTCTTCACTGATGATTTTAGCGTTCTTGGGCAGTAGCAAGTAGTTAATGAATTGATGCGCGGCGTCTGCATTTTTAGCGTTTTTAGGGATAACTAAATTGTCCATCCATAAGATGGCACCTTCAGTTGGATACTTAAAAACTATACCACTCATACCTTCATCATTGGCAGTGACTGCCTCGCCGTTCCAAGTCATACCAAGGTTGGCTTCACCTGCAAGATATTCGACCAAAGGCTCATCAGAGTTAAAGCCTTCGACATTTGGCATTAAAGTAACGAGCTTATCATAAGCCGCCTTAATCTCATCAGGGTTGCTGCTATTGACAGAATAACCTAGCGTTAGTAACGACATGCCAAACACATCACGCATATCATCCATAAGCATTACTTGACCTTTATAGTCAGGTTTCCATAAATTATCCCAGCTATTAACAGTTGCATGATCCATCGTAGTACCATCGATAACGAGACCAGTACTACCCCAAACGTAAGGAACAGAGTATTTATTACCAGGGTCAACCTTGGTATTAGTAAACGAAGTGTCAAGGTTTTTGAAATTGCTTAATTTAGACTTATCTAGCTCCTGTAATAGACCTTCCTTCGCCATCTTATCGACAAAGTAGCTTGATGGAATAGCAAGATCATATTGGTTGGATTCATCAGATGCTTTCAAGCTTTCATACATCTGTTTATTAGTATCAAAGGTGGTGTAATTAACGGTAATACCAGTCTCTTTTTCAAAGCCATCAATAACTTCTTGCGGCATATACTCATCCCAATTATACAAATTGAGGACATTTTCGTCAGCCCTGTTGCTGCAACTGGTAAGCATAAGCCCAACAACAGCAAACAATAGCGCTTTTGGGAACATTCGTATGGCTGTACTAGGGGTCGTTTTTGAGGCTAGGCGGGACAATGATACGCGAGACAAGATATCTCTCCTAAAATAAATAAATGAATAATAAATGTACAGTAACCAATTAGTGCTCGTAACGTTTATGATGTCGAAAACAAAACGTCATGATACTGCACAATGTCATTCAAAGGCCTATTGCTTGAATGACTTGAAAGCTGACTAAATTATTACAAGTGTTGACCTGTGCAATGTTTATGAGCAATCATGCTATGATTGGCGCAATTTACTGCTTTATATCGTCTAATACTTAAATTAAAGTCTTTATAAAACTGTATGTTTCGATAAAATTATATAAAGGATAAATACGATGAGTCAGACCAATACGGCTATTCCAGCACTTCTCACCGACAAAGTCGTTATTGTCACTGGTGCCAGTCGTGGCCTTGGCGCACAGATTGCTCAGCAAATGGCGGCAGCAGGTGCCTTGGTTTGCGTCAACTACCTCAATAGCAATAACCATGCCAAGCGAATAGTTGCCGACATTATAGCGGCTGGTGGGCAAGCATTTGCTTATCAAGCTGATGTCACTGAACTTGAGCAAGTAAAAGCGATGGCGGATGAGGTCATTGCTTGTTATGGTCGCATTGATGTATTGGTCAATAATGCCTTGCCAAGTTACCAGTTTAATCCCAGTGCTGATTACACCAGTATTGAAACTGTCAAATGGGCGCATTTTTCTCAGCAAATAGATGGCATCGTCAAGGGCGCAGTTAATACAGTGCAAGCGGTATTACCACAAATGAAAGCGCAGCAGATGGGCAAGATCATCAATATCTCAACCAACCTCGTTTACAATCCGGTAGTCACTTATTACGACTATACGACTGCTAAATCGGCCTTGATTGGGCTGACGCGTAACTTGGCTGCGGAGCTAGGACAGTATGGTATTCGAGTTAATCTGCTGGCAGGTGGACTGCTAAAAACTACTGACGCGAGCAGCTTAACGACTGAAGAGGTATTTGATTATATCGCTACGACCACACCATTGCGTCAAGCGACCTCAGTGGCTGACTTTGCCAATTCAGTGCTGCT
This sequence comes from Psychrobacter sp. ASPA161_9, assembly GCF_051970275.1. Taxonomy (NCBI): domain Bacteria; kingdom Pseudomonadati; phylum Pseudomonadota; class Gammaproteobacteria; order Moraxellales; family Moraxellaceae; genus Psychrobacter; species Psychrobacter sp. ASPA161_9. The sequence continues at coordinate 552 of NZ_JBEFNI010000014.1, read as the reverse complement.
AATGGCGTCTGATTTGAGTGCGGCTATCACAGGACAATCGATCGCTGTTGATGGTGGCTTGACAATGCCTTGATGACGCTTCGACAGTGCCTTGACGTTTTAATACAGCGCCTTGTTACTGTAAAGACTATAAAAATTAGAAGATTAACTAGTGAATAAGTAATTCGATCGAATTTAGAAGAGAAAAGAGATGAATAACCGCAAACGTGCTGGGATTATTACTGCTGTACTTGGGTTAGTGGCATTTATGGCCATGTTCAATGCTGGCTCACCAACCTCTATTGTGAATTGGCCAGTGGAGACTTATATGGGTTTGGCATTTACGATTGGCTGGTTGAGTAGTATGCCCAATTGGTTGGCTTACGTGTTGGCAGCGGTAGTACTTATTCTTATGCTCGTAGGATTCTATAAAATTGGTAGCTGGGTTTATGGTTTGGTAGCAGGTAAGCGTTAAATGCCTTTTTGCAGCTATATTCTACGAGCTAAGCGCTTATTTACGTCTGTTATTTGAAATTCAGCAATTATTCGCAAAACAAAAACCCTTGTCAGCTA
>NZ_JBEFNI010000013.1:0-64189 GCF_051970275.1 Psychrobacter sp. ASPA161_9 | reverse complement strand
TAGCTCAATGGTTGGTTAATAATTATCAAGCTACGAGGCTCATTATATTTTTCAGCCATCAAATGATTGTATAGGAATAAAGCAAAAAAAATGATAAAAAATTTGCGCTAGGGTCGTTTTATGAAGATGGTCGTTATTAACAGTGTCAAATAGCTTAGCTTTAAGACATTGAACAACCACTCAAATCTTATAGAAATACAATAGTAAAACACTCGAGAGAATAGATGAAAGAAACTTTTGTCACTATGCCCATATAACGCGCGTAACATACAACGAACTTGCAATGATTTATATCAAGGGTTTGTTATAATACGCAGCAACCAGCCGACTACGCTTACGCTCATGCCAAACCATCTTGTTTACAGTGTCTTATATTAATAGCTGTACTGACACGTTGGACGCTTAGGAACAAATCTTATGACCGAATCGACTTCAAACACGCATAAAACCTCGGCGTCACCTGACACTGTACTGCTGCAACTGACTGGTCTAAAAAAAACCTATGATCAAACGGAAGTATTAAAAGATATAAACCTCGATATCAAGCATGGTGAGTTTTTGACCCTGCTTGGCCCATCGGGCTGCGGCAAGACGACACTACTGCGCTTAATTGCTGGTTTTGAGCAGCCAAATGCTGGGGCAATATATTTAGATGGCGTACAGATGGCGGGCTTGCCAGCCGATAAGCGTCCGGTCAATACCGTGTTTCAGCAGTATGCATTATTTCCGCATATGACCGTTGCGCAAAATGTCGCTTACGGGCTTAAGATTAAAAAAGTCCCTAAAGATGTGATTCAAACGCGTGTGCGCGAGATACTGACCATGGTACAACTCGAGCATTTAGCCAATCGTAAACCGCAAGATTTATCTGGTGGTCAGCAGCAGCGCGTTGCCATTGCACGCGCGGTGATTAATCGTCCTAAACTATTATTACTTGATGAACCGTTGTCTGCGCTCGATCACAAGCTGCGTTTGCAAATGCAATCTGAGCTTAAGCGCCTGCAACGAGAGCTTGGCATTACCTTTGTTTTTGTCACCCATGACCAAGAAGAAGCGCTGTCAATGTCAGACCGTATTGCAGTGATGAAAGACGGCACGTTTCAACAGATTGGGACGCCTATTGAGATTTATGAAACCCCCGCCAATTTATTTACGGCCAAATTCATCGGTGAGACCAATCTATTCAAAGCCGAAGTCAAAGGCGTGTATCCGGACCAGCCAGATCGTGATGGACAAGTAACCAATGGACGCATTGAGGTCGAGGTTTGTGAAGCACAGGCGCAAGATGGACCGACAGCACTACGTAACCTACGCCGTCCTGATTTTGCTAATGGCGTGCAAGTGGGCGATATCGTAAATTTACTACTCCGCCCTGAAGATCTACGGATTTATGACCCTAATGATAGTACGCAAGCCGGATTACTAGGCCGTGTCATTGAAAGTAATTATAAAGGCAGTACCTTAGATTCGATTATTGAGTTAGCAAACGGCCATATTATTAAAGCTTCTGAATTCTTTGATGAGGATGATCCAAGCTTTGATTATAAGCTGAATGAAGCGGTCAAGGTTTCATGGGTGGATGGCTGGGAATGGGTATTGCCCGAAGACCATCTGGCAGAACAAAAAGTACATGAACAAAATAAAACTGGGCAAAAGGATGGCAGCTGATGGCAGGTAATAGCCGTTTCAATTTGGGCAGCAAAAGTCCTTTTCGTACCGCAACGCTATTGCTGATCTGGGGTTGGCTACTGATATTTGCGTTATTACCAAATATCTTGGTCATTGCTGTTAGTTTTTTGACCCGCGATAGCAGCGCTTTTATTAGCCTACCTGTCAGTATCGACAGCTATATACGCATAATTGACCCGTTGTATTTTGAGGTTTTCGTCCATTCTTTATGGATGGCAGGCATTACAACGGTCATCTGCTTATTGCTTGGTTACCCTTTTGCATGGCTGATATCTAAAGCGAAAGTACGCTGGCAGCCCTTGCTGATGATGTTATTGATATTGCCGTTTTGGACCAACTCTTTAGTGCGGACTTATGCGCTCAAATTGCTATTTGCCAATAACGGTTTGATCAATAAATCACTACTAGCGATAGGCGTGATCGATACCCCTATCGATATTTTGTACACGCAAGGTGCAGTAATAGCCGGTTTAACTTATTTGTTATTCCCGTTTATGGTATTACCGTTATATGCGGTATTTACTGATTTACGCAATGACATGCTACTCGCTTCGCAGGATTTGGGCGCTTCCAAGACACAGACCTTTTGGCACGTGGTGCTACCATTGACCACGCCTGGGATTATCTCAGGGGTGCTGTTAGTGTTATTGCCAGCGATGGGTATGTTCTATGTGGCAGATATTTTGGGTGGCTCGCGAAATTTATTGGTTGGTAATATTATTAAAAACCAATTTTTGGATGCGCGTGATTGGCCATTTGGCGCAGCAGCCAGCGTATTATTGACCCTTGCGATGGCCGTACTATTACTCGCCTATCGTGCCAGTAGCCGCCGCATTGGCAAGACCGACTTTAATGAGGTGGCCTAATGTCTGATAACTCATTAAACAACTCACCGAGCCGCTCATCTAATAATACACCGACTAAAAACAAACGTCACATCAAGCCACCTAGCATCGGCAGCATAGCGGCTAAAGGCTATCTTGGCCTGATTTATGCCCTGCTGTATTTACCTATCATCGTCTTGGTAGTGATGTCATTTAATAAATCAAAAATTGGCTACAATTGGGGTGGATTTAGCTTAAAGTGGTATGAGTCGCTATTCAATAACCAAGCGATGCTCGATGCTTTTTGGCACTCTATCTTTTTGGGTTTGGTCGCCGCCACCGTCTCAACCTTGATAGGTACACTGACTGCCCTTGCCTTACACCGCTACAACTTTCGCGGTAAAGGTCTGTTAAACGGGCTGTTATTTGTACTGATGATGTCGCCTGAGATTGTTCTCGCTATCTCATTGCTCGCATTATTTTTATTAATTGGTCTACAGTTGGGCTTTGTCTCGCTGTTACTCGCGCACATTACCTTTTGTCTGCCATTTGTGGTCATTACTGTTTTTGCACGCTTAAGTAGCTTGGATGAGCGCCTAATGGAAGCCGCGCGCGACTTGGGTGCTAACGAATCAACGATGGTGCGTACGGTACTGATTCCCGTGATTCTGCCCGCAGTAATGGCAGGTTGGTTGCTCGCCTTTACTTTATCATTAGACGATGTGGTGGTTTCCACTTTTGTCACGGGCCCAAGCTATGAGATTTTACCGCTACGTATTTATTCTATGGTGCGCGTAGGACTTAAGCCGGAAGTCAACGCCATTGGTACATTGCTATTAGCCGCCTCGCTTATCTTAGTCATTATCTCGCAGCTGTTGTTACGTCGGCGCTAGTTATTAACTATCTCTAGGTAAGAAAAATTTAATAATAGTATTTGAGTGGAATTCATTGCTACATTAGTTATAATGAATTTTTCTCACCTCAGCGATCAGGTTGTCTTATGTTAGAGCTTCGTCATCTCAATACTTTAACGGCATTACGAGCGCATGGCTCATTGGCTGCGGCTGCTGATGAGCTGCATGTCACAGCGTCTGCGGTCTCGCATCAGCTAAAAGAGCTAGAGAATTACTACGATATCAGCTTGGTCAATCGTCGCACTCGCCCGCTCACCTTTACCCCTGCGGGCAAAGCAGTACTGGCATTGGCAGACAGCATCATGCCGCAAGTGACTCGCACCAAATCCAATCTCAAACGCTTAGCACATGGTCAAGCGGGCAGATTACGCCTAGCCTCTGAGTGTCATAGTTGCTTTGATTGGCTGATGCCGATACTCAATCATTACCGCCGTGAATGGTCGGATGTGGAGCTAGATTTTGCGACTGGCTTTGAGCCTGAACCGCATCATCTGTTGATGGAAGGTGATATTGATCTGCTCATTACTACCAGTGATTTACCGATAGACGGTATCAGCTATCAGCCACTATTCGAGTATGAGAGCCGCCTAGTGCTTTCACCAACGCATGATTTGGCCGCGCAAGAGTTTATTGAGCCCAGTGATTTGACTGATGAGACTTTGATTGCTTATCCAGTGGAAGCCAAGCGTCTCGACATTATCGCCAACTTTATGACACCTTCAGAGGTAAGTTTTGCGAGTATTCGTACGACTGAATTGACAGCAATGCTTATTCAGTTGGTCGCCAGTGAGCGCGGTGTGGCGGCGTTACCTGATTGGGTGGTCGCTGAATATGAGAAAAAAGGCTGGGTTGTCTCGCGTCCGTTAGGTAGTGGCGTACATTGTCAGTTGTATGCAGCGACGCGTACCTCAAGTCAAGATACCGCGTATATGCAGGGGTTTGCGAGTTTGTTGGAAGGGATTGTGAAGCCGTTGTAGGTTTTATTTACCATAATCACTGTTATGGGAACAAGGACGGTTCCCTAGTGAGGACTCGAATTTATTAACTAAGTATTTGATATGCAAGGTGATTTTTTTGACGATTCGTTCAGTATACTTGTGGGTGTACTCGTAAGGGCTTTTTCGAGGTAAAACTGGACTGGTTAGTAAGAGATTAGAAACATTAAGACACAGAAAGCGTCTATGGCTGTCTGACAATTTTAGGAGTTATTTGTGCGAAATAAGAGATTTATACTACAGGTAGCAGCAGTATTTTTTGATTTGTGGGTTGACAGCTGCACTCATAATGGGACTTAACTTGATGCCAACTACTAATACCCTACCTGTTAATGCTACTTACCTGTCTAATACGTTTTGATAAAAACTACTTGTAAATTTAAAGCCTGCTCAGGGCTTTTTTTTGCTCACTAATTGAGTGTACTTCTTACATAAAAACTTGAACTTGTATTTGACGAATTATGAGAATATCAAATTCATAAGCTTTCTCAAGCCAATAATTAGCTCAAAACACTAAAAAAATTAAAGATGAATTTTATTTTGTACTTTCTTTAGAAAAACGATAAAAATTCATTAGCTAATTTAATGTTTCTAGCCTATAACTAACTATGCGTAGTAGGTTTTTGTTGTGATTTCTTACTGTAGATATTCCATGCACGAAAACTATTTGTTATAAACGTTTTGTTAACCAGCTAGTCTCAGAGGTTATATGAACTCTAACTTTATTACTGGAGAGGTAATTCTTTTCCCTGAAGGATTTCAGAACACAGGTAATGGAATTTTCCATCTGAAAGGTAAGCTCAGTTTTATTCCATCTCGTAATTTTGATCCAAATAATTTTCCTTTTGAATAACGGGGAATTTCCTATTTTTCTATATAGCTTTTACATTTTGTGCCCTCCTTTAACCTAAAATTTGCAAGGAGTAAAAAATGAATTTCAATACGGGAACAAGGAATATCTCTTTTATAGTTGCATTTGCTCTATTGGCAGGCTGTGCCTCTATAGACACAAACCCTTTCCAACAGTTTAACTCATCGTTAATAGAATTAAACAAAGGAGCAACATCATCGCTTGATGTGACTATTCCCTTGTCAGAAGAGCGTTATATAAAGGAAATCGAGAGTGAATTGAAACAAGGAAATGACAATCTGTTTAATCAGCTTCTTATAGAGACTGATGACAGTAAACCGTTTCTCGTATCTGAGTCTCCGACATTTCTCACAATGAAAAAATTCAAATTAGGAGTTTCGAAAGTCAACCTAGCTTGGGTGGAATACTCGAATCTTCTATTAGAGCTCTCGTCGAACGAGTTGGTCGATGATGAAAAGTTTTTGAAGCTAGCAACAGATCTTAATGCTAATGCGCGCGATGCAGTTCAGTCGCTCAAATATAAACCTAACGATACAACAGCTAAATATACAGGACTTTTTTCAACATCCTTTATCACAGGGGCGGAAGAGTACATAAACACAAAGCAAAAGGAAAAGCTTATAGAGTCTCTAACTAAAAACCAAGACTATATTGGCGCATATGTCAAGGATATACAAGAGGCGATACATGCAATGGCACAAAGCAATAATGAAGAGTTCGCAATTAAGCAGGAGAGTTTAGGTAGAGATCTTCTCAGTTTGGTGAAGAGTAACGAAAATGGTAACAATGATGTAAAAATACGAAGAACCCTCGGAGAAATGATTGATATTAAAACTGCACATTTGAATCAAGTAGAATCTCTTCAGGCGTTGTACATAGCATACGGAAGAATACCTGCTGCTCATGCAGCGCTGGCCACAAGGCTATCTAAATCAGACTCATCTATAGCAGCTATTAATGACCTGTTAGAAAAAGGGATTCAGCTTCACTCCTCTTACGAAGCGACGGCCAAAGTTAATAAAGTGGAGTTGGTGAAAGTAAAAGCAGATGCTGCGAATAGTAAAGCGACAACAGCTGAAATCATATATCAACAGGGCAAACTCAAATACGCGCAAGCTCAATTTGAATATACTCTGGCAAAAAATGCATTAAATACTGATCCCAGTAACAACACTAAAAAGAAAGATGCGGAATATAAAAAGAAAATAGCGGATGAGCTTAAATTAGAAGTCGATACTTTAAAAGAGTCTTCTGAGGCTTTAAGAGTAGCCGCGACAGCTATAGAAGAAAGTGCTAGTGAAGTAATAAAAAGTATTATTAAGAATTAAGGAGCAATACTATGAACACTCCTACGACCAACAAACAACAGCTAATACAGCAGCTATCGGCTTCAAAAACAAAAGCGTATAAAATAGAATGTAAATTGTCGTTAAAAGGAATGGATGATGAGGCTTTCGAAGTAAGAATACGTGTTGACGAGTTAAACAGAAGGATCGATCGTTTAAGAGCGGAAACAATGAGTGACTGGCTAGAGAATTCCGACAAAACTATCGTTGATGTATATTTGATAAATAAAGAATTAAAACGCTGTATCAATTATATAAATCACAATGTAGATGTAGTTGAAAATATTGTTAAGCTAGTTGGTTTCATTGATGAGATAGTTGAAATAGTTGATGTGATTACTTGATTGCAATTTATAACAAGTCAATGCACACGGGCACAGCATCGCTGTGCCTGTGTTTGAGGCATTATCAACTAACATCAAAGCCTTTATACATTTGAACGTGTTGATTCTATATCCCTTTTACATAGTTAAGCTATAAATTATCATCGCGCACACCTACATTTACGTTTTTTATCAGCCCTTTTTACCTATACCCCACTGGAACCACCTAAACAGACCTCTTAAACAATTAATAGACCACCTAAAACAGACTGCAATAAAGGAACTACTTAAATCAGACCATTAAACGAGTAATATCTATCAACGGTTATAAGACCAACTTAAAAAAGTAAAAGCCAAACGCGGTTGCCAGCAATGTCAGTCCTACGTGCAGACCTATCAGTGCTAGACCTGCCAGCAGCCGCCCATCATGCATAAAGCTAAATACCTCAGCGCTAAAAGTGCTAAAGGTCGTCAGCCCGCCCAAAAACCCAGTCATGACAAACACGCGGATGTTATCTGACAGGCCGCTACCCATCCGCTCAAACCATACCAATGCCAGACCAATCAGCAGCCCGCCTAAGACATTTGCGCCTAATGTACCCAAAGGTATCCAGCTGTGCAGCAGATTAAAACGTGTTAACCACGCCCGCAAGCAAGCTCCAAGTGCTGCTCCTAAACCAATGGCGAGCCACTGCATAGATTATCCTTAATTTGTATGGCTTTTGATGAGTGTGCACTTCATATGGACATACACCTAACAGAGCTATTACACCGCAGGCAATTCTGTCATCGGCCAACGAGGCACACAGCTCACCGCTAAATCATCGGACTGCCCTGCTTGCAGACGCTCGTAACCAGCATAAGCGATCATCGCCCCATTATCTGTACATAACGCAGGCGGCGCATAATGGACGGTTGCATTTATTTTAGCCAACTCAGCTTCTAAGGTTTCGCGCAGATGAGTATTGGCACTGACGCCGCCCGCGATGACTAAGCGGCTCATATCTGCTTGCTTAAGCGCTTTAACGCATTTCTTCACCAGCGTATCAACCATGGCATGTTGAAAGCTTGCGGCAATATCGGCACGAACTTGTGGGTCGCTATCAGAACTATTGTCTGATCCATAGCCTGAACCAGCAGTGTCTTTAATAAGGTTATGCACCGCTGTTTTCATACCGCTAAAAGAAAAATCTAAACCGCGATGTAGCATTGGTCTTGGTAGGCTGTAAGCATTTTGATTACCAGTTTCCGCCAATTTGGCTATATTAGGGCCACCAGGATAAGGCAAGCCTAGCATTTTGGCGGCTTTATCAAAGCACTCACCCGCTGCATCATCTATCGATTCACCCAATATCTCATACTGCCCAATACCATGTGCGGCAATCAGTAAAGTATGACCGCCGGACACTAATAATGATACAAAAGGAAACGCTGGCGGATTTGCGCCCATTAATGGTGCTAATAAGTGCCCTTCCATATGATGAATACCAATCGCTGGAATGTCTAACCCGTACGCCAAACTGCGCCCAAATAATGCACCGGTCATCAAAGCGCCAATCAGTCCTGGACCTTTGGTATAGGCAATAGCGTCAATCTCGCTTTTCTTGACGTCGCACTGCTCTAAGAGCTCATTAAGCAAAGGTACCAGCTTGCGAATATGATCGCGACTGGCAAGCTCAGGCACCACGCCGCCATAGAGTGCATGCAGCTCTATCTGTGAATACAATACTTGTCCGACCAGACCTTGATTGCCACTATCTATCTGCTCACTATCAAAAATCGCCAAACCTGTCTCATCACAAGAAGTCTCTAAACCCAATACCTTCATACTTTTGCCTTTATACTTTTGTCTTCATATCATTTTTTGCAGCGCTTTTCATTATTTAGCATCTAAAAAAATATGTATAAAAAAACCGCCATTGTCAGTCACAATGACGGTCAGTTTAGCAAATTTCAATAGTTAATATATTCTAATAACCAATATCAGCTCACTGCTGCGATCATATAATCAACAGCTGCATAGACTTGAGCTTCACTTACCTTATCAGTGGCTTGAGCTGGCATTTTATTAAAGCCTTTAGCTGAGTGCATGTGTAGCGTCTCTGTGCCTTTAGTAAGACGCGGTGCCCATGCAGCCTTATCGCCATATTTGGGCGCATCAAGTAAGCCGCTCTCATGACAGACTTTGCAATTGGTCTCATATAACTTAGCACCTGCATCAGCAGCCAACACCTCAGGCTCTGCAGCAACCTCTTGTGCGACTTCTTCAACTACTGTATCGGTAGGCTCTACAACAGGTTCAGGCGTAATCACTTCAGGCTCTACTATAGGCGCTTCATCTACCACTACGGTTGTATCGGCAGGTTCATTGACAGCAGCAGTCTCTTCGGTAGGCGTATTATCACCGCTACAAGCGCTAAGTGTCAGTAACGCACTCAAACTGATTGCAGATAAGGCTAATTTATTCATACGCTGTTTTTTATTAATCATGATCACACCTCTACTCGATATTTCATGTTAGTGGCTGCCAATTACAGCGCATAAACTACAGACTGATGGGAAACTTAACCGCTATTAATTCGTAGCTGGTTCGGCTGCAGTAGTGGTTGCAGTCGTATCAGCAGCTGGCATACCTGCACTATCAGCGACTGCCGCATCTGTATTAGCACTGTCAGTAGCCGTAGTCTCTGCCATAGCAGTATCAGTCGTTGCTGCTTCAGCAGTTGCAGCGCCTTCTGTTTCCGCACCATCTACTACTGTACCATCGGCTTCAGCCACTGGCATTGGAGCTGTTTCTGGAAATTCCATATCTTCAGCTTCAGGAGCATTTTTGCGAGCAAGCTCAGCGGCTTCATCAACGCGATCTACTGCCATCACTTCATGTGACTCACCTTCTTTATCACTACTACAGGCAGTAATGCCAAACCCAAGAGTGACAATAAATGCTGTGCTTAAAGCCATATTTAGTACTGTTTTCTTCATTCCAACACCCTTAATAAAATGGACACATCGACTTGAATATGCTTACTACTATATGGAAATTATCATAGCATAAACTCAAACCAAACCGTTATAGACAGTAGGGATTTTTTATTCATTTACTTTTTATAGGTTTATTAAGCTCTAAACACATTTATCAGGATTTAAAATACGTATAGAAGCTGTATTCATGGCTTATCTCGCCTAATAATACACATAGGCAGATGCACTAAAAGCATTGACTTTACAGCCATTTTTTATTAAAATACCTGCCCTTGTGTTAATGCGCAAGATTATCCTAGTTTGAGCTGATGCCTGTAATCTTGAGATATTACGGCTAAATACTAATATACAGCCAAACTAATGCCTTTATATCTCATCCTAATCAAGGAGTCTTCATGCCTGCAGTTAAGGTTAAAGAAAACGAACCAGTTGATATCGCTATCCGTCGTTTCAAACGCGCTTGTGAAAAAGCTGGTGTATTGTCAGATGTACGTAAGCGTGAGTTTTATGAAAAACCAACGCAAGTACGCAAGCGCAAAAAAGCTGCTGCTGTAAAGCGTTATAAGAAAAAGTTACAACGCGAAACTATTCGTACCACTCGTATGTACTAATCAATAATACGATTAGTTAAGTACCAGCGCTACACTAACGCCACTGTTATCCATTGATATCAGTGGCGTTTTTTATGCTACAATTTTTGTTATTGCTGCTAACGATACAGACTTGAAGTGAAAATCTCATCAGCCTAAAATTTAACGAACAAGGAATAATAACAATGAGCCAACTTAAACAGACTTTATCAGACGATATTAAAACATCAATGAAAGCGCGTGAGATTGAGCGCGTTAAAGTCTTACGTAACGTACAAGCAGTTATCAAGCAAATCGAGATTGATCGTCAGACTGAGCTTGATGATGCAGGCGTTCTAGAAGTATTACAAAAGCAATTAAAACAGCGCCAAGAGTCATTGACTATTTTTACTGAAAATAACCGTGATGACCTAGCTACCAAAGAGCAGTTCGAGATTGATATTATTAATGAATTCATGCCTAAGCAGATGGATGATGCCGAACTTGCTGCCTTAGTGAATGCAGAAATCGCGGCACAAGGCGCAACATCTATGCGCGATATGGGTAGTGTAATGGGCGTACTTAAGAATAAAACTGCTGGCCGTGCTGATCCTGCACTCATCTCAAAGCTAGTAAAAGATGCGCTACAAGGTTAATTGCCAGTTAAAATATTGCAATTAAAGCATCGTAACTAGAGGATCGCAACTAAAGCATCGTAGTAGATTTCATATCAAAAACTGCAGCGCTCAAAACGTATAAACATACCGCCTAAGGCTTATAGTCTTTGGCGGTTTTTACGTTTTTAATTTCCTGCTCGATACTTGCTAGTAATGGACGGGCACTACTGCTTTGTGCACTAGCTTGCAGTTGCTTGGTTAGCTGTTTTGCTTGCGTCAATGAGGTGAGTGCTGAGTCGTAACGCCCATTCCACAACTGGTCATGACTGCGATAACGCAGCGCATTAATCGTAGCTATACGTGCAACCTGCGGTGATGCAGTGGTTTTGGCTAGCTTTTCATTGGCCAGTTGTAAACTTTGCCATGCATAGCGATCACTTGGCTGCTGCTGGGTAAGAGATTTGAGTAGCGCTTGTGCTTGGGTCGGCTGATTACTATTGGTTAGCGCTTCTGCTAAATATAGACGCAAATCGCGGCGCTCAGGATAGAGACGTTGCTGAGCTGCCAGTACTTTAGCTGCTTGCGCCCATTTATTCTGCTCAGTGAGCACTTGGCTATGAGTAATAGACAATAAGGGCTCCAACGTTTGCCGCTGGTCTGCGGGTAATGCCGTAAGCTGCGCCATTATGTCATTAGCCTCATCAAAACGCTGATGTTCGCCGTACCAATGCATTAAAGCCAATTTTGCTCCCACGCTGTTCTTAGCAGCCGTGGTTAACTCTGTCTCAGAGGCATGCTTACCAGTGGTTTTTACTCGCCAGTAAAGGAGATCAAATAGTGCTTGATGGCGCTGCTGCTGAGTTAATGATAACGAGGGATAACGTTGAGCACGACTTTGCGACTCACTTAGACGTTCGTTACTAAGTGGATGTGAGCGTACAAAGCTTGGTAAGAAGCGATTGGCAACTTGATTGAGCTGGCTTTGCTGATTCATCGTACCGAAGAATCTTGGCATCGCTCGTGGGTCATAGCCAGCTTGGGTCATAATTTGCATCCCTACCCGATCAGCTTCGCGTTCATTATTACGACTAAAAGCCATGCTGCTATTCATAGCAGCGGTCTGACTACCCATCATTACAGCGGCCGCCGCATCACCATCAGCAGTTGAAGCAGCAATGGCTGCTAACATGCCACCTATCTGCATCAGCATGGCTTTTCTCTTCTCATCTGCACCATTTTCATAATGCCTTTGGCTAACATGGGCGACCTCATGAGCCACTACGCTTGCTAGTTCATCCATACTACTGGCCGCTAAGATAGTACCCGTGTTCAAGCCAATGACTCCGCCGGGTGCAGCAAAGGCGTTGATGCTAGGATTATCAATAATGACTAATGCTAATGGTGCTTGCTGCCGCGCTTGTGCATTGAGCCGCCATGTCATGTTTTTGACGGTTTCTTGAATCCAAGGATCATGCTCCATCTTGACGCGGCCATTGATATTTTGAAGTGACCACTCACCTATTATTTTATTTTGATATTGATCTGCAAAGCTTAACCCCTGACCCTGCAAATTTGGCAGCTCTAGTTCATCAGATTTTGAAGTCTGCCATGAGCCATAGACCGGATTAGTCACCAATGCCAATGGTGTTGCCGATTGTTGCATAGCAGTAGGCGCAGCATAGCTATGGTTACTGGCAATTGCTAACAGTACAAACAGACCTACATATCGAAACGTTGAACGCTGATGTGATTGAGGCCAAACCCTAGTATGCTGTTTGTTATTTGCATAGTTGGTTGTTGGGAAGTCAGTGATCAAAGAGCTATGTAAATAGTTCAAATGCGCATCCTATGCTATCGGCCATATCATTGTTTTTTGACTATACGAGGTTGTCTGCATAACGTCAATTCTAGCGTGGTATTGGCTACCAATATCTAGGCGAGCGTCACCATTGTGCAACATGATTATGTCACTCTAATGAATCCATCATGGTAATTCTAGTAGGCCAATCATGACGATGACTATATTCAACTGCATTTGCTAAGCAGCTATTTGTTATAATATATCCATGATCTCACGTCATCTTTATACGTTAAGTCTTAAAACCTAACTATCAATAACTAAGAGTTTAAGGGTTTCGTCTATGTCCGCTGAAAGCCATTTGTATATACCTTATCATGTATATTTACAGCAAACCTTATCTAATACTGAGCAGCATACGATTGCGTCCTTACTACGTTTATTACCGACGGACTGTATTAGTGACATTCAGATGACAGATGTTATAGACGATGTTCAACCGATTGTTAGGATAAAAAACATGGTAGATGGACGCGGTCTTGCTTGTCCAATGCCGCTACTAAAAACTAAAGTAGCACTGCGTAATGTGGCGAGTGGTGAGTCATTGTATGTTGTGGCAACTGATCCTAACTCTCAAGCAGATATTACTGCTTTCTGTCAGCAAACTCACCAAATGGATGGCGATAATCAGTTACTGTTGACAATTAACCAGATGACCAAGCCGCAAACTGCTGACAACACCTTATCAGAGCCGTCCGATACAATATTTCACTTCATCATTACCAAAACCGATAGCAACTAAGCGTCGCTATCCTTTACAATTAAGACAATAAAGATTTTTATCTGAATATTTGCTCATTTAATATTTGCTTACCTATTTAATCAAGGTCAAGAATATGGCTACTCCTTCTACTGAATCGTCGACAACGAAAAAGACGCAAAACAGTGCTGGTACTGAAAAAAACGCCGCACGTGAAGCAGCACTTAATGCTGCCGCACAGCGCCCTCCTTACGATGCTAGTGCCTTAGAAGATACCAGCACACGTGATTTAGTACCCGCGATGCCCACTCACCTGTCTGCACCTGGAGTGAATTTGGGTGCGTATATTAATACTGTACATCAAATTCCAATTTTGACGCCTACTCAAGAGCAAGAGCTTGCCCATCGCTATTATGATGAAGGTGATGTCGAGGCTGCACGCTTGCTCGTTATGTCGCACCTACGTTTTGTCATTCATATTGCCCGTAGCTATTCGGGTTATGGGTTACCACAGGCTGATTTAATTCAAGAAGGTAACTTGGGGTTGATGAAAGCAGTTAAGCGCTTCGACCCAAATAAAGGCGTACGTTTGGTATCCTTTGCTGTCCATTGGATAAAAGCTGAGATTCATGAATTTGTGATTCGTAACTGGCGTATTGTCAAAGTTGCGACAACCAAAGCCCATCGCAAATTGTTCTTTAATTTACGTAGTCTAAAAAAGACCAATAACCAGCTAACGTTAGAAGAAGCAGACGCTATCGCCAATGATTTGAATGTCACGCGTAAGCAAGTCTTGGAGATGGAGTCGCGACTGACTTCATACGATGCATCGTTTGAGACTCAATCAAGTGACGATGATGATGGACGCTATGCTCCGCAGTTATTCTTGGAAGATGGTATCGATCCTGCCGAGATGGTAGAAGAATCTGATTGGGAAGAGAACAACTCATCAGCACTGATTGCGGCAATGGATACCTTAGATGATCGCTCACGTGATATCGTCGAGCAGCGCTGGTTGACAGAACAGAAGTCTACCTTGCACGAATTAGCAGCTGTCTACTCTATCTCAGCAGAACGGGTGCGCCAAATTGAGAAAAATGCAATGGACAAAATCCGCGATGCAATGACTATTGAGAGTGTAATTTTGCCTGATGATGTTCAGTAAATAGCCGGACGTGCCATTAACAACATTGATAGATAATCTATAATAAGAGTTGTGTAATGTTAAATTGGATAGGTATTGCAGCGATTAACCTTGCTATCGCTGTCGCCTTAGGTGCTTTTGGAGCTCATGCCATCAAAAATATGGTCAATGCTCAAGAGCTGGCATGGTGGCATACGGCAACGTTGTATCTATTTATTCATGCACTAGGTCTATTACTCGTTGGACTCCTGATTCGCTTGAATTATGCGACTCAAACCACCGCTTGGTTACTGCAAATTGGTATTGTTATTTTTGCTGGTAGCTTGTTTGCGATGACTCTAGGGGCACCGCGCTGGTTTGGCGCTATTACGCCTATTGGTGGCGTATTATTGATAGCGGGTTGGTTATGGCTGGCAGTGACTGCGTTTCGCATGGACAAATAGCGAATGGTCAGATAACTATAGAGCTATCTTGTTTTAAAACAAGAGCTTGAAGCATTGCCTTGAAGCTTAGCTCTAAAGCATTGTCTTAAAACGATAAGCTGAATAGCTATTGATACAAATCATCATTTTTGAGGGAGCAAATATTATGAGCACTATTCATGTTAATGGCAGAACTTTACAAACTACTCATCAGACCGTACAGTTAGTCGTTAATGAACTGGGATTGAGTACTGGTCGCTATGCAGTTGAAGTCGATGGTGAGCTAATCCCAAAAAGTGAACTTGGACAGTTACGTATTGTTGAAGGTATGAGTATTGAAGTAGTACAAGCAGTCGGTGGTGGCTAACTTTTATATCAAATATCTCAAACCTAAAAAGACCTCAACACATAACATGTTGAGGTCTTTTTATTGTTAACGTTTTATTTATATTTTCTTTGTTGAATACTAGTTTTTCTAAATAGCTGGAGCAGCTTCAGCCCCTAGTATGTCTTCATAACGTCCATCACGCCCAGCGCCTTGAGTCTTCTTAGCTTCTTGACGAGTTTTATATTTACGCACTTGTCTATCGAGCTTGTCTGCCATCTCATTAATGGCTTTATACATATCATCGTCGCAAGCTTGGACGAACATCTCTTTCCCTGATACACGTATGATGGCTTCAGCCTTATGGCTCTTTTTACCACCATCGTTCGCTCCACTATTATCTAGTGACAGTATCACTTGAATACTTTGGATCTGATCGAAGTGACGCTCTACTTTCTCAAGCTTATCGCGTACAGCTGTGTTCATTGCATCGGTTACGCTGATATGGTGACCACTGATAGAAATATTCATATGCTGATCCTTATATTTATTACTTATAGTCAACAGATGGGTCGGCACTCCTGCCTTTGCCACCTTGCCTCATCAATAACACCAATTGATTCTTCATATATTCTGTGGCATATCCGTTTGTCACCACATATTAATAATATAGATAAACCTCTTAATATTTATTATTGATATACCTCTAATTTGTCATGAAAACTGACGAGTAGCAAGACGCTATATTGTAACTAAATGTAATCATAGCTGTTGTTCTTTTCTTAATTATATATAATTGGGACTTTTTATTTTTTATTTATATAAACGAATATAGTTATCTTTCTAGTAGATGCCAATTGTTTCTACGGGCTGCTGGTATTTCTGGCTAATTACTACTGTATAAAGCTTGGTCGACAGAATCTGGCTACAATTTCAGCAAAGACTATCTATAAATTTTAAATAGTCTTGGGCATGGTGATTGTTAGTATTATAATCTGCAATATTACGACTTTTAGGGCGTGTCCTCATTTTGGTAATGGCAATAAAAATGAGATAGATTTTTGTCAATCAAAGGAAATTTTGCAGAGAATATGAACATATTGTCTAGAAACTTTCAAAGAGTGACGGAAATATAGCCATTTTTAGCCCATTAGAGGTTCACTCGTGCAGATTGAGGACACACCCTAGTATTATTAGCGGCTAGTATTTTTGTTTGCGCTGCGTGGAGGAGCTAATATTCATTGCTTCTCGATATTTGGCAACGGTACGTCGCGCGATATCTATACCGTCAGTGAGTAGCTGGGTTTGGATACGGCTATCGGACAAAGGCTTTTTTGGATTCTCGTCATTGATAAGCTGCTTAATCATGGCACTGATAGCGGTCGAAGAAATATCCCCATCACTACTGCTAACGTGTGACGAAAAGAAATGCTTGAGCGAAAACAGTCCCTGCGGAGTTAGAATCGTCTTACTGGTGGTCAAACGCGACACTGTAGATTCGTGTAGGTCAACTTCAGCAGCGACATCCTTTAATATTAAAGGTTGCATAGCTGTAGCACCATATTGCAAAAACTCATCTTGACGGCGTACGATACTGGTCGCAACTTTAAGCAGGTTTTGATTACGCTCCTCGATACTACGAATAAATAGTCGTGCGTCTGTAAGGTTTTCACGTAAATACTGATTGTCGGAGCTATCATCGCCACGCTTGACTAGGTTTGCATACTCTTGATTAACTCGTAGTTTCGGTAAGGTAGCCGGATTGAGACGTACATGCCAGCCACCATCTGGTGTTTTACCGTTAGAGGTGCGACGTATTGGGGTCACTAATACATCAGGGATATCGTAGCTTGCAGGCAGCTGAGTGTAATCAGGCTGACTGCTTTGAAATGATAGGCCTGGCGCGGGGTTCAATGTGCGTAATAGGCTAAGTGCGGGGGTAATGTGTGCAGATAACAAGCCAGTAGTATCGGTTAATGCTTTAATATTATTGCTAACCAAATGCTCGCTAGCAGACAGCAAGGCCTGTGCATGCTTGAGGTATGCAGTGTCAGGGTCAAGCTTAGCCAATTGAATAGCGAGACATTCGCTTAAATTACGTGCGCCTACGCCTAATGGATCACAAGATTGGATAATGCGCAGTACCACTTCTATCTCATCGCGCTCTATATGGTCATCCCATTGATAAAAACTTGCCATTGTCTCTAGACTTTTTAGCAACTCGTCAATATCTAACTGCACAAAACCCATGTCATCCATCGAATCCATGAGATACTCTGCGATCAAGGTATCTGTCTCTGAAAGACGTTTAAAATTAAGCTGCCAGCGTACATAGTCTTGAATACTAGTACTGGTGCTCCCTTGATAATCGTCAAGTTTATCATAATCTGCGCTTGCTGCTGCGCTACTGCCACTAAAGCTACCAAGATCATAGCTGCTATAGCTTCCATCGCTATCTGTACCTTGATAATCATTGCTTTGATAGTCATTGTCTATCGCAGTATTATCCATAGCACTGCCATCAATATTTGCCTGTTGCAATTTATCTAAGCTATCGTTGAATGTGTCGTCATATTCGGCAGTGTCATAATCAAAAGCATCATCGGTAGCTGATGAATCCGATAAATCAGTAGATACGCCAATTTCGCTATCGCCATTCCACATCTCAAGCGTTAAATGTTCATCTAGATCGTCAGCGAGTTCATCACCACTCTCTCCATACTCATCTTCCTCGACGCGCTCGAGTAATGGATTGCTATCCAGCTTGGCCTGTACCTCTTGTGCAAGCTCAAGACTAGAGAGCTGCAACAATTTGATAGCTTGCTGCATCTGCGGGGTTAGCTTTTGGGAGGTAGTTAGCGCGGTCGCCAATCCAAACGACATACTCATAGCTGGTGTATTACACTCCAATGATATTGCTTTGGTTATATGGGTTAACTGTTCACTGAGAACTAGTAAGGTTTCTATAAGCTTATACTATTTGCAAAAATTAAAATAGCTGGCAAAACAAATACAAGCACTAAGAGCGTTAATCTGAGCGAGTTGGATAAGATTAAATTATTTTTCTTGTTCGTAGTAACTTGCAGTACAACTACTTGAAGTACCACTACATTGAGTAATGACGATAGCATTTTTTGCAGCAATTTTGCTATGATAATTTATATCTTAAAACAATAACTGAGAATAAATATATGAATAACAGCACGCACAATCATAAACTTACCGTCGCTGGCGTACAAATGAATAGCCAGCAAGACATCGATGCTAACCTTGCTACTATAAAGTCTGCTATTGATGATGCCAGTGCGCAAGGGGCGCAGCTTGTAGTGTTACCTGAGAACTGCTGTAGCATGGGGCAGCAGTTTGCAACCGCTGAGCGCTTTGAGTCCCTATCTGCCACCTTAGCAGATTATGCGCGTGCAAATAATGTCCACTTACTAGCAGGCTCTCTACCCTGCTCTTATCGTCCAGATGGGGTTATCGTACCTGATGGACGTTTGCGCCAAGTCAGTCAGCTGTTTGGCCCTGATGGGACGCAGGTCGCACGCTATGACAAGATTCACCTGTTTACCGCAACCGTCGCCGATAAGCAAGGCAGCTACAACGAAGCGGCGACATTTGAGCCAGGGACACAGACGGTAGTCGCTCCGATTGAAACAAACGACTCGATTTATCAATTAGGGATGATGGTGTGTTTTGATTTACGTTTTCCAGCGCTTGCTCAGCGTCTGCGTCAAGCTGGAGCAGATATATTAAGCGCTCCTTCTGCTTTTACGTATTTGACGGGACAGGCGCATTGGTCGCTACTGTTGCAAGCTCGCGCCTTGGACAGTCAATGTATGGTAGTTGGAGCGGCGCAAGGCGGTGATCATACTTATAAAAATGGCAGTATCCGCCAGACGTGGGGACATGCAGCCATTGCTGCTTTTGATGGTACCGTCAAGGACAGTTATGATGACAGTAATCTAAATAGTCAAACTCAAGATAAAAACTATGCGTTAGTATTCGCTGACTTAGACAAGCATGTTCAAGAGCAAGCACGGCAAAAACTGCCTATTTTTCAGTGCCATCGCTTAGCATAATCAACGTCATCGTTTAGCATAAGTTAACGTCTGGCTTAACACCACTGCTAATCTTTCTCATTTTGACTGTGTGTGGCGCGCGGATGGGCACGGTCATAGACTTGGGTTAACTTAGCAAAATCCACATGTGTATAGATCTGCGTGGTACTGATATCACTATGGCCTAGCATCTCTTGTACGGCGCGCAAGTCGCCACTACCTGAGAGCATATGTGAAGCAAAACAATGGCGTAATAGATGCGGATACAGGTTTTGTGCAATGCCAGCCCGCGTTGCTGCTATTTTCAGACGCTGCTGTACGGCGCGCGTTGATAATCGAGTGCCCAGTTTCTCACTGATAAATAAAGCGCTGTCTTGTTGCTCCACCCATAGATTTCGATGCGGCAGATAACGATTGATAGCAGCAGCAGCTTTAGCACCCAATGGTACTAGACGGGTCTTATTACCCTTACCCGTGACCCGCACACGCAAATCGGACAAATCTACGTCGGTGACATCAAGCGCCACCAACTCACCTACCCGCAGCCCACTGCTGTATAGTAATTCAAACATCGCTTTATCACGCAACCACAAGCGTGCCTGCTCAGGCGTATTGGGCATCTCTTGATCAAGCAATTGGGTAAGTAAATCCACATCAGCAATAGATGGCAAGGGTCTAGGACTACGCTTTAACTGATAGCCAGTGGTTGGATTGATACGTGCCAAATCCTCTTCAATCATCCAGCCATAAAAGTGCCGAATAGCTGACAGCTCTTGCTGTACGCTAGCAAGCGCAAGCTTGTCTTCATCAAGGCGCTGACCAATATGCTGAGCCAGCTGGCGTTTATCACAGCGTGTCCACGTCAGCTTCTTACCACGTAAGAATAACGCCAACTGATTTAATCCAGCAAAATAAGCCGTCAAGGTATGCACAGAGTGATTGCGCACAGCCAAAGTATTTAGCCATCGGTGGACAGGTGACAACAGCTCACGTAATGGTTCATCCAACTCTATAGACTGCGCCTGCTTATAAGTATGACTATCCATGCGAGACATGCGTTGCCCTTAACGCTAAAAATACAGCTTGTTTAATTGGCAGGGCTGGGCTTGATACCTGCTTGCGCCATTAAGCCATCTGGACTAAATACGCCCTCATAAACAAAGGCGGTTGGACCCGTCATCATGACTGAGTAACCGGGCTGCCAGCGGATAATCATGCTACCGCCATATAGCTGCGCGCGCACATCTTCGCCTTCATCAAGCCAACCTTCACGTATGCCAATCGCAACCGCTGCGCACGCCCCAGTGCCACATGCTTGGGTCTCACCGACACCGCGTTCATAGACACGCAAGCGAATATGACGCTGATTCATGATTTGCATAAAGCCTACATTGACTCGATCTGGGAATGCCGGATGCGATTCAATGGCCTTGCCTAAGGTTTCGACTTCAGCGTCAAGTACATCGTCGACTTTGATGACAGCATGCGGGTTGCCCATATTGGCCACGTAAAGCTGCACAGGCGTACCATTTACATCTAAATGATAGGCATTTTGAATCTTAGTCGTCGCTCTAGGGGTAAATGGAATCTCATCCGGCGCAAACTTGGGCTTACCCATATCGACTTCTACCCAGCCATAACGGTCCGTCGTCAGAGAAATAATACCACTGGCTGTCTCGACCCGCAGGCGCTGCTTAAATGATAGCTTACGCGCTTGGACAAAACGGGCAAAACAGCGCGCTCCATTACCGCACTGCTCAACCTCTGTACCATCGGTATTAAAAATACGATAGCTAAAATCAACATCCGGACGCATCGGCGGCTCGACGACAAGCAACTGATCAAAGCCGATACCTAAATGACGGTCACCCAATAACTGTACCAATTCTTTGGTCAACTCTAAGCGCTGGGTCACCAAATCGATGACCATAAAATCATTGCCCAGACCATGCATCTTGGTAAATTCTATTAGCATATCCTTGTGTCCTATTCTATTTTTATGTATCCGTTATATTAGCATGCTGTCAGATACAATGATAACTATCAGCGAGCCAGAGACTGTATGAATCCTACTAAAACCGTTAATTATAGATACTATGGCGACTATAGTAGATCCACTATAAAATAAATACAGCACTACTGAGATAAATTTTGCGCAGCCTCTGTCTGCGTAGGCACAGCAAGCAAGGAAAATTTATTCCAGTAGTGCATTATAATTTATGTACTTCTTTTATTTAGGACTGACCATACTATGATAATCAATCTAATAGCTCCTATAATAATTACTATAAATATTGCCATAAAAAACCCATTGTCATGACAACAATGGGTTGTTATTTAACAGTCAGTATTACCTATGCAAAAAGCCAGTTCCATTAAACCAGTTCTATTGCTTCAAAAAATTGGTTCCAGCAGTAGGATATTCTTTTTAAAGCGCATTTATATTATTGTTCATTTTGCCAAAGCATTTCATCTGCATATAGTGCCTCAGCAGTTTCACGTTTGCGAATCAGCTGATGGCTATCCCCTGCAACCATGACTTCACTTGCACGCGGACGTGAATTATAGTTGCTGCTCATGGTAAAGCCATAAGCCCCTGCCCCCGTAATTGCTAAAATGTCGCCAGTTGCGAGTGACAGTAGACGGTCTTTTGCTAAGAAATCTCCAGTCTCACAAATTGCACCCACGATATCCCAAGGCTGGGTGCCATCCGTATCGATACCTTTATTAGGTAATACGTTGGGAATGACGGCCATTTCAGCTTGATACAGCGCTGGACGAATCAAATCATTCATCGCGGCATCAACAATGGCAAAGTTCTTATGCTCCGTAGGCTTTAGCACATCAACACGGGTAAGCAAAATACCCGCATTGGCAACCATACTGCGACCCGGCTCAAAGAACACTGTCTTGCCAAGCTCAATTAGTTTTGGTAATAAGGCTTGTGCAAAGTCATGGATAGAAACTGGCGATTCATCAATATAACGCACTCCTAAGCCACCGCCCAAATCAATATGACGCAGCTCAATACCTTTTTCGCGCAAGCTATGCACCAGCTCAATGACTTTATCTAAAGCAGCAATAAAGGGTTCGACTTCCGTTAATTGTGAGCCAATATGGCAGTCAATTCCAACGATATCGATATGCGATAAACCAGTAGCCTGCTCATACACCGCTACCGCTTGCTCATGGGCAATGCCAAACTTATTGTCTTTTAGACCAGTTGAGATGTAGGGATGGGTCTTGGCATCGACATCGGGATTGACCCGTAGCGATATCGGTGCACGCTTATCAAGTTGCTGCGCTACCTCATTAATTAATGTTAATTCACTAATAGACTCAACGTTGAAGCAGCCAATACCTTGGGTTAATGCATATTCAATATCGCTTTTCGTTTTGCCAACTCCTGAAAACACGACTTTGTCGGCTTGTCCACCTGCTGCCAATACGCGCATAAGCTCACCGCGCGAGACAATATCAAATCCTGCGCCTGCTGCCGCGAGCACCCCTAACACAGCAAGGTTTGAGTTTGCTTTTACCGCATAGCAAATCTGATGATCAATCGCCGCAAAGCTGTCGCTATAGGCCTGATACACATCAAGTATTGCCTGCTGTGAGTATACGTAGCATGGCGTATCGTAGCGCTCTACCAACTCATTAATACTTACCTTCTCCATCCATAACTCATCTTGGTTATAGTGCAGTTCAGGTAGATGGGCGGTTAAGGCAGTAGGATCAACATACATTCCTTGCTCAGTATGGATAGTTACGCAGTCGGCTTGTAATTCAGAATCGCTCATATCGGGTTCTCTAATCTAATCAGGTTATCAATTTTGAAAGCATTAATTTAAAAGATTTAAGCTTAAAAGTGTTAATTTCAAAAGACTTAAGTTCAAAAGGAATAGAACTTCACTATTAAAGTCGTCATTGGAAAATGAGTCATTGGAAAAAATAAAACTAGTAATCGTTGGGATCGTCACTGGCAGCGGGCAGCACTTGCTGCTGCTCTAAATAACGACTCTTGTCATAGTTGTCATCATCGATAGTAGCAAAGGCAGCATCTTGTGGGTGGCTGGTGCTATCTAGTTGATCTGAGGTTGGCAACTCTGCATTGCCTGCAACCGTCTGACTACTCGGCGCTGCTATATAAAGATCCCCTTTTTGTCCGCAACCCGACAATCCAAGCATAACAGCGCTGCTAATCATCAAAGTCCAGATAGCATGACGACCAGAGTTGGTAGATAAATTTTGAATGCGTTTAGTATCTAAAAAGCGGCGTATAGTAAACATATGGCAGATGACCTTGCAACGGTGAAGATGCTATACAAAGGATAGCTATAAGTGACTCGTTATAAACGAAGAATTATAAGTAAAAAAATGCTAACTGCTGCTGACTAAAAGTCGTGTAAATTCAGCACGCTCCAATCATAGCATTATTCAGTAAAGCTGTGCTCGCCTTGAGTTTTATTGACTGACAATTTTATCTATTTTTTGTCCAAATCAACCTAAAATATAAGCTTAATTTACATCTATCTTTTCGATTATTTCTAGTTTGTACCACGTTAGTTATTCTCAGCTTTAATATTTAAAAAGTGGTTAAAAGAGACGTTTAGAGTTGTACTGACAAACTTTCTTACAATTTTGATTACTACTAAACCTGCCTTTATAGCACTTGCTATAGCAACTGAAGCCCTATAACTGTACTCGGTGAACAGTTGTTGTAGTGCCTTGACGAGCGCCAATCTTTAACCTTATAGTTATCGTGGTGTAGTACTAAGAATGTGTTACATTATATTCAGACCGTATGGCTGTAATAATGCTTTAACGTGTAGCTCACAGATACGCTAGCATACGAAACACAGAAAATTATAGCCCAGGATGATCAGCAAATCAGCGACCTTCTTGTTTGACAGGTGTCAACATAGGTGTAGCTAGTTTGTGTTTGTTCAACGAGTGGTAATCTTATTGATTCACTACTTGCTTGGTAAACATAGCAACACCTCCTCATTAAAAATAATCTAAGGATAGAGCATGAGCGACAGCGCCATTAATCCCGCTTTTAACGATGAAAATACTACGACATCAACATTGACTAACCCCACCTTGGTACTTAACTGTGGTTCGTCTTCTATCAAATATGCACTAATCAGCGAAGATGAATCAACCCGTATCACTGGTCTGGCCGAAAACCTAGGTCTGGATACTGCCCGTATTAAACACAATACGTTAGATGGCAAAAAGCTTGAAATTGCCATTGCAGGTGGTCGTCATGAATTAGCCTTACAAAAAATCCTTGAGCTACTTGAGCAGTATCACTTCATTGCAGTCGGTCATCGCGTGGTTCATGGTGGCCGTGAATATTCAGAAGCTGTTCGTGTGAACGAGCATGTGCTATCAGAAGTAAAACGCCTAAAAGTATTAGCACCGCTACATAATCCTGCCAACGCGCTTGGCATTGAAGCTGTGCAAGCTATCTATCCTGAAATTCCACAAGTCGTCGTATTTGACACCGCCTTTCACCAAACTATGCCGCCAGTTGCCTTCCGTTATCCGCTGCCGAAATCATTATATGAAGACCACAAAATTCGTCGTTATGGATTCCATGGTACTTCGCATGCTTACGTTTCAGAACGTGCTACCCAGATTACAGATGCCAAAGGCCCTCATGGTTGGTTAACCGCACACTTAGGCAATGGTTGCTCTGCGACCGCCGTCTATGATGGCAAAAGCTTGGATACCAGTATGGGACTAACACCGCTTGAAGGCCTGATGATGGGTACGCGTAGCGGTGATGTTGATCCAAGCTTACATATTCATCTAAAGCGTCAGCTTGGTTTGAGCTTAGAAGAGATTGATAAGATGCTCAACAGCGAAAGTGGTCTGCTCGGTATCTCAGGATTATCTAATGACTTACGTACCATCGAGGAAGCGGCCAACGAAGGCCATAAAGATGCGCAGCTTGCCATTGAGATGTTCTGTTATCGCGTTGGTAAATATCTAGCCAGCCTAAGCTGTGCGCTACCTGACTTTACTGGTATTGTCTTCACTGGTGGTATTGGTGAAAACTCAAAAACTACTCGTGCACGCATCTTAGATGTCATGCGTCATTTCGGTATTAAGTTTGATGCCGACAAAAACGCAAGCCTAGTCGGTGGTAGCGAAGGTAGCTTCCATAGCGATGATAGCAGCATTGAGCTTTGGGTTGTGCCAACCGATGAAGAGTGCCGTATTGCGCAAGAGACCCGCCTAGCGCTAGGCCTTGCTTAAAAAGGAGACTGCTTCTACGAGAAGTAAGCGCTTTTTATGACTTCCTAAAGGATTTAATAAACCTCCTTAAGGATATAATAAATAAATAGTAGGATACGCTATGCAAACCATATTACTTGTTCCTATCAGTCGCGGTATCGGTGTGACATCAGCGGCACTAGGCCTGATCCGCGCATTAGATTATAACGGTATCAAAGCTGGCTTTATGAAGCCTTTTTTGCAAGATGATACGCTCGATAAACAAAATAGCTTGGACAGCTCAAGCGCATTGACCATGCATGCGTTTGGCCTAACCCCGCCTAAGTCTATCAACCGTCAGCGCGTTGAGCGTATGATTGGTGATGGTAACCTTGATGACTTGATGGAAGAAGTGGTCATTAATTATCACACTATTGGCGGTGATCAGGATGTTGTCATCTGCGAAGGCTTGGTCTCGACGACTGAAGCCTCTTATGCCGCGCAAATTAACCGTGCTATCGCCCATGCACTTGATGCCAAAATCATCTTCGTCAGTACGGCTGATACCAAAAACCCTGCCCATCTTGCTGATAAGCTTGATATGCATGCGCGTGAGTTTGGCGGTATCGCAAGCGAGCGTACCTTAGGGTGTATCTTGATGCGCGTCGATGTGCCGAACACCTTTGAGAACCAACCAGTTGCTCCTGGTGAAGCTGTCTTTACCCTTGATAAGAGCTTCATTCAAGAAGTGCAGCGTTTGTCACCGCATTTTGATACTGAGCAATTTCGCTTAATTGGCGTCGTGCCATTTAGCGATTCGCTATCCGTCCCTCGTACTTGGGATATCGCCGCTGAGCTTGATGCCACTTGGTTGAACGTTGGCGAAGCAAAATCGCGCCGAATTAATCATATTAGTTTAACGGCTCGCTCGATTGCACGTATCGATGAAGTCTTCAATCGTGGCACTTTGATCGTCGTACCAGGCGACCGTGATGACTTATTATTGGCGGCGGCTCTAGCCTGTATTAATGGCGTTCCATTAGCAGGTCTAGTATTAACGGGCGGCGTCATGCCAAACGAGACCGTCACTGAATTATGGCAATCTGCACTCAAAACGGGCATTCCAGTTATGAGTGTCGAGACGGATAGCTACGAGACAGTACAGAACCTCATGCATATGAGCGCTGAGATTCCAAGTGATGATACCGAGCGCGCGTTAGACGTTACCCGTTATGTAGCGGCGCATTTGGACTTAAGCTGGATTAAAGAGCAGTTCAGTGGTGATCACAAACCGCGTTTATCGCCAGCAGCTTTCCGTCATCAAGTCGTCTTAAAAGCACAAAATGCTAAAAAGCGTGTGGTATTGCCAGAAGGCTCGGAACCACGTACCGTAGAGGCAGCGTGTATCTGCCAAAGCCGCGGTATCGCAAACTGTGTGCTATTGGCTAAGCGCGAAGATGTCGAACAAGTTGCCAAAAATCGAAATTTAATCTTGCCAGAAGGGCTTGAAATTATCGATCCTGATACGCTCGATATGAGTAAATATATCGCGGCGGTCGTTGAACGCCGTAAAGGTAAAACCACCGCAGACGTGGCTGCTGAATATCTGCAAGATACGGTTTATTTAGGCACTATCATGCTGCAGATGGATGAAGTCGATGGTCTAGTCTCTGGTGCGATTCATACTACTGCCAACACGGTACGCCCTGCATTTCAGCTGATTAAGACGGCACCGCAGTACTCATTAGTATCGTCGATCTTCTTTATGCTGTTGCCTGAGCAAGTCGTTGTATATGGCGACTGTGCCATTAACCCAGACCCAACCGCTGAGGAATTGGCTGAGATTGCTATCCAGTCTGCGCAATCTGCCGCAGCCTTCGGTATCGAGCCAAAAGTTGCTATGATTAGCTATTCAACAGGTGCATCGGGTACGGGTGCTGACGTTGAAAAAGTCACTCGCGCCACGGAGATCGTTCGCGAACGCGCCCCCAATCTCGCTGTTGATGGCCCATTGCAATATGACGCTGCTTCGGTCATGAGCGTTGGTAAGCAAAAAGCCCCAGACTCGCCAGTCGCTGGACAAGCTAACGTGTTTATCTTCCCAGACTTAAACACGGGTAACACTACTTATAAAGCGGTGCAACGTAGCGCCAATGTCATTAGTGTGGGTCCGATGCTCCAAGGTCTAAACAAGCCTGTCAACGATCTATCTCGTGGGGCGCTAATCGATGATATCGTCTACACCATCGCTCTGACCGCTATTCAGGCACATAGCGACCTGATTTAATTATTTAAGCACACGCTTAAAAGCCGTATTTTATTCAGCCGACTGTTTTTATTCAACCGACTGTTTTTATTCAACCGACTATCGTCATGATGGTCGGTTTTTTTATTGCTTTTAATGACAAGCACGCACCTGCCCATTACAATCGTGCTTTAATATGCTCAATCAATACAAACTTATCTACAGGTAACAATCTCAATTATTATGCCGCACTCAGCTCAAGCCACTTATATAAACCCTGATTTAAAAAACGATGTTAGCTCAGCTGATAAAAAGGATGCATCTGCTATTCGTGCTTATCTCGGTGGCTCATTTGATCCGGTACATGAAGGTCATTTGCAAATAGCGATGCATGTCTATCAGGATTTATTACCGCTAGCTGAGCAGCAACAGCGCAAACTGCATGTGTCATTACTGCCCAATGCGCGCTCGCCTTTTAAAGATGAAAGCACCAATCCTGAGCATCGCTTAACCATGTTAAAACTGGCTACGCAAAATACACCGCTAAAGATTAGTGAGCTTGAGCTATGGCAAACGCCGCCCGTCTATACAATCAATAGTGTGCAGACATTACGTGAGCGCTACCCCAATGACTGCTTGATATTTATCATGGGTATGGACAGCGCGCGTAGTTTGGATAAATGGAAAGATGGTTTACAACTGACAGATTATGTAAACCTTTGGATTTTTAACCGTTTTAGCATTGCTGAAACAAACAGCACTGACGAAAATGAAAATCTCATTGATAAGAATTCAATAGCGCAGAACGCCACTATCCTACAATCCCAACTCCCCTCTCAACTTCAAGATTTAATCACCAATTTACCTACTGAATTGATAACGCCAACTGCGCAAGGACTTGCGAATAACGCTGTCTTGAAAAACAGCAATCAAGGACGCATTTACATAGACCCTCGCCCTGTAGCGGCAGTATCGAGCACGCAAATTCGCCAGCAACTACAGCACCAGAAATTACAAAACACGAAAAATCGATTAAATATAATGCCCATAGCCGAAACGCAAATCACATCTGTACAGCCAATAAATGATATCATGAGCAATACTGAATCCAATCCATTAGCTAAATGGCTAAATCCTGCTGTTTATCAATATATTATCGCCCATCAGCTATATTCTGCTGCTCAATTCCGTTAAAATCATCTTATCTTTGTCGTTTTGCATGTCCTATCTCTATTTACGACTGGCTATATATGACCAGTTGGCGGCTGCAAACTGACGATTTACCACTTTATTTTTAATATTTACGATTCAAGAGATTAAAATTTATGATCAACACCATGACTGATGAACGCTTAAAAGAGTGCTTAACTGTTGTCGAAAGCGCTCTAGAAGATATGAAAGCTAAGAACATCACCGTAATGAATGTAGAAGAGTTGACTGACGTAATGGAACGCATCGTGATCGCTGAAGGTACGTCTAAGCGCCATGTCCGCGCGATGGCTGATAGCGTCGGTGCTGAAGCTAAGCAAGCCGACTTTATGCCACTTGGTCGTGAAGGCGGTACGGACTCTGACTGGACTTTGATTGATTTGGGCTCTGTCGTCGTGCACATGATGACTCCGCAAGCGCGTGAGTTCTATGACTTAGAAGGTCTATGGTCATCACCTGAGCAATTGGCTGAGCTGGTCGCCACGCCACGTGAAAAGAAAACAGCCGGTCGCCGCAATAAAAATAAATAAGATTGTTAATTGCGATAATCGTCAAACATTGAAAAAACTACTATTAAAAAGACCAGATATCTATTCTGGTCTTTTTTTGTTTAAATTTTAAGATGTTGATAAATTTTAAAATACTAAGACCGTATAATCAGATAAATGATTAAGCGAAGATAATATCCATCATTAATACCCAGCATTAATGACAGCAATGACATAACCACTCGCCTAATAAATAACTCCCTATAGATTAGGAAAATTCATGAGCATACAATCAGCCAAAACCCTAATACAAAATCAAGTCAAAATCGACTTTAACCAAACCCTGCCAATACATATCGCTAACCTCACCTGCGTACGTGCTGGCAAAGCCATGCCATTCGCGCGTGAGCAGATGAGCGCTATTGATAAAGCGCCGATTAAAGCCCCTGTCGCTGTCAACTTTATGGGTTTGACCACCGACGAACAAGCTGATCGACGTCATCATGGTGGCCCGCTAAAAGCTGTACATCAACTGCCACCTGCTACTTATGAAAAGATTAATGCAGAATTTGGCTTAAAGGTGCGCATCGGCACACTCGGCGAGAATCTCACTACCGAAGCGGTGAATAGTCTGCCAGAGATGGATGAGTCCACCGTTTGTATTGGTGACGTTTTTCAGTATGGAGGATATGAAATAACTGGCACTGACAATACTGACAATACTGACAACGACAGCGTGCAATTACGCATCGTGCAACCGCGCCGCCCCTGCTACAAGATTAATGACCAAATCGGACAGTTTACTAAAGTACCAAATATCGCTGCATGGGTAAGCAAACAAGGTATCGCTGGTTGGTATTTCCAAGTGGTACGCGACGGCATGATTAACGCTGACTTGCCAGTGTATTTAATCGAGCGTCCCTATCCGTTCGCTACTCTTGAAAAGCTGTGGCAACTGTCAAACTCAAAAGAAAAGTTCGATGCTGAAGTCATTGAACCTTGGTTAGCGATTGAGTGTTTGGAGGAGAGTTGGAAAACCGTTTTGGCTAAAAAGATCCGGAAGGACTAAAAAGATTTAATCAAAAAAAACCTTTAATATCATCTCTTAAATTAATTAAACTTAAAATTTGATTAATTACTCAACATTTATAATAGTGATTTCAAACAAGTTATAACAATAGTTAAAAGTCTTTTTTGCGTAAAACTGACTGCATAGTGAGTGTGTTTGCGTATTAAATATTTAGCTCTCAAAGAGGATTGTATGAGCGAAAAAACTGAGAGCATCAGCTACCTGCAAGCGATAGCGATTAGCGTAGGAGCGATTATAGGATGGGGTGCTTATGTGATGCCTGGCGATCTATTTTTGCCGCAGTCGCAGCTATTAGGCTCATCTGTCGCCATTATCATTGGCACGTTAGCCATCTATATGGTCGCCCAAGCCTATATTAACTTATTGACCCAAACACCAGAAAACGAATCAGGTGGCATCTATTGGATTGAAAAATACATCAATAGAAAACACGCCTATATCTATGGCTGGGGCGTGGCGATAGGTTATATCTCTATCGTGGCACTCAACATATCAGCCGTCGCCTTGCTACTAAGGTATCTTTTGCCCAGTAGCTTACAGCTAGGCTACCTATACACGATTGCTGGTTGGGAAGTCTACGCCAGCGAAGTATTCTTATGTAGTGCTGCCATCATTTTATTTAGCTATATCAATTTGCGCGGGGTACAGGTCGGCGCCAAAATCCAATTATATATTGCCCTGTTTATGATTGTGTCGGTCACTGCACTGTTTTTCGGCTCGCTTTGGGCGACTCCGACTACGCAAACCTTTTTGCCTACTGATATGCAAAGCAGCTCTATCACAAGCTTGGCATGGTTACCTATTCTCGCTGTCATGCCTTGGGCATACGTCGGATTTGAGACCACACCGCAGATTTCCAAATCTATTAGTGATTCGAAAACCAAGACCAAAAGCATTATTTTAATCTCGCTTATCGCTGGTATTTTATTCTATTTTTTGATCAATTATTTTACCGCCTTAAATATGAATTTTGATTATCAAGCGATCAAAGATAGCAATTGGGCTACTGGTGAGGGGATAGATAATCGTATTGGTAGCATTGGCATTTGGCTACTGTCCATCGCTATGATTGGCTCCATCCTTAGCGGTATCAATGGCTTTATACTATCCTCAGTCAAGCTATTAGAATCTATGGGCGATTCGTCTTTATTACCCAGTATTTTTACCGATAAAAACCATCATTTTAGTAAGACTAAAACCGTAGTACTGATCGCTGTAGTTTGCCTATTTTCTCCTTGGCTTGGTAGAAACTATCTACTTGATATCGTCAGTATGGCGTCGCTGGGGATTACCGTCGGCTTCGCTTATGTGACGTCAGCAGATTTGATTAATGAGCGCAGAAAGAAGCAGGCTGGTCTGTTAAATTATCTCGCAGTCTTAGTCAGCATCATCTTTATATCGCTGCTACTGCTACCCTTCTCGCCTGCTGCTTTATCGTTGAACGCTTATATATTATTGGCGGTATTTATCATTTTAGGTGCGATTGGTTATAAGAGGATAATTCCTATTAGTAGCGTCAGTCTTGGTTAAAAATAGTGGCGGTTATGAGTAATAATATAGGCGGTTTAAAATTAAACAGATATAAAGATTAAAACGCACGACTGTTATAGTTTTTTCCTATTTATTTAATAGTACTCCCTTCAATACAGAGCATTTCATGGCAAAAAATATTACCTCTTTAGCATTAACATCAGTATTAACATCGTTCATGACATTGTCACTCATCGGCTGCGTCGCAACATCGACGCCGCGTTATATTATCGACAGTGAAACCTATCAAGCCCAAGGCAAAAGTGAGCGCATCAAAACCATTGTCCTGCACTATACGGTCTCAGATAATGACCGATCGATAAAAACATTGACCACTGGTCAGGTCAGCTCCCACTACCTCATTTTATCCAATGACGATGATAAGATTTATAACCTAGTGCCCGAAAGCGAGCGTGCTTGGCATGCGGGTAACAGCGGGTTTGCGGGTAGAACTATCCTCAACGATACCTCTATCGGCATCGAAATTGTCAATGCTGGCATTAAACCTGAATATCGAGACGCGCTTAGAAGTAGCGAGCTAGAATATCGTCCTTATGAGCACTATGTAGAATTTGAGGAGTTGCAGATTAAAAAGGTCGCTCAGCTGGTGCAAGATTTGGCAAAAAGATATGACATCTCTCCAAAAAATATCGTTGGTCACTCTGATATAGCGCCATCACGCAAAATCGACCCTGGAGCCAAGTTTCCTTGGGAGCGGCTGTATTTCGATTACGGCATTGGCGCTTGGTATGATGAATTTGATAAGCAATTCTTTATGCATCCAGACACCTTTGCAGCAGCAACGATACCTGAGATTAAGCAAGCCTTTCGAGATTACGGCTATCAAATCAACGATAGCGATGAATGGGATAAAGCCAGTCGTGATGTGGTTTATGCGTTTCAATTGCATTTCAGACCTCAGCGTCCAACTGGCGATCTGGATTTAGAGACTTATGCTATTTTAAAGGCGCTCAATAAAAAGTATGCTGGTCGTGATGACTTTTATTAAAATTGGTTTTTAGAACAAACCCTAGTTTTAAAACCTTTGCAAAACGATATTTCTAATCGATATTTGCTAATGAGGTATCTTATGATGCTACGTATTCACGCGCTATTTCATACTGATTATGAAGACTTTAACTTCATCAAGCAGTGGGCGAATAGTCACAATCATATTATTAATGTCAGTCGCTCTTACGATAATGACTCGTTACCTGAGCTAGATAGCTTTGATTGGCTGATTGTGATGGGTGGACCGATGAGCGTTCATGATGAGGAAGAATATCCGTGGTTAAGCGCGGAAAAACGTCTGATTAAACAAAGTATCGCTGCTGGAAAGACCATCATTGGTGTTTGCTTAGGAGCGCAGCTGATCGCCCATTGTTTGGGTACTAACGTACAGCCATCTGGAGTAAAAGAAATCGGTTGGTTGCCAATTCGACTTACGCCCGCAGGTCATGCGCATCCTCTATTACAAGATTTACCAAAGCAGGATTTTACCGTATTTCATTTTCATGGTGATGGTTTTGACTGTCCAACAGGGGCTAGCATTATTGCATCATCGGATGCTTGGGCCAATCAAGGCTTTGTCTATCAAACTGCGCTGCATAAAGAGCTGGGCAATTGGGTACTAGCGTGGCAGTGTCACTTTGAAGTAACCAAAGAGAGCCTTGCCAAGATGATAGCTAATGGCAATAATGCCATTCAAAGTGGGCTGAAAGAATATCCCAACACCGTACAATCACCCGCTGAGATCATCGCGCTGGGTGATAACTATATCGAAGAGAATAACGCAAGGCTATCTGCGATGCTAAATCGGATAGCTGCAAACTGAACAGTAAGGAGAATAGCTATGACTGATTCAAAACATAATGAACAGGATGAGCTTCAAAAGTATTTAGAAGAAAAAGCTAAGCAAGATCAGGAACAAGAAAAAAAGCAGCAACAGGAAGCTGAGTCGCTTTCTGAATATGAGGCATGTGTGTTGAGAGAGAGTGCTAGGGTGCGGGAGTTGATTGCTGAGGCTCGGGAGGGTTTGGATGGGTAGTTTAGTGCAAATGTTTAGGTAAAGATAACATAGCATTATTTGTGCAAATGTTTGCTATTATTTGATAACTCTATTTATCTATGGCAGCTTCGAACAATAAAAATAAGGGATTTATTTAAGTGCGAAAAACAATAAAATACTTCATGTGGGGATATCAAGAGCATTTTAGGTTTTCTCTAAAATATGATACGGAGAAGGTCTTAGAAAAAATAGGCTTGTACGATGTTGATTTCGAAGTGCTTCTTGTAGGGGCACTTGCTTCAAATAGTGAAAATAATTATCCAATCTGTATAGAACCAGAAGATGAAAAATGGGACTTAAAAATTTTTAGTGGTTTAATAGAAGATATTGGAATAGAAATAGAAAATCATCCATTAAAAAATATGTTCTATTCTAATGATGAACAGGCAACGAGAGACAAGCCAGAAAATATAAGAAGAGAGTCTGTTTCAATAGCCGTAAAAAAAGCTTTATTGCAGTATGATGAAGATAATGATTTAGAATCTTATGTTGGATTAAGCACTTTGGTTGAAGGTTATTATGTAGTTCCAATCATACAGATTACCAAAGAAGTTTTCCGAAAACATCCTAAGTTAGACAAAAAAACTCTCAGAAATAGGAATTTATCTCAAGGCTCTTCGAATCTTGTTGATGCAGTTTTAAAAATACTATTAAGTAATGCAAGCAAACTATTGAAGACGGAAAATCCAGGGCGAGGGCTTAGTAATATTAAAGTTAGAGAAGTAGTGCGAAGTGCTGCTGATAGCTTTCTGTATACACCATCAATAGCTATTTACGAAAAATATTCTTTCACCAACCTATTTGAAACCCTTAACTTAATTTCTTCATTATTTTATGAAGGAGTGCATAGTTTAGGCAAAATTATTATCAGCAACCCTGAGCATGCTTCGATAGTATTTTCTTTAGAATTTCAAGACCCAGTACCTATAAGTAAAACACGTTGGGTACGAAAAGTTTTGGAAATGTCATCAGAGAAATTTTCTTTAATAGCCGATAACGAATTTATTTATGGTTTAGGCAGTTTAATAGCTGACTACGATTTCTCTGACCAAAATATATTCATTGTTGAATTTTTGGATCACTACTACTGGCAGATTTCTTGTGGTGATATTATTTTACTACAAAGTCATTATAACGAACCTCGCCTTTACGCTGGTAATGGTCAAGAGGAATTGCTTTTTGACAATCTAAATAGACTTTATCCCTATACAACTCATACTGAAAAACAGAATATTTTAAACTTGGTACTCACACTCACTAATTTGAACCGTGGCAGTATGCTAGTAATTGCTGAAGATGCTGAAAGTGAAGTAAAGAGACTAGCTAAGCTAGGAACGCCTATTAAACCTATATTACTGACTCCTGACCTTTTAGAGCAAGTGAGTGGCATAGATGGTACGGTCATAATCGACCCTAAAGGAATTTGTTTCGGTATTGGGATAATTTTAGACGGAGATGCAATGCCAGAATGTACCCCGTCAAGAGGATCGAGGTATAACTCTGGTGTACGTTATGTCTATCCAACTGAAAATAAAAAGCGCTTAGCAGTTATCGTATCTGACGACAAAACGGTAGATATTGTTCCAAGACTTAGATCAATGATACGTCTTAGTGAAATTGAGCATAATATTAGTCTTTTAGAGCATGCTACCTTAGAAGATTTTAATCAGCCTAGAAACTGGATTGATGATAACCGATTTTATTTTAATGAAGAACAATGTATCAGAGTAAATGCAGCTTTAGACAAGATAGAAAATTTAAAATCTGAAGTTGGACGAATACGTTTTATAACTCAAAGATTGAGTCCAAATAAAGATATGAATATTAGCTATTTGAAAGATTAGTTTGCTTTCTAGTCCATATAATTTTACCAGACGTCCTTCGACCACTAACATTGTAGTAGTTGCCATTAGCTTTATCGTTTCCATTGATTATATTTAAATCAACGAAACCTATATGTGTTCTCAGAGTCTTATCATCTAGACTATTCGGTCTATTTTCATAATTATAAACTAGCTTGTAACCATGAATATCATCATAAATAATGACGGCTGAAATACTTTCTGAACTAGACTGTTCTGTAGTTAGAACTATTCTTATCTTATCCCAACTTTGAATAATTTGAACGTTTCCATGCCAATTAAAGGTTTCGTGATCACTTTTACCATTACATGACCAAGCGCCTGATATATTTGGAAGCTTTAACAATTTTGAGACTGGCTTTAGTTTCCAAATCCAATTATTAAAAGAATAATAAATAATATAGAACAATATTATAGTCAATATAACCGTAGAAATCAAAGTAGGAACACTCTCAAACCATGCTATATATGTAATAAGTTGCGAAACAATAAGTGCTGTCAAAATAGCAGATAAAGAGTATAAAGTTTTTCCAACTTTAGACCTATTCATTCCATTTTGAACAGTATATTCGTGACCTTTAATAGACACTTATCCTCCAGTTTAGTTATTACGAATGTTTGAGTACATCCATTATAGAATGGATTTTTTTATAATGTTTCCGTTTAGAATTACAGTAAAATTTAACCCACCTTGTAGGGCATTTTGCCATATAAAAGGTGGGTTACGCTATCGCTAACTCACCCTACCGACTTTTAGTCTGTGAGCTTAAACCACGACGAATACTTGTAAGAACACTATGTTGCCGCTAGCCCCGACTGTAGCGGTATCCTGCTGGTTTGGGCGAGTTGCGATGGTTAGGTTTTGGGGTGTCGACGCGGAGCAAGCGACGACCCAAACCGTAGCCAGAGCCTCGCCCAGACTGGCAGATAGTAGCGAAACAGAAAATTCCCTTTAAGGAATTTTCACTTGCGAAGCTAAAATTGCATTGCAATTTTTTAACGCCTCTCAGGAAATAGCTCCCCTATTTCAAAAAACCCCAAACACAAAAAAGGTGAGCTTTAAGCCCACCTTTTCTATATGAAGAAACTTTATATATTACTCAGCTCTTTTAAAGCCAATAAAGCCTGCTCAGCCTTATCATTTGATACAAATATATGGTCATGATAATAGGCGGCAATGACATTGGCACTGATACCTTTTGAGGTCAGCTTAGTTGACACTGCTGCGGTTAGACCTACGGCTTGTAAGCTTGAGTGGACGGTTAAAGTAATTTGTCGAAAAACACCCTCGTAGTTTAAGCCAGCCTCATCAGCGTTGTCTTTTGTTAAAACCAGAGTCAGCCCTTCTGGCTCTACAAACGTCGCGATTGGTTCTAATTCTGAGTACTGCGCCAACTGCCCTGTCACTGTACAGAACACAAATGACTCATCAATAAGTTCTGGCTGCATCGAACTTAGCAACTCGTTTATATCTTTAACTCCTGACATCTTCTTACTCCTAATGTTACTTAACGCACGCCGTGTAGGGTGGGTTAGTTTTACCAAGTTCTCGTAGAGAATGTCGGTAAGACGTAACCCACCATCTAGATTAGTTTGCCACACCGATGGTGCGTTACGCTATCGCTAACTCACCCTACTATCTCATCCTACTTTTAGCTTAAAATCGTTGGGTGTCGCAAGCTCCACCCAACCTACGGAATTGAGACTTAACAAAACTTTTAGCTAATTCTAAATAGTGGCCTAGAGGCGCGGTTTAGCCCCGACTGTAGCGGTATCCTGCTGATTTGGGCGAGTTGCGGTGGCTAGGTTTTGGGGTGGCGACGCGGAGCAAGCGACGACCCAAACCGTAGCCAGCGCCTCGTCCAGACTGGCAGATACAAGCGGAAGGCGGGAAATGCTCCCACATAAAACCAAACCTCAAACACAAAAAAGGTGAGCCGAAGCACACCTCTTTTTATTATTTAAAACTATAAGCAATTGCTAGAGGTTTGAGTAGCGAGGAAAACATGCGCAAGCACTACATATCGTAGGCTCAGCAGGTTTGACAATGCTAATCAAGCCTCTAGGTTTGCGACTATCGTAACCAAGCCCGCGCATTACGGAACATACGCATCCACGCGCCGTCCTCATCCCACTCTTCTGGTTTCCAGCTGTGATTGTAGGCACGTAGCGTACGCTCAGGGTGCGGCATCATGATTGTGACGCGACCGTCGGTGCTACACAGACCCGTGACACCGCCGAGCGAACCGTTTGGATTGAGCGGATAGGTCTCGGTCGGATGACCTTGGCTGTCGACATAACGCATGGCGAGCTGACCGTGTTTTGCCATACCGTCGATCTCGGTGTTGTCCAGCGTGGCATAGCCTTCACCGTGCGCCACAGCGATAGGCAAGATACTGTCCTGCATACCTTTGAACAGGATGGACTTGGTACGCTCGACTTTTACGTTGACGGTACGCGCTTCGAAGCGAGCCGACTTATTGGCGATGAAGCGTGGGAAGTTTTCCGCGCCTGGAATGAGGTCCTTTAATTGCGCCATCATCTGACAACCGTTACAGACACCGAGTGAGAAGGTATCTGGACGGGCAAAGAAGCGCACAAACTGCATGCGCAATTCGTCATGGAACAAGATAGAGTTCGCCCAGCCGGAGCCTGCGCCCAGTACGTCACCGTAACTAAAGCCACCACAAGCGACCAGACCATCGAAGTTACGTAGATTGATGCGACCTTCAAGCAAATCGCTCATGTGCACGTCGACCGCTTCAAAGCCTGCTTGGGTAAAGCCTGCTGCCATTTCCGACTGACCATTGACGCCTTGCTCACGCAGGATAGCGACTCTCGGTTTGTTTTCACGGCTGTTTAAGTACGGCTCTTCAACTTTTTGATTAAGGTCAAAGTTTGGCGCAGCGATAAGACCTTGATGGCTCGCATCAGCAATCAAGTCATACTCTTGTTGCACGCAAGCTGGGTTGTCACGGCGACGCGCGATTTGATAGCTGACCTGACTCCATTCTTGTTGCAACTCGCTACGGCTAAAGCGTAGAGTATCGTCACCCATGAGTGTTGGCGTTTGGATGATTAAGCTGTCTTCTTCTGAGCTTTGGCCAACGAGGCTAAGCATATCGCTGACATTAAATGCTTCTGCCAATTGCATTAAAGCGGCGACGTTTTCTGGTAAGACTTGAATGACTGCGCCCAGCTCTTCACTGAAGAGTTGACCAAGTAAGTTATCATCGGTTAAAGACAGCTTGATACCTTGGCGGCTAGTGAATTGCATCTCTGCGATAGTCGCCAGTAAGCCACCATCACCGATATCGTGATAGGCGCTGATAATGCCTTGCGCGTTGCCCGCTTGGATAAAGTTAAAGAAGTCGACCAAGTCGCTTGGCTGTGCTAAATCTGGGCAGTCATTACCTAATTGGCTAAGCGTTTGCGCAAGGATTGAACCGCCTAGACGGAATTGACCTTTCGACAAGTCAATACGGTAGAACGCGCTGTCACCGTTAATAAGTTCAGGCGTTAGGGTTTTTGCCACGTCAACGACAGGCGCAAAAGCAGTAATCACTAGGCTCATTGGCGAAACCACTGATTTGTCTTGGCTATCCTGCTTAGCATTGCTATCTGTCCAATTGGCGCGCATCGATAGCGAGTCTTTACCAACGGGGATAGCGATACCGAGTGCTGGGCATAGCTCTTCGCCAACGGTATATACCGCGTCGAATAATGCGGCATCTTCCGCATCATCGCCACACGCTGCCATCCAGTTCGCCGACATGGTGATGTCAGATAGCTTAGCGATACGCGCGCCTGCAATGTTGGTAATGGCTTCACCAACAGCAAGACGTGCAGAAGCTTTAGGGCTAATCAGGGCAACAGGCGTACGCTCACCGACACTCATTGCCTCGCCCGTCATGGGTTTACCATCAAGCGCTAATAAGCCTGATGCCGTGACTGCGCAATCTGCGATGGGGACTTGGTAACGACCAACATATTGATCACGCACCACCATACCCGTGATAGAGCGGTCACCAATGCTAATGAGGAATGACTTGCTCGCGACGGTAGGATGACGCAACACGTCTTTGATAGATTCAGCTAGATTGATGTCACCAAGCTCTAACGCAGGTAGTTCATTCTCCTGACGGCTAAAGCTACGCTGCATCTGCGGCGTACCACCAAGTAATACTTGCATCGGCATATCGACTGGCTGCTCAGGTAGCAATTCGTCATTAACGACTAGCTGACGTACTTCAGTAGCTTCACCTAAGATGGCATACGGGCAACGCTCACGCGCACAGATCGCATCGAATTGGTCTTTGCTTTCAGGGCGAATCGCCAGCACATAACGCTCTTGTGCTTCGTTTGACCAAATCGCCATTGGCGACATGCCTGCTTCTAACGACGGGATTTTACGTAGATTTAGCACCGCGCCCATTTCATGGTCATTGACCAATTCAGGCATGGCATTCGATAATCCGCCTGCTCCAACATCATGTAAGGAGACGATTGGATTACCATCTTTACTGTTGTTGCTTGCGTCAATATCGTTGCCAGCAAGTGCCCAGCAGCGATCGAGGACTTCTTGACAGCGACGCTCCATCTCAGCATTGTCACGCTGAACTGAGGCAAAGTCTAGGCCTTCATCAAGTGAACCACTATCAACAGACGATGCCGCACCGCCACCAAGGCCAATTTGCATCGCAGGGCCACCAAGGACGATTAATAAATCACCTTGCTGAATGGCATTTTTTTCAATCAGGTTGCGTTTGATATTGCC
Source organism: Psychrobacter sp. ASPA161_9 (assembly GCF_051970275.1). NCBI lineage: Bacteria > Pseudomonadati > Pseudomonadota > Gammaproteobacteria > Moraxellales > Moraxellaceae > Psychrobacter > Psychrobacter sp. ASPA161_9. The sequence goes on along the minus strand of NZ_JBEFNI010000013.1, from coordinate 23,055 downwards.
GTAACCACCTGCCAGCATGATAGGCTTATGATAGCCGCGCATCTCGCTGCCGTCTTTTGCCGCTGAGGTATCCAATTGGAAACTACGGAAATAACCGCATAGGTTTGGACGACCAAACTCGTTAGAGAAGTTAGCTGACCCTAATGGCGCTTCAGTCATAATCTCAAGGCTGGTCGCCATACGATCCGGCGTACCATAATCCTGCGTACTTAATTTACCTGATTGCTCCCATTTTTCCGCAAGCTCTGGGATATGTAAATGTGACACATGGAAACCAGTCAGACCGGCTTTTGGTTTACCACCACGACCCGTTGCGCCTTCATCACGAATCTCACCGCCCGCACCTGTCGCCGCACCCGCATAAGGAGCAATGGCGGTTGGATGGTTATGGGTTTCGACTTTCATTAAGATATCGATTTCTTCTTGATGGAAATCGTAAGGATGCGCAGAATTAGGATTTTGAGCGTCGGTAGGAATCGAGTAAAAACGCATCCCCTCTGCCCCAGCCATCACCGCAGCGTTGTCTTTATAAGCAGATAAAATGCCTTGTGGATTAGCCTTATAAGTATTCTTAATCATTTGGAACAATGACTTTGGCTGTACTGCACCATCCACCGTCCACTCAGCGTTAAAAATTTTATGACGGCAATGCTCTGAGTTTGCTTGGGCAAACATCATTAGCTCAACGTCCGTTGGATTACGCTTGAGCTCATTGACGTACGCATTCATCAGATAATCAATGTCTTCACTCGATAGCGCAAAACCAAACTCTGTATTGGCTGCTTCTAACGCTGACTGACCTTGTCCAATCACATCGATATGATTGAGCGACGCTGGTTGCTCGTCATCGAACAATTTATTCACATCGTCTAAATCATAAACCAAGCTTTGGGTCATGCGATCAAACAATAATTGCTCAGCGGCTTTAGGTAGCGTAGCACCTACTTTGCCGTCTGCTTTTTCATCAACGGTTAAAGTATAAACGATAACGCGCTCGACACGGTTAATCTTAATATCACAGTTATTAAAAATATCGGTCGCTTTACTGGCCCATGGCGAAATCGTACCAAAACGCGGGCTCACGATCACTTGTAATTGGTTGTCTTGCGGGGTGGCAAGTTGGGTATCTTCTTTAATACCAAATAGGTCCAGCGCTTTTTTCTGCTCATCACCTTTTAGTTCTCGTGATAGCACATAAACTTGCTGAGTATGGATGTGGCTGACATTTAGCTCGGTTTTTTGCTGAAACTGACTGATGAGTTGCTGCGTCTGAAAATCGGTAAGAAACGGTTGTCCGGCGATGGTCATCATAAAGGCATAATCCGTAAGATCAAGGCATCTCTGCCATGCAAAGTAAATGGTCCGCGTATTATAACAAGAAGCCCCATAATAAGCAGGTATAAACCGCGATAAATTGCCTGTAGCTCCTATAAATTGAATGCAAATATGTTTTTTATACTAAGCCTTTTTATAGCAGCAAGCTTTTGACTGACTTGACACATTTTTTACTTAACACTTGTATACCTTACAAACGCTCACATCGTATTACGGGCAACCTATATAACTGGACGGGTGCCTATCGTTATTCTACAACCAGCTAATAATTATAACGATTAACGGCGAGTGTCATTCAAAACAACTTGTAATTCAAAACAAGAAGCACCCCATCAATTTAAAACCATCATAATTTTAAAAATATAAGGATGTATCATGAGTAAACAAGAGAGTATCGACAAAATCCAAGCGGTTATTAAAGACGTAAAATTTGCCATGATGAGTACTGTAAACAGTAAAGGTGATATTCATGCTTGGCCAATGACGACTAGCGAGGCAAGCATCGGTGGTAAAGAGATTTGGTTCATCGGTGATAAAAAATCGGACGTGGTAAAAGACATTCAAGACAACCCCAAAATTGGTCTGTCTTATGCTTCTCAAGACGAAAAAGATTATGTCTCTATCAGTGCCAATGCAGAGTTGCCAACTGATAAAGACAAATTAGATGAGCTATGGTCACCAGTTTACAATGCATTCTTTGAGCATGGTAAAGAAGATGAGAACGTGCAGTTAATCAAAGTCGTACCACATGGTGTAGAGTGCTGGTTAAGCGGTAGTTCTACTGTCAATATGTTTAAAATGGCTGCTGCTGCCTTACAAGACGGCAAAACTGCTGAAAATATCGGCGAGCAGTTCTCAGTATCTTTATAGTAAAAATATATGCAGTAAAAAAATATCTAGGATGAACCCATAAAGTAATTCAATAATTTCAAGCGTCAATAAGCATCCGTTTATTGGCGTTTTTTATATACCGAACTTCGATGATACTGTTCAATAAGATGGCCTATAAATACAAAATTACAAACCTTCACAGCGCATTACAGACTGCCTGTATAGTTCTATTAGCTGATTTAGATATATTAATAACTGGTTATGGATTTATAAGAACTGTCGTTGAAGACAAGTAATGTTCATATAGTTGATTCACTATAGAATAAGCACAGTGCTACTAGGATAAATTTTGTGCAACCTCTGTCTGCGCAGGCACAGCAAGCAAGGAAAATTTATACCAGTAGCGAGTTGTAATATTTGTATTTATTTTATTTAGGACTGACTATAACGTTTTGATTTATGTTGAAGTAGCTTTTTTAATGACTTTTAAACTCCGAAATTTTAAATAGTAAAGGATAACTATTATGAGTAAACAAGAGCAGATGGATAAACTCCAAGCGATGGTAAACGATATTAAATATACAATGATGACTACTCGTACTCATGAGGACCATCTACATTCTTGCCCGATGAATACCACTGAAACCAGTATCGGCGCCAAAGAGATTTGGTTTATCGGTCATAGTCCTTCTGAGACGGTCGATAATATTAAGAAAAACCCAGAAGTGAATTTGGCTTATGTCAGTCAAGATGATAAAAACTATTTATCTATCACTGGCAAAGCTGAGTTGGTAGAGGATAAAGAAAAACTTGATGAGCTGTGGTCAGTGCTGTACAACGCCTATTTTGAACAAGGCAAAGAAGATCCTAAAGTTCAGCTGATTAAAGTCGTCCCTCATGGTGCTGAATACTGGGCTAACGGTAATGCCATTGCTAGTGCCTTTAAAATGACAGCCGCTGCGGTAACAGATACCGCTATTGAGAAAAGCTTAGGTGAGAATTTTTCGATAGAGCTGTAATGTCTTAACAGTTCAGTGTGATAAATAAAAAAACGCCAGTGGCTAGATGCGCCTGGCGTTTTTGTTAGTCTAAGTTTTATTCGAAAAGTAGTAATACTATGGGTTCAACCGCTCTGCTTAAGATAAGGCCATGCTGCCTTTAGATAAATGAACATTGACCATAAGGTTAAAATCACCGCTGCGACCATCAGACCATAACCAATAAGCTCAAGTGATTCCCAGTTTAATAAGAGCACCGTAATAGCTATCATCTGAAAGGTTGTTTTGAGCTTGCCAACGTAGGATACTGCCACACTGGTGCTTTTGCCCAGCTCTGCCATCCATTCACGTAATGCTGATACTGCAATCTCACGTGAGATAATCACAATTGCTGCTATTGCCATAATAATATTGGGATGCCATTGCACTAAGATAATAAGTGCTGCTGCGACCATCAGCTTATCAGCGACGGGATCTAAAAAACGCCCAAATGCTGACATTACGTTGAGCTTACGGGCAAAATAGCCATCAAGCCAATCGGTAATAGCGGCAATAATAAAGACGGCCGTCAATAGCAAATGTCGCAATAAGCTATCGCTGAACTCACTCATCCCTACCTGTGCGATGACGTTATTTGAAATCGCAGGCATGCCAATACCCATGGCTGGGGGCCAATAGGCAATCGCTACAAATAATGGAATCATCAAAATACGCGCAATAGTAAGATTATTGGGTAAATTAAAAATACTTTTATTATTTTGCGGCTGTAGCGGTTTTTGCGTATGCAGTTGTGTGCTTTCGGTCATGGCAAGCCTAGTTTGATATAGACATAAGAATGGTTGCTAGCTTAGCATTTTTCGCCCTTCTCGTCATGCCATCTTCTGCAAGTTAATAAATACTAACCAATTATCTAATTATTGTTCAAATGACTCGAAATTATTCTGAATAGAAAATTCTAAGCATGTTCATCATGATATAAAACTGTTTCAAAGTATGACATTGTATCAAAACACTCTTAAACGTAATGTCATGTAACTGGAGTAACAAAAAACACTTAGCTTCCGCTATTATGAATATATTACGAAAACAGTTGTACACTCAGGTTTATAAATGAAAGCTGTACCAAAGTTCTAATAACAATAATAAACAAAGACTGTATCTGTAGCCTATCTACATCGCCAGTTTTCCTCAGCCCACAGTTTCCTCTGTGGGTCTTTTTTTGTCCTAAAATTCTGTTAGCTGATATCATAGCATGATAATTTTCTTGTCAATCTAGCAGTTATTTTTCAAAGTTTATATCAATCTATAAGCTGCCTCTAACTTTATTTTCTAAGAAAGTTAGATAAAGACATGAGCAAAGCCTCCTGATTCATACCCTCCCCTATAAACACAATATCTCCAGGCCTAGAGTCGCCTTTCTCAGACGGCAGAATCTCCGGCTGTTGCATGACCTTACGTACAGATTGTAGTAATAGCGCACCTTCGTCTGTCTGTAAAACGCCTTTGACTCGTAGAATCGTATCACCCCGAGCGTGCAACAACGCCGATAGCCAAACGGTAAATTCGACCCAGTCTACTTCTTTGGGAATCGGCAGCGAAACCACAGTCGTTGGTGTTCCCATATTAACGAGAGTCGATTCGTAGATTTCAGTAGGTGGAGGGAGTTGCGGAACAGAGCTTTCGACACCGAATGCGGATAATGAAATTGGTGCGGCTGGATTGATTTTGCTGATGGTTGAAACAAGGTTCGATAAGGACTGCTCGGATACTTCTTCTGATTTTGCAATGACAACGCGATCAGCTGACAGAATTTGCTGTCGACATAAGGCGTCAGTCTTTAGCGCCATCTGAAAATGTAGCGCATCAGCCATGATGATGGTTTCTTTAAGTGCAAAATGGTAAATCAGAATAGGATGCTCTTTGATAGCGACTATAATTTCTTCGGGATCAGCTAAGCCACTAGTTTCTATAATCAAAGTATCAGGCTGAGTAGTAGTCAAACCGATTGATCGTCCGTTTGTTCGAGACTCGGCAACCTCAAGCAGTGCTGATATTAATTCTTCTTTGCCTTTTGGGGTTCCTGCAGTTCCGGTAAGAACTTTGACACTCATCGCTTCGCCTAACAGCAAGTCGTCAACAGGTTGCTGGGCTGCTTCTTGGGTGAAAACTTGAGCGTTGCCAAACGTCTTCGCAAAAAGCGCATGACGCAGCCATGTGGTCTTACCTGAACCCAGATAGCCGCTCAATAGAACGATATTAAGACGATTGTCTTGTGAGGTTTGCATTAAAATCAAGCCACTGCATGAGTGGTTAAGGGATCAATTGCAAAGCCTTGACGGCGTTCTACTTCAGCCCATAAGTCAGTTAGATTGTCGACCATGACGCGAGCCCCACCTGGACATACCAGCTGAATCTGCGGGATTACCCCATCCGCATAAACTGAGAACCCATAAGGTTTTAGCACTCGTTTTAGTATTGATACTCGATGAAACACGGCTCTGAAACGGATACCGCCAGTTTGTGCGCCTGCTTCTGTCCAGTGCCCTGGAGCCGCTGGATTACCACATGCATTACACATGATTCTTCTCCCTATAGATGACCTTAACAGCACTGTCAACAATACCACCAAGGTCAATAAACTTATCAATACAGAGTTCTTAGATCACTTCTGGACGCTTACCACCTTCAAACGGAAAGCGCTTGCGGAAATCTGCAGCGATATCTTCAAAAGGCATCCAGACGACACCTTCGTGACTGTTTATGTAATCAATCAGACGTTCAAGCATCATTAATACCTGTGGTCGACCAGAGACATCAGGGTGAATGGTGAAAGGATATACCGCATAGTCCATGTTGCGATAAACCCAATCGAACTGATCACGCCACATCTCTTCGATATCGCGTGGATTGACGAATCCGTGACTGTTGGGGACGTTTTTCATAAACATCATCGGCGGCAAATCATCCATATACCAGTTGGCACCAATCTCGACCAGATCAATCTCGTCGCCATGGGTCATAGGGTGCATCCACTCTTCTGCTGTTTTTGAATAATCGATAACATTCCACTTATCACCCACTCGCGCGTAAAACGGCTGAAAATCACGGTAGCCTTGGCTATGGTCGTATTTGAAATCGTATTTGGCGAGGATCTCAGGAGTCGCGGCTGACATCTCCCACCACGGTGCCACGTAACCACGCGGGCTTTGACCCGTCAGCTTGGTAATCAGCTCAACTGATTTTTCCATGACCGCTTCTTCTTGGGCTCGGGTCATGGCAATGGGGTTTTCATGTAAGTAGCCATGCGCGCCTACTTCGTGACCATGATCGACGATCATCTTAGCAATGTCAGGAAAAGTCTCGAGGCTGTGACCGGGGATGAAGAACGAGGTACGTAAATCGTATTTTTTAAACAGACGCAATAAGCGTGGGACGCCGACTTCGGATGCCCAGACACCGCGCTGAATGTCTGACGGGCTTTCGCCGCCGCCGTACGAGCCGATTTGACCTGCTACTGAATCGACGTCCGTACCGAATCCACATATGATAGTTTTAGACATGTCTCACTCCTTTGATATTTCTAGTTTGGTTTAGTTTTATTCCTTTGGGATTTCAGCTCTGTTTTACTCCTTTGTTAAATGGTTATGATAAGTTTTAAGAAAATAAATTTTCGACAGAAAGTGACGCAGCTAATAGATCGCTTTCTCGGCCGCCTGGCATCGATAGCAAAATACTGGTAGGCATCTGGTTTTCGTCTATGCCATTTGGCAAGGCGACGCCGCACCAGTCCAAAAAGTTACCAAGTGCTGTATTGCGCAGCATTAACGCATTGGTATAGATATACAGCTCATCGTCTTGTTCAAGCGGTTTAAGTTCGGGAGCCGTAATAGGCGTGGTGGGAAATAGCACAATTTGATCGCCCAGAATTTGGCGGTTTTTTTGAATCAATCTGGCGCGCTCTCTTTTTATGACAATCAAGTCACGAGCAGACATCTCTCCTGCATCGAGAATGCGAGCAAGAACCCGTGGATCCATCTGCGCCGCACGCTCAGAATGTACTAGATCCCAGTGTAGATCTAAGGCTTCTGGGCCAACTAAGTAGCCGTGTTCCCGAGCAAGCGTGCCTATTTGGTCGAACTCGTTACAGACTCCACGTCTTACCGTAGCACCTGCTAGCTCAAGAGCGCGAACACTTGCTTCAAAGTTCTCAACCACCGCCTGTTGCGCATTTTTAAAAACAACATTGGTAGGAATAAAGAAGTTGAGTTGACTGATAGGGGTTTGCTTGGGCGTTGCAGGCGCTCGGCCATTGAGAATTTCTGCCGCACCGATGCAGCTTTTTAGGTCAGCACCAAGCGGACCAAAGGTATCCAATGTCGGTGAGAGTGGAAACGTACCCCCTTTTGGAAACGCGGCGCTAGAACCTTTATAGCCGACTATGCCATTTAACCCAGCAGGAATACGTATTGACCCGCCAGTATCACTGCCGATAGCCAAAGGTACTAATCCGCGAGCGACAGCAACACCGCAACCTGAGGACGAGCCGCCAGGAATACGATCAGGGCCCGTACCATGTGGGTTTTTAAGAGTGCCAAAATGTGGATTAAGACCAAGGCCTGAATAAGCAAATTCAGTCATATTAAGACAGCCAATGGATACAAGGCCAGCTCGAGTGGCATTGGCAACCACATCGGCATCACGAGTAGCTGGAGCATTGGATTTAAGGACAACCGATCCTGCGGTGGTCACCCGACCCTCTATATCAAATAGGTCTTTCCATGCGATAGGGACACCATCCCACGCACTAAGTGGATTGCCTTCGCGGCGGCGTTGCCTAGAAGCATGGGCTTCTTTTAGCGCTCGTTCTTCGAGCAATTCTGTGAAAATAGCGGGATCAGAAGCTCGGATGTTCGCAAATGTCTCTTCAACAAGCTCAACCGGACAAAGGCTGCCTTTTTCGAGGCGGGCTGCCATGTCTACCGCTGAAACAGAATCTTTGGTAATTTTGCTCACAATCCACTCCATGTTATTGATTTTTTTGAGATTATATTACTGACCATAGGTCAAAAAAAGAAGATAGTCAATTGGCATTGTTTAGCAAAATCGCCTTATTCAAGAATAAAAAGCAACTATTCGATTACTAAAAAAACCTTGTATTGATTAGTCTTGAAAAAGTTATTTTTTAATTGAGTTGGTCACCATATTTATAGAGTTAGCAAACGTTGATGTTCGGCTACTATCAATTATTTTTTAACTTTAAATGGCTCCGAAAATTGAAGTATTAAAAAACCAACCACAGACAATATAATTGCTATCTCGTAACGACCATAGGCAACTGAAATACCGATAGCACCCGTATTCCATAAACTGGCTGCCGTTGCTGTCCCTTTTGAGCCTTTCTCATTTTTAAAAATGGCACCACCACCGATAAAACCCATGCCTGTAATAATGGCGTACATGATTCTCGCTTCACCAGTGGCATCGTAAATATCCATGCCCACCAACATGAAGGCACACGAAGCAATAGTTACCAATGGAAAGGTTCTAAGCCCTGCGCCGTTATCTTTCATCTCACGATTAAGCGCAATCGGCAGTGATAATATAAAGGCAATACTCAGTTGGAAAAAATGGTATCCCATTAAGTCTAAATCTAAATCGAATCCAAACATGGTTTACTACCCTCCCTTTTTAGAGAAAACGCATTTAAACTCTAACAATGGGTGCATTGGATATTTTACTATCTACGTGATTAGAATAATATTTGCATTTTAGGAGGCGCAAAGTACTTTTACCGTCTCTTTTGCCACCTGATAGCAGCTCTCGATATTGCCTTGCCCGCACCAATCACCACTGACGATCCATTGATGTTGAGTATCAATCAATATTCCTAACGCCTCACTGCTGCCTCTATTTTTCACATCAATCACTGTCGCTGCATAACGCCAACGATGGCAATCTATTTGACTGGGTGCATAACCCTCATGCCAATTTAGTGCTTGCTGTGCGGCTGCTAGCAATTGCGCTTTAACCGTTTCAATATCATCATCGACGTGCTCTTCGGACCAGTCGTTGCGCGCGTGAATAGTGACACTTGGAAGTAGGTCATCATGAGCAGGCTTTTGATGCTCGATAAATATTCTATCGAGTATTGAGGCATTTACATAAGCCACATCCAATGCTGATTGAATGTCATTACTTAACGTTTTTGGTAATTGCTCTAAGTTATCCCAGCCTAACATAAGCGTATAGCAAGCCAGCATTTGTGGTTCGATAATTTTGGCTTGCTTCGTAAAGCCACTGTCTGCCATCAGCTCTACTGCCTGACCGTTTGGCGCAGTACAAATAACCCAATCAAACCAGCCCAGACTGCTGCCAGTTTCATCAAACAGCTCAGTTTTTATAGCTTTATTATCTTGTGCGCTATTTGTTTGCGCTTTATTAATTGGAGCAACACGGGTCTTAAATTTTATAGTTGTATGCTGTAAATCATCAGCCAATGCGCGACCCCAACTGGTCATTTTAGGGGTGCTAATATAACGCGCGTGATTGGTGTCCCATTGCTCTTTTCTCTCTACATTAGGTGAATGAGCATTTTGAGAATTGGCATTGGTTGGCGTCAAATTAACCACTTGAGCGCACCACGGTTGCAGTAATTCTGAATCTAGCCAAGGCGCGATAAATTGCTTAAAGCTGGAAGTTTTTGCCGTAAAAAACTGCGCCCCGAATGCCCATTGCCAGTTTTTATTGGTATTGCTATCGGTGAGATAGCGCGTAGCTAGGCGACCAACGCTACGTGATTTTTCAAAGATAGTAATTTGCAGTGCTGAAGAATTAACAGAAGGTTTAGTTTGTTGCTTAAGAAAGGCGCGTTCTAACAATGTCGCCGTAAATAGACCTGTCAAACCACCACCAATGATGGCTACTTTCGGCGCAGTGTTCAGATCGGTGTTCAGGCCATTATTCAAGGTAGCCTGATTGTCATGGTTAGTTTGCTTTGAGCTATTATCAGTAAACTTATCAGTAGCTGGCAAAATATGGTCAGTCATGAGAACAGTAGGCCTTATTAAAAATTGAGCAATAATTAAAAATCTTATTAAACGAAAATGTTGAGCAAAACATTAAGCAAAAAGCATCAGTTTTATTCTTGTTTAGCAGTATTTATATTAATGACTATCACTGATGTTAAAAAGCCATGCTATTGGAAACAGCATAGCTTTTGTGACGATTAATAATTAGCCAATTTATTTATACAGTAATGATGGCTGTGACTGACTAACCACGCTTGCCCTCACGCTCAGCTTTGACCACATCAATAATCTTATTGATGACCGAACTATCAGCAAGGGTAGATAAATCACCCAGTCCGACATATTGTCCTGCGGCAAGGTTGCGTAAGATGCGACGCATAATCTTACCAGAGCGCGTTTTGGGTAACGCCTCAACGATATAGATAGCATCTAAGTTAGCAATTGGGCCAATCTCAGTGCGCACATGACGATTTAGCTCCGCTTTTAGCTGATCGCTGGCGACCTCGCCCATACTGAGAATAATAAAGGCTGCAATGCCCACACCGCGAATCTCGTGGGGCATACCAACGACGGCTGCTTCGACAGTAGAAGGATGCGCATCTACTGCACTTTCAACTTCTGCAGTACCTAAACGGTGCCCTGAAACATTGAGGACATCATCGACACGACCAGTAATCCAATAGTGCCCATCTTCATCGCGTTGTACCCCATCACCAGTAAAGTAATAGCCCGGATACTCAGTAAAGTAGGTCTCCAAAAAGCGCTCATGGTCATTATAAATAGTACGCATCTGTCCCGGCCAGCTATTACTAATAGCGAGATTGCCCTCAGCGGGACCTTCGAGTGCGGTGCCATCGGTATCGATAACTTGCGGTATGATGCCATATAGAGGGTTCATCGCGGCACCCGGTTTAAGCGCTACCGTACCTGGTATTGGGGCGAGCAAGATACCACCCGTTTCAGTCTGCCACCATGTATCTACGATTGGGCAACGACCACCGCCAACGACATCATAATACCAATCCCACGCCTCAGGATTAATGGGCTCTCCAACGGTACCGAGCAAGCGTAGACTTGAGCGATTAGACTCACGGACAAAGGTATCGCCCTCTTTCATCATCGAGCGGATAGCAGTCGGTGCCGTATATAAAACCGTAATTTTATGCTTATCGATAATATGACCAATCCGCGCCCATGTTGGATATTCAGGCACGCCCTCAAACATTACCGTCGTCGTGCCACTGGCAAGCGGCCCATAAGTGGAATAAGTATGACCGGTCACCCAGCCGACATCCGCTGTACACCAATAGACATCATCGTCTTTGATATCAAAGACATCACGGAAGGTTGATAGCGCATAAGTGATATAACCGCCAGTTGTATGCAGTACGCCTTTTGGCTTTCCGGTCGAACCAGAGGTATATAACAAAAATAATGGATCTTCGGCATTCATGACTTCAGGCTCGCACTGCTCTTGCTCGCCAGCGATTAAAGAGTGATACCAAACATCACGGCGACCACTCATTGGGATCGAACTACCTGTACGATGTACGACAATGACTTTTTCAACGCTATCAGTGCCATCCATATCTAGCGCACGATCGACATTGACTTTAAGGGGCGTATGCTTATTACCGCGCAGACCTTCATCAGCCGTAATCACGATTTTGGATTGACTATCAACGATACGGTTACCTAAGCTCTCGGCGGAAAAACCACCAAACACGACCGAATGCACCGCACCGATACGCGTACATGCCAGCATCGCTATCATCGCTTCAGGTATCATCGGCATATACAAGGTAACGCGATCGCCTTTTTTGACCCCAAGCTTACGCATAGCATTACCTAGGCGACAAACATCAGCGTGCAGCTCTTTAAAGGAGATAATCTTATGTAAAGAAGGATGATCACCTTCCCAAATAATAGCAGGCTTATAGGGGTTAGTTTTAAGGTGTCGATCGAGGCAGTTTACTGAGATATTTAGCTCACCATCCTCGTACCATTTAATACGAAAGTCGTCCAAATCATAACTGACGTTGCTAATGATAGTCGGCTTTTTTATCCAATCAATCAGCTCGGCACGCTCGGCCCAAAATGCATCAGTGGCCTCAGGTGATTCAACAGATCGTTTGTAGTCGTGAGCGTACTGCTCGGCGGTGGTATTGGCAGCGGCGATAAATTCAGCCGTAATAGGAAAAGATTTCTGAGTCATAAAATATTCCTTTTTTAATTATTATTATCTGCATAAAATATCGAAAATAAAAGATATTGAGAATAAAAAATACCGAGAATAAAAGAAAAAACTATCTAATAGACTGACTGAAACTGAAGCGATAACATTACTATCAGACAGTTATAATCGGCAGCTAATCAGTAACGACGGTGGTTGCAGACAACAGGCTATCATCTTCCATAATGAGTGATGCCTTGATTCTAGTTTGACAAATAAGAAGAAGTGATGCAAGACAGCAACTACTAATTACAACAATTCCAATGTACAGCTGTTTACTTATGTATTTATACGCTCTATTACTTTTGCAGCGCAAAAATTTGATAAGCATTTAACCCTTGTAACCATAGGTTAAATATGGACAATAGCCATACCAAATACATTTTTTTAAATGATATTTATATCAGCATATTCCTATAGTCGATACTAAATAAAATGGATACACGATAGTATGACGTGGTATTGGGACAAATTTTTTGTAGCCTCTGTCGGTGTAGGCACAGCAAGCAAGAAAAACTTGTCCCAATACCACTGTATCTTTTTTATATTGATCTGACTATATCATTGCTTCTACCTTATCTTTACGTTTGTTTAAAAGCAGCGCTTTATGGACCAAAACCGCCATGGACAATAACACCCATTACGATGTCATCATTATTGGCGCAGGGGCCTCAGGGCTATACTGCGCGCTCACCGCTGGTCGTCGAGGCCGTCGCGTATTGGTGCTCGATCATGCCAATAAAGTCGGCAAGAAAATCCTGATGTCGGGTGGTGGACGCTGTAACTTTACCAATTACTTCGTCGAGCCTGAACACTTTATCAGTGCCAATCCGCATTTTTGTAAGTCAGCTCTGAGCCGTTATCCCAGCTGGGAGTTCATTGGCATGGTTGAGAAACACAAAATTGCTTATCATGAGCGTGAGCACGGTCAGCTGTTTTGCGATGATTCAGCGCAAGATATCTTGACCATGCTTCTTGATGAATGCGCTTCAGTAGGTGTGCAGATACGCATTAATACTCAAATTGATAAGGTTAATGTCAGTATTAACGATGACAACGCGAACAAGAACAGCGCGCGCTTTAAGTTATTGACCTCTAAAAAGCTCAGTAAAAAAGATATCGCAAATAGCGTTAAACCCTCGCAAAACAAATATAGCTGTGAATCATTAGTCGTTGCCACTGGCGGCCTGTCTATTCCAACGATGGGTGCGAGTGGTCTTGGCTATGAGCTGGCACAGCAATTTGGGCATCAGCTTATGTCCACCGATGCCAGTCTTGTTCCCTTTACTTTCACTGATAAGACGGGCGAGCTCATCCGCGCCTTGTCTGGCATTAGCTTGCCAGTGATTGCCAGTAATGAACGCATCTCGTTTAAGCTGCCGCTCCTATTTACCCATCGCGGTCTATCTGGTCCTGCCATGCTACAGCTGTCCAACTATTGGCAGACGGGCGAATACATCAGTATTAACTTACTGCCTAATATCGATGTCACCACCCTTCTACTTGCTCATAAAAAATCACACCCCAAGCAGCTCATCCGTACCGTCCTGGCTGATTATACGGATAACGCTTTACCTAAAAAGCTACTTGTGGCTCTACAAACGACACTGTGGGACGATATTAAAGATAAAGAGCTTGCCAATATTAAAGATGAACGTTTAATTGAGCTTGGGGCTACTATTAATGGTTGGCAACTCAAACCCTCTGGTACGGAAGGCTATCGTACGGCTGAGGTCACGCGCGGCGGCGTAAAAACCGATGAGGTGTCTTCAAAAACGATGCAAAGCAACTTTCAAGACGGACTATACTTTATTGGTGAGGTGCTCGATGTCACAGGCTGGCTTGGCGGCTACAACTTCCAATGGGCTTGGGCAAGCGGCTTTGTCTGCGGTGAAGTGGTTTAATTAGTATAGTCAGTTCGAAATAAAATCGATACGTTAATCGCCACGTGCGACTGGTATAAATTTTCCTTGCTTGCTGCTATCACAGAGGCTACGAAAAATTCATCCCAGTCGCACTGTATCGGTTTTAAGGTAAACCCATTATAAGAAGTAATTTAAGCAGAAACAGCGCTTAACCTTGAGTTGATTTTGATTATAGCTTCTTAATGACAGCCTCTTGATAATTGTGTAGATATACACCATATATTACTTCATAGATGTAGATATTATTAATAGTAGTTAGTCTAATAATACTTCAAATAAATAAAATTACGAGGTGAAATATGCGTCAAATTAAACACATTCACGGCGATAAACCTTCGCATTGGGTCGGTGACGGTTTTTATGTGAAGCCCTTTATCAACTACTCTAACAGCACCCCTGACTTTAATTACGCTCATAGCGATCCGTTTTTGATGCTGGATTACAGCGAACCAATGAATTTTGCGCCCAATCCAAATTATGAGACCCAGCCACATGGTGTCGGTCAGCATCCGCACAAAGGGTTTGAAACGGTAACCATTGCTTATGAAGGCGAGATTAGCCATGCTGACTCAACCGGCGGTCGCGGTGATATCCTAAAAGGTGATGTGCAATGGATGACCGCAGGCCGTGGCATCATTCATGAAGAATTTCACTCGCCAAATTTTGGACAGCATGGCGGCGTCTTTAGTATGGTGCAATTGTGGGTCAATCTACCCAAAAAAGACAAGCTAACTGATGCTAAATATCAGACGCTTAAACGTGATGAGATGGCAGTCGTTCAGTTAACCGACAGCAATGACAATGCAATTGGTAAAGCGGCTATTATCGCAGGTGAGTTGCAAGGGGAAGCCGGTATTGCCTCTACCTTTACGCCAATCAACTTATGGGATATTGAGCTTGATAGCGAAGGATCAACGACGCTACAAGTGCCGAACACCCATAATGTTATGATATTGGTGCAACAAGGTAAGCTACTCATCAACGATACTCTAGTTGACGCGGGCAAGCTGGTTCAGTTTGCTGAGCCTACTGGAATAGACGCTAAAGATGAGCAGAATACTATTAATACAAGTAGCATCAATACAAGTACTACCGATACCATTACGTTAACTTATCAAGTGGACGGCAACGACTCTGTACCTGCTAAGCTGTTACTTATGAGCGGTGAACCTATTGGCGAGCCAGTAGCAGGTTATGGTCCATTCGTCATGAACACCCAAGATGAGATTCAACAAACCTTCCGTGATTATCAAACAGGTAACTTTGGCTAATAACTAAAACGTTTAACCATTAATACAAGCTTAAAAAAAGCCGCCTTACTGTCATAGTAAGGCGGCTCTTTATTGTCTTAACATTTAAAACTAAGCGTACACTTAAGCTTGTTTTTGATCCAAATACGGATAATCGGTATAGCCTTCAGCACCGCCACCGTAGAAACTCTCTGGATGCTGCTCATTGAGCGGAGCATCTTGACGGATACGTTCTGCCAAATCAGGATTGGCGATAAAATCACGACCAAAGGCGGCTGCATCGATATACCCTTCGCGTACGTTTCTTTCTGCTTTTTCGGCAGTATAACCACCTGCGGCGATAATCGTATTGTCAAAGGCATCACGAATACGCTGACGGAAACCATCGTTATATGGCGTACCACCTGCCCAATCAGGCTCAGATAGATGAAGATACATCAAACCGCGTTTGTTAATCTGTTCAACCAGCCAGATGTTATCATCTTCATCGTAGCCTGCTTCTACAGCGTTAAACGTGCCTTGTGGCGAAATACGTATACCGACGTGATCGTTATCCCAAGCCTCAACACAAGCGTCAACGACATCAAGGGTTAAGCGTGCGCGGTTCTCACGACTTCCGCCGTATTCGTCATCACGCTTGTTGGTTTGCTCAACCCAGAATTGATGCAATAGATAGCCATGTGCACCATGAACCTCTACGCCATCAAAGCCTGCTTCACGTGCCGTCTTGGTTGCATGAGCGAAATCTTTGATGACTTGCTTTATTTCATCAGCGGTGGCTGGGCGTGGTGGCGTCGTTTCAACGCGAATCGCTTGGTTGTCACTATCACGTAAAGAGGTGCGAGCACCGACTTCGACGTCTGATGCTGATATAGGTGCTTTGCCATCAGGCTGTACGCTTTCATGCGCCACAAGACCCGTATGCCATAGCTGTACGACGATTTTTCCGCCTTTAGCATGGACATTATCTACGATGGCTTTCCATGCGGTCATTTGATCTCTAGTATGGATACCAGGCGCACCTGCATAGCCTTTTGCTTGAAAAGAGACTTGCGTCGCCTCTGCGATGACCAAGCCTGCTCCTGCCGCACGCTGCGAATAGTATTCGCCTGCCAATGCAGTCGGTACATCGCCGGGCTCAACAGCGCGCAGACGAGTTAGTGGTGCCATAATAATACGGTTTTTTAGGGTTTGAGTGCCCATTTTTACTGGTTCAAATAAATTATCGTAAGCCATGGTATGCCTTGTTTGTTGTTATAAAAAATATGGGTAAAAGTGGTATTCATAACTATAAAGTAATTTACTGACAACTATGAAATCTTTATGAGTCATTAGGTCAACAAAATGTATGTTTGCTTAGTCAATAAGTAAGTGCCTATTGAATAAGAACCTGTATTGAACGACCGTTCTCTTTATAGGGGATATCTACTATTATTCAAGCAAGCTTTACAAACAGAAACACCTTTCCACATCTATTTAATGCTTAAAGAGGGCTACATTGGCTATCTCAAAAGACTATAAAATAGTAGAGTAAATATAAACAAACAATAGTTCTACATTAACTCATTAGGGGTTATCTATTCTTTGCATACTTAAGCCAATTTTTTGTATATTTGATAGGCAAAATAATTTTTTCAAAAAACTAAGATTAGTACTCTATTGAGTACTAAGAGGATGCAGTCTGTGCAAATGAACAAAACGACACTCATCATAGGTGCAAGCTTATTGCTTGGCATCACTGCTTGTCAGCCCCCTTCAGATAAAAACGATTCATCAGATACGACTTCAACGTCAGCACAATCTGTAGAGTCACCAAGTACCCAACCTCTCGTGGAAGCAAAAACGCCAAAAGCACTCACTAAAGCATTGGTAAAGTTATCTGAAAAAACATTAAAAGAGCAGCTCATTTGTACCAAGCTCGATGACACGATAAATGCTATTGATAATAAGAGTGAAATCGAAGATATTCATACAGTTCAGCGCCAAATAGATGCTTGCTTGCCAGTGGCTGACAACGCTGAGATACTGCGATGGCTAGAATACTACCAAGCGATGTATGGACGTTTTTTGAGTGCTGATAGCTCTATGGATGATGAAGCATTCTTCACCGTAATGGAAAATGTTGAACAAGATGGAAAATTGACGGTAGCACAATTAAAGCAGGTCAATCCTCGTATCCGATACCTTATTAGCTTAGTAAGGAGCAGAGCTGACGTTAGTGTAAGATATATGGGCGAAGGTCATTTTGAATTTCATCACGACCTAACGGCAATGGCTGATATGTTCACCCCCTATCTACCAGATGACCAAAGTGAATTTATCCAGCGGATGGCGCAAGACAACCAAGAGATATTTTGGTTCGATGCTGCGATTGCTATATCTCTTGAAGAATTGGTTGAACGTGCTGTATTTTGGGAAGATTTTATAAGCCGTTATCCAGATAGTAGATTCTATGATGATGCCAACGCTTTGTTAGATACCTATCGCTATCTACTCTTTTTTGGTTCAGAGAACGTTCAATGGATCGATGACGATATACGTAAATTCTATCTCTTAAAAGATGAACGCTTGATGATGCAGCTGGCTGAGCGTACTGACAGTCAACTGGCTGAAGATGTACAAAAACTCTTAGTATTTATGGAGCAGTCAGATAGCGAACGTCATCAGTTATACCCTGTACCTGATAAAGATGAAAACGGTCATAAAATAAACGAATGGGAAGTGGCGCCTTATCAATTAAATAAAGCGTTAGACATACCTTCGCTGCGTGATACAGTTAAAGATAGAAACTGTTTTAACGGGGTCATTTGTGTAGACGAGACTGGGCAATAATTACAATGCTCAAATATCGATAAACAGAATATTGATGTAAAAAAACTTATGCAAAAAAAAATTTAAGGAACCTAATGCGTATTGCCGTTTTTTGTGGATCAAGACAAGGATCAGATCCAAAGCATGTAGAAAAAACAATTGAGTTGGCTCAAGTAATGGCAATCAAGAAGCTGAATATCGTCTACGGAGGCGGTAAGATCGGGCTGATGGGTACACTGGCCGATACAGCCATCGCTGCTGGTGTGCATATCATCGGCGTTATTCCAGATCATTTAGCAGATAAGGAGCTGGCTCATACTGGAGTCAACGAGCTTATTTTGGTAAAAAGTATGCATGATCGCAAAACCATTATGGCAAATCTTGCCGATGGTTTTATCGCTCTACCGGGAGGTCCTGGAACATTAGAGGAAATTTCGGAAGTTTGGACTTGGGGCCAGTTAGGACTGCACAATAAACCTTGTGGCTTCCTAAATGTGAACGGTTATTTTGATGGCCTATTTACCTTTTTTGAGACCATGGTGACCAGTGGTTTTATGAAGCAAGAGTATCTGGATATGCTGATAATATCAGACGATATCATAGAACTCTTTGATAAAATGGCAGCTTATACGCCACCTAAACCTAAATGGACAACTTAACGCTAAGTAAAAACAGTCTAACGCTCCATAACTAAACCGTCTTTTTCCTAAATATAATTAATGACAAGTTCAAAGACAAATACGTACCAACCAATATCACTATTGAGCCAATAATCGCGCCCAAATCTAACGCTTCACCCAGCAATACATAACCAAAGAATATCGCAAAAATTGGAATGACTAAGGTAATACTCGTAGCTCGCATTGGACCAATATTTTTAATAAGCTGGTTCATAAAGATTAGTGCGATTGCCGTCGAAAATACCCCGATACAGATGACAGATACCCAAGCTTGTAGACTAATGCTCTTACCATACGGAAACGCATACAGGCCAATAGGTAGCATGACCATGCTCGCAATAATGGTCGAGCCAGCAGTGATAGCAATCGGTGATAAGCCTTGCAAATAATTTTTGGTAATATTTGCCCCGGTCGCATAACCGACGCAGCCCAATAGAGCATAGCCCATCGGCAATAATCCCGCCATCAGACTTGAGTCTTGATCACTACCAGCAAACAAGCTTTCACTCATCAAAATGACGACACCTACAAGACCGATAAACAAGCCAAGGATTTGTTTTCTTGAGAGCTTATCATTAAAAAACGTACTGGCGATAAAGCCACTCATCATAGGTACAGAGGCATTCAGCACCGCTAATACACCGGCGTTCACTGTCTGTGCTGAGAATGAAAACAGCACAAATGGAATGGCAGTAGAGAATAGACCAACAACGGTCAGTAGCTTCCAGTTTTCGCGAATGCCGCGTCGATTTTCTGAGCTGAGCAAAACGAAAACCAGCATGGTCAACCCTGCAAATAACACCCGTAGGCTTGCAAATGCTATCGAGCCAAACTCAGGCACACCGACGCGATAAAATATAAAAGACAGCGACCACATAAAAGAGAGGGTAAAAAAGATGATGAGGTCGCGTTTAGTCACTGGTTAATCCTATTAAGCGTTTAGACTACATTTTCTATAGTCAATCCACTATAAAAGTGTGACAGCGTTAACCTCGATTGAAGTATTAGATATACATCTGCACTCGGTTGCCTTGTACCACTTTTAAATTGAACCGACTATAAGTTTTGAAGAATGCTAAGTCGTAAAAAGTTATATTATTAAAAACATTATGTCGTTAAAAACGCCACGATGATAACTTTTTAATCGCTTGATAGGTGCTGTTTTATGTATTTGTCGGTAATTAATTATTTATAACTTTACTTTATCCAAGATAAAATCAATATCCTTGTCGCCGCGCCCTGATAAATTAACCAAAATCGTCTCATCAGGTGACATATCTTTGGCAACTCTCATCGCATAGGCAATGGCATGGGCGGTTTCCAAAGCGGGAATGATACCTTCTAATCGTGATAGCGCCATAAAGGCCTCTAGACACTCTGCATCTGTCGCCGACTCATAAGTCGCCAGCTGCATATCACGTAACAGCGAATGCTGCGGGCCAACGCCGGGATAGTCCAAACCAGAGGCAATCGAGTGTACGGGGGCTGGCTCGCCATCCTTATCGAGTAGCACATAGCACTTAAAGCCATGAATCTCACCTTTCACACCCAATGTCATCGTTGCAGCATGATTGGGCGTATCTAAACCCTCTCCAGCTGGCTCCACTCCTACTTTTTCAACGCTCTCATCGCCCAAAAAGCCACTGAATATACCGATAGCATTAGAGCCACCACCGACGCAGGCGACCACTTTATTAGGCAATTTACCAGTGGTATCTAAAAATTGTACGCGGGCTTCACGTCCAACGACTGATTGGAAATAGCTGACAATCTCAGGATATGGTGCAGGGCCCAAAGCTGAGCCAATGGCGAACATACTGCTATCAAGCTCATTAAGATAGGTCTCAAAGGCGCTGTCGACCGCTTCTTTTAGCGTCCCTGCCCCGCGTGATACAGGGACGATGTTAGCGCCCAATACTTTCATACGACTGACATTAGGATGCTCTTTTTTAATATCGACCACGCCCATATGAATCTCACACTCAAGACCCATCAATGCCGCTGCGGTTGCTAATGCCACCCCATGTTGCCCTGCGCCTGTCTCCGCGATGACTTTGGTTTTACCGAGCTTCTTCGCCAATAACACTTCACCCAAACAGTGATTAATCTTATGCGCGCCAGTATGATTTAGGTCTTCACGCTTAAAATAAATCTGCGCGCCGCCGCAATGTTCGCTTAAGCGTCTGGCATGAAATATCGGGCTTGGTCTGCCGACGTAAGTCTCGCGCAAACGCTTCATCTCAGCGATAAAATCTTCGTCTTTGATAATCTCACGAAATCCTACTTCGATTTCTTCCATGGCTTTGGCAAGTTCTGGATGACCTATTTTGCCACCGAACTCACCATATAAGCCCTCGCTACTCGGCAAAATAGAGTGATGTAGGCCATAGCTGTCTGTCGTATTTTCTGTTGTCATCGTTAAACCCTAGTATTTGAAGTTTTAGTATTTGAAAAATTATTCAAGCAAATTATTTTTATGGCGTTATAATAAGGCCATTGTATCTATGTTCTAGTACACTGAAACGTATTTTAAGTTAAGTCCTGTATGAGGTCAATAACTAGAATTGATTTGCACGTATTTATAGCAAACTTATCCCACTCTTAACTATCCAAAATCATCGGCGTAGGGTGCTTTTTAAGCACCAGTCAAACGTTGTAGTAGTGGTGCATGGAATGCACCCCACGATAGTCCATACTAAATTGAGAGTGAGATGAAACTATTAGAAGGAGTATTAAAATGCTACAAGAAGACATTCAGGCGAACAATCAGGCAAGCGACGCTTATGATTATCTACTAAAGCTATTGGTTGAAACTGATAATACAGAACGTCTATCAGCGATATTCGATGCGCTCATGACAGAAAAAGAGCAAACAGAGCTGGCTAACCGCTTAACCATATTTGCCTTACTACAGCAAGGCGTCACGCAAAGAGAGATTAGTGCAAAGCTAGGTGTAGGTATCGCCACGGTGTCGAGGGGAGCCAAGGTGTTTAGCCAGCATCAGGTTGATGAATTGCTACCTGATATTAGTGAGGGGATTAAGCGATAAAACCTGAATAGCAGATGCGTACTCGGCAAAGCGACCGATGAAGTTGGCCGCGTCGAAGGGCACGAAAACATCTACGTGCAAGACGGTGCGTTAATTCCCGGTAGCGCTAGCGTCAATCCGTATGTCTTTATAACGGGGCTTGCTGAGCGTAATATGGCGACTGTTTTGTAGGATGACTTTGTGTAGGTTGTTGGAGAATTTGTTGGATAAAGAATGCTTTTGAGGGTCGTTATTTTTATTTCAGATTTTTAGCTAATCCTGCTCTTAGCTACAAAACACTGTTAGACTTGTAAAACCCTCAGTAAAACTAATCTCTTACTATGCTACTCGAACATCAGAAAAATTATCGATCAAACTAACAGGGTAATTATTTAAACCTGACTTAATAGAGTTAAGCCAAAATTGACTCAAACTAGATGTAATCTGGGATTCACCAATATTAGCGAATGCCTTCGCTTCTTTAAGTGCCAAACCTTCATCATAGGGCTGTCCGGCTAAGAACAAACAATAAGCGAAAAGTCTCTGTAACATAGTAATTGCAGTATGACCTCTACTAATCTTAATGCATGTTTCTAAATCTGTAGAAGATACTATAGGAATATATTTTAAATATTGATTTTTAAAATTTATACTATGTATATCTCCCCTCAATGAACACCACTCTTCAATGTCTAGATTTATAATACCGTTTATACTTGAAAAGCTATCCCAGTAAATTTGTCCATTTGGATATGATGCCATTTTTAAATCCTTAGCTGTTAAACTTATGCAACTAATAATTTTAAATATTTGATTAAAATTATTTTGGAAAACATCTAAAGCTTCTGGCTTGAATTCAGAAGATGTGTGGCAACTTAACGCATTAGTGATATAGCCAAACCCATTTAAAAGTGTTATAAACTAATTATTAAACCT
>NZ_JBEFNI010000012.1:0-88162 GCF_051970275.1 Psychrobacter sp. ASPA161_9 | reverse complement strand
CCCCCCCAACGTTAATTCGTTGGGGGGGTTTCTTTGTTTGGCTTTTATTCCTAGCTTCTATTATTTAAAAACCTAATTATATCCAATGATTACATATCGAGTTTAAAAAAATAAACTGATTATGTCTATTTAATTTTATGGGATACTTCGATTATTCAGCTAAAATGATTTGACTTATATCATTATAACTGATAATTTTAAAGAGTATTTTTATTTATAAGCTATAACAAGTATCTCGTAACGTTATAGGAAAGTATTGTTTATGTAATGGATTTCGAATAAACTCTTAATAGTGTTACAAACAGAGTTTTATAATTAATTGGTTATTAAATATAAAGTCTTACTCCCTTTCACGTGATTATCAAAAGGAATTGATAATGAAGTTAGCTCCTCTTTTTTCAATAGGTGCATTGGCAGCCATGAGTCTTATTGGTTGTTCTAATCAAACGTCTGATAATGCTGATACTTCATCAGCTGCTTCTGAAGAAACTACTGTTCTGCGTTTTTCACATTTTTGGCCAGCTACATCTTCTATTAGTACAGAAGTATTTGAGCCTTGGGCTAAACAAATAGAAACAGATTCTAATGGCCGTCTAAAAGTTGAGTTGTATCCATCAGCTGGTCTTGCTAAAGCCGATGTGACTTATGAATCTGCTGCCAAAGGTACGATAGACATTGGTTCGCAAGCACATGGCTATACTAATGGTCGTTTCCCTCTAACTCAGATTACTGAGCTTCCTGGTTTATCTAATTCAGCCACTCAAATGGGCTGTATGTTACAAACCTTATATGATGATGGGACGCTTGCTGGTGAATATGAAGATTCGCATCTATTATTTATGTATGGTGCTGGACCTGGCTCTCTGCATACTACAGACAAGTTGATTCGTACACCAGCA
Source organism: Psychrobacter sp. ASPA161_9 (assembly GCF_051970275.1). Lineage (NCBI taxonomy): Bacteria > Pseudomonadati > Pseudomonadota > Gammaproteobacteria > Moraxellales > Moraxellaceae > Psychrobacter > Psychrobacter sp. ASPA161_9. The sequence continues at coordinate 87,263 of NZ_JBEFNI010000012.1, read as the reverse complement.
GATATGAAGGGTATGCGTATCCGTCGTCCTTCTGCAGTTGCTGGTGACATTATTGAAAGTGCTGGCGCTTCACCTGTAGGGTTACCTGCTAATGACATGTATACCTCTTTACAACGTGGTGTTGTTGATGGTTTGAGTTTCCCTTGGGAGGCAGTCACAGCTTTCAAAATTGATGAAATAACGAAGTATCATACTAATATTCCCTTTTATAGTTCAGCTCTTATGGTCACTATGAATAAGGACAAATATGAAAGTCTGCCAGATGATTTGAAAAAGGTTCTTGATAAAAACTCAGGTATGGCACTTACCAATAAAGTCGGTGAAGTATTTGACAAGCATGATCAGATGGCAATACAAGCGGCTAGAGATAAAGGTGATGAAATTGTCGAAATCCCTGATCCACTTAACGATCCTGACTGGAAAGGTCCGCTTGAAAAAGGAACACAGAAATATCTTGCTGATGTCAATGCTTTAGGCTTGGATGCCGATGGTGTTTATGAAAAAGCCAAAGCCGCCAGTGCCGCCTGCAAAGTTTAACCCATTAAAGGCAGTCCCCTTATGGCATTTTTAATCAAAATCAGCACCCTCATCTCCAGACTGTGCCAGTTTATTGGTGGCGTCAGTCTGGTCATCATCGTCTTAACCACCATGCTAGACGTCATTGCCCGCTATGTCTTTAAGCTTACGGGCGGTGAGTTTGGCTTTACCGTCAAAGGCAGCGTCGAGATCGTCTCCTACTTCATGTTGTTTGCGCTCCTTGGCGCCTTTGCCGCCTTTGTCGAACGCTCACAAATCATCGTCGACGTCTTTACCCAAAAAATGTCCCAAGCCATGAAAGGCTACATGATGGGCACCTTTATGATGGGCTTCTTTATTATCGGCATCGTCTTCACTTGGGGACTGTATGAAAGCGCCATTGACGCCATAGAATACGGCAAAGTCACCCAAGACCTGCGCATCTCCATGATGCCCATCTACGCCATCAGCGCCTTCTTAAGTCTACTGCTGGCCATACGCTCACTAATTGAATCCATCAACATCTTTAAAACGGGCGAGTTCTTTGACGCCGAGGAGACAGGCGCATGAGTCCAGAAACTATCGGAGCCATCGGCTTACTTGTCATGATCCTGCTGGTCGTGGTCCGTGTCCCCGTGGCACTTGCCATGCTTGGTGTTGGCCTGGTCGGCTTTGGCGCCGTTACTTCCACAGGGGGCGCTTTGCAAATGCTCAAAGACATCCCCGTCGACGTCTTAGCAAAGTACGACTTTAGTGCCATTCCTTTATTTATATTGATGGGGGTCTTTGCCACCCATTCTGGTATGGCCGGCAAACTCTTTGAAGCCACCCGCACCATCTTTGGCGGCGTTAGAGGCAGCCTAGGGATTGCCGGTATTGGCTCCTCCGGCATCTTTGCCTCCATCTCAGGATCATCCCTAGCTACCGCCTCTACCATGACCAAAGTGGCCTTACCGCAAATGGAGAAGTACGGCTATCAGCCAGGCTTTGCCTGCGGCATCTTAGCCGCGGGTGGAACGCTCGGTATCATGATCCCGCCCAGTATTGCCTTACTGGTCTATGCCATCCTAACCCAGCAGTCAGTCGGTGACATGTTTATCGCAGGCTTCCTGCCTGGCATGCTTGGGATGGTGATGTACTCAATCACTGTCATGATTATGGTGCGCTGGAAACCGCATTTAGCCCGTCGCGGAGAGCCAACCTCTTGGAAAGCCAAACTGTTATCACTGACAGGTTTGATCCCCTTTAGCTTTATCTTTATCGTCATTATTGCCGGTATTTTCTTTGGTCTGTTTACCCCAACCGAAGGGGCAGCAGTCGGCGCCTTTGTCTCTTGGGCCTATGCTGCGGCCAAAGGCATGCGTATGCAAGGGCTCAAGCAGTCATTGATTGAAACCTTAGCACTGTCTGCGGTGGTGTTCTTTATGCTGCTGGGGGCAGAAGCACTCGGCTACTTTGTCTCAGTCTCGCGCCTGTCTTATTCATTAGCGACATGGATCGGGGGACTGGCAGTTAGTCCGATGATTGTTCTCATCTGCATCTTATTTATGTACTTCTTGCTTGGGCTGTTTATGGATGCCCTAGCGATGCTGGTGATTACCATTCCAGTGGTGTTCCCGATCATTTTAGCGCTCGGCTATGATCCAGTCTGGTTCGGTATCATTGCGGTATTGACGGTGGAGCTTGGCCTGATTACGCCGCCGATGGGAATGAATATCTTTGTGATTAAGGCGATGGCGCCACATATTAAGCTGTCTGATATGTTCCGTGGGGTGGCGCCCTTCATTGTCTCTGATGTGATTCGCTTGGTGATTTTAGTCGCTTTCCCAGCTATCTCTTTAGTGTTGTTGAATTAAAGATGGGGCTGTCCTAGATAAGTAAAATAATCTAGGATAGTCATATGAGAAAGAGTAGATTAAGTTGGTACAAACAAACTAAGCTTATCGAACTATTTGTTGCCGGTTCTACCGCAAGAACAGCAGCAAGCTTAGTGGGTGTTAATAAAACAACAGCTAGCTATTACTTTCACAGGCTAAGACTATTGATTTATGAAAATAGTCAGGAGCCAGGCCTTCTAGAAGGCGAAATAGAAGTTGATGAGAGCTACTTTGGCGGCAGACGCAAAGGCAAACGTGGTCGCGGTGCTGGTAACAAAGTTCCTGTTTTTGGACTGCTTAAGCGCAATGGTAGTGTCTATGCTTGTATCATCCCTGATGCCAGAGCTGATACCTTAATCCCTATTATAAGAGAGAAAGTAAAGCCTGATAGTATCGTTTACACGGACTCCTTTAGAAGTTACAACGCACTTGATGTCAGTGCGTTTACCCATTATCGCATTAATCATTCAAAAGAGTTTGTACAAGACAGTAATCATATTAACGGAATAGAGAACTTTTGGAGTCAAGCAAAGCGTCATATGCGTAAATATAATGGCGTCCCAAAAGAGCATTTTCATCTGTTTTTAAAGGAATGTGAGTGGCGTTTTAACTACAGTGATCCGAAACGTCAATTACGTCAGCTAAAACAATGGGTTAAAAAGGAACTGAACTAGTTATCTAGGACAGCCCCTTAAAGATTAATGACGCAGATAGACTGAGTAGATAAGTATAAGTAGGTAAGTATAAGCCTTTAGAATCAAATTGTGTTTTTCGGCCATATTGTTGCAATAACAATATGGCTTTTTTGTGGATTCACTATAAAGTCATTTACTCAGCTGATGCCGCATAAGATTAAAATAAACGTTAGAGCAGATAGTTAACCGTATTTATTACTTTAAACTTACTAACTACATTGTATTGCTGTATCAGTTCTTATGATTATAAGAACATAGAAGATGTAGTAAACTGGATACTTGGAGTTTTGAATGTATAAAAACATTATAAGTAGAGACCCTCATGGCAGTTGATTTTAGTAATACTCTGATAGTTGCAATCTCTGCAACCGCGTTATTTGATCTATCAGAATCAGAAACTCATTTATTACAATTATTGCAGCAGCGACCTAATACTGCTGTTAAAGAATTTCGTGATTATATGGCAGCACGTGAGAACGACGATTTAAGTATTGGTGCAGGATATCCGCTCATTAAGGCATTGCTTAATCTAAATCAATATAGTCGTCAGCACACAGATTTAGACATCGAAGCACCTCTAGTTGAAGTAGTTATTGTCTCTAAAAGTAGCCCTGATACTGGTATTCAAGTATTAAACGCTATTCGTGAATATAAATTAAATATATCGCGCTCAGCTTTTATTTCGGGTAGTCCAGTCGCCCCCTATATTGCTGATTTCAACGTTGATTTGTTTTTGACAACCAATCGTGATGATGCCCAGCAAGTTGCAGATGCTAATATCTGTGCTTGTGCAATACTTGATGCGACTCCTGTAAATACCTATGAGCTTGACACTGAACAGCTGCGTATTGCTTTTGATGGTGACGCAGTGCTGTTTGATGATTCAGGGGAGTTACTATATAAGCAAAAAGGGTTACGTGCTTTTCATGAACGTGAAGCACAAATGCATGATTTGCCTATTGAGAAAGGCCCATATGCTGAGTTGTTAATTAAGCTCTCAAGCTTACAAGAACGACTACCAGCACGACTACATCATTGTCCGATAAAGATTGCACTAGTCACTGCACGTAATGCACCTGCCGACTTGCGAGCTATCAAGACGCTACGTGAGTGGGGAGTAGATGTCGATATGGCATTTTTTTTAGGAGGGCTTGAAAAGACAGCAGTACTCAAAACCTTTGCGCCCCATATCTTTTTTGATGATTCTATTCAGCATATCGATGCTGCGCGTAGCTTTGTGCCTACAGCATTGGTGCCTTATCATTCAGAGTCGTTATTACACGCTAACAGCTATTTAACGGCCAGTAAAGATGCTTCATCGCTGTCTTTTACACCTGTGCAGCATCCTTCTTCTTTAGTAGACCAATAATATGAAAATGTTTCAATCTAGAGCAATAAAGACTAAAGGAAAAGATAAGAGATGAATTGGCGACAATTATTAACGTTGGTTATGGTTCGGCTTAAGCAGGTTGTTGGTTTATATGCGTTTGTACTAGTGCCGATGTGGGGCATGTTTTTTTTGAATAAAGTTGCCCTATTTGGTATGTGGAACATTTTCGGTATCGTGCCACGTGCATTAGATATAGGCAGTATGATCGGTGTATTTGCCTCATGGACAATGCACGGAAATTTCGCCCATCTATTAGGCAATACGTTAACGTTATTACAGATTTTGTTTTTGTTTGGTCTATTTGAAAATAATGCCTATCGCACGGTTCTAAAGCTGATCGTCGCTTCGGGGTTAGTGACTTGGATCATTGGCTCACCATTATCCATTCATATCGGCGCATCAGGGCTTTGTTTCGCTATGCTTGGTTACATGATAGGAGGGGCAGTATTTGCTCGGCGTTGGGGATATTTGCTTGCATGCATTATCATGGGAACAGGCTATTGGCTCACTATCAAGCAAGGCTTAATGCCACAATCTGGTATCTCATTTGCGGCGCACTTCGGTGGTTTATGCGCCGGTTTACTGCTAGGAGCGAACTCAAAGCATGCTTATACAAGTATGAGTGATCGTTATTAGACTTTATTTGAGCACAAACTAATAAATAACGGATCATCTGTCGCCAATTCTCGCCATGCAGTAGTCTTTTTTACATGCTCATCAATTGTAAGCTTGCTACCTTTCTCTGGTAGCACATAATCTGCACGTGCAGGAGTGTTGCAGTCTACGACTTGTGCAATCTTTTGCACACTTCTACGTCTTTCAAACAGATATAAATTAACCAAATATACATTTGGATTATCTACTTGTACGCTGGCATTACCAGTATCTGCTGCTATAAAGCGTAATATCTGTGGTTTAGCATAAGACCATGGACGGAACCATTCTGTACTTTCAGCTGTTTTGACAACGTTCACACCTGCAGGTAGCTTACTCACTTGTTGATCGTACCAGTTATACTCTTGATGTATTTGAAAGCCAAAAATACCAATAGCGGCAAATAAAGGAATCAGCCATTTTGGTGCGCGTTTGCCAGCCAGTTTACTGAGATGAGTTATAACTAGTGCTAAACCAGCCATACCAAATGCAGCAGCGATGGTAGCGATAAACTCAAAAAGCATAAAATCTTCCTTAATGCGATAGGCACGTTTAATTAAACACGTTTAATAAATTAAAAACCTAAAATTATTTATTATAAATATGAGATAAAAAAATCACTCACAAGCAGCTGCTGCCTGTGAGTGATAGATATAACTATAAACGATATGTCTAGCAGCTAAGATTATTAATTAATCAATTAGTGATCAACAGCACCGCCAGCGCCACGTGGAGAACGTACGCTCTCAACCAACTCTTGGATATGGGCTGGTGGTGGCGCAGTAGCGTAAGATACAGCGAACGCTACGATAAAGTTAAGTAAGGCGCCAACCGCACCAAATGATAATGGTGAAATACCAAACAACCAATACTCTTCAGTATCAGGGAAGTTAGCAGTACCACTAATGAAGAACCAACCTTTAAAGACAAAGATATACACTAAGATAGTAATTAAGCCTGTCAACATACCAGCGATAGCGCCTAGATTGTTAATACGCTTAGAGAAAATACCCATCATTAGTACAGGGAATAGTGATGCGCCTGCAATACCAAAGGCCAGTGCCACCACCTGTGCGGCAAACCCTGGTGGATTAATACCCAGATAAGTAGCTACTACGATCGCTACACCCATGGTGATACGAGCATATTTTAGCTCTTGTGCATCAGTGATATTTGGGTTTAGGTTACGTTTGATCAAGTCATGACTAATCGCTGATGAAATAGCAAGTAGTAGTCCAGCTGCTGTTGATAGTGCTGCTGCTAGACCACCTGCAGCGATAAGACCGATAACCCATGGTGGAAGATTCGCGATTTCTGGGTTAGCGAGTACTAAGATATCAGCATTTACATCAAGCTCGTTACCAGCCCAACCTGCATTTGCAAAGCGACCATCGACTTCTAGATCATGTGCTGCTTGTGCTTCTGCAACGGCTGTAGTTGCTGCTGCAACATCGCCACCTTCAGCTTCGGCAGTGTTCAATGCTAGCTGAGCTGCACCAAGTCCACTATCGCTATATAGCTGGATACGACCGTCATTGTTCAGATCGTTGTATTTAATGAGACCCGTATCTTCCCACGTTCTCATCCAATCTGGACGTTGATCATATTCTAAAGGCGCTTCAGCCACACCTTGTGGATAAACTGTATCGATCAAATTTAGACGTGCCATAGCACCTACTGCTGGAGCAGTAAAGTACAATAACGAGATGAATACTAGTGTCCAACCTGCTGTCCAACGTGCATCAGCCACTTTAGGTACAGTGAAAAAGCGAATGATAACGTGTGGTAGACCTGCTGTACCTATCATTAGAGATAAAGTAAACAGTACCATATTCAATTTGTTAGGAACATCAGCCGTATAAGAGGCAAATCCTAAGTCGGTAACGACTTGGTTAAGCTTAGTCAAAATAGGGATACCTGATTCGACATGGTTTGAGAACAAACCAAGGCCTGGAATCGGGTTACCCGTCAATTCAAGTGAGATAAACACCGCAGGGATGGTATAAGCAATCATTAGAACCACATATTGCGCAACCTGCGTGTATGTAATCCCTTTCATACCACCTAATACGGCATAGAAGAATACAACGATTGCCGCAATGATCAGACCAGTTGTGTTTTCAACTTCTAAGAAGCGTGAGAAAGCAACGCCAGCACCAGTCATCTGACCAATAACGTAAGTGGTTGATGCGACAATCAAGCAAACGACTGCAATCATAGCAGCAGTCTTCGAATAAAAGCGGTCACCGATGAAGTCAGGGACGGTAAATTTGCCGAACTTACGTAGATAAGGTGCTAAGAGCATGGCCAATAGAACGTAACCACCTGTCCAACCCATCAAATAGGTAGAAGCGCCATAACCACTAGCAGCAATAAGACCTGCCATTGAAATGAATGACGCAGCACTCATCCAGTCAGCAGCTGTTGCCATACCGTTAACGACCGGATGTACGCCACCGCCAGCAACATAAAATTCACTAGTTGAACCTGCGCGCGCCCAGATAGCAATACCGAAGTATAAAGCGAAGGATAGACCTACAAAAATAATATTAATCGTAAATTGACTCATGCTCTATTCCTCGTCTACGCCATATTGTTTATCTAACTTATTCATACGCCAAGCGTAAAAGAAAATTAAGATGATAAATACCCCAATAGACCCCTGTTGAGCGAACCAAAAGCCTAAATCAGTACCACCAATTTTGATACCTGCTAAGAGAGGACGTAAAAGAATAGCAAAACCATAAGAACATAGTGCCCAAATAAATAGGCTACCTAAGATAAGACGAATATTGGCGCGCCAATAACCGGATGGATCGTTGTGGTTCTCCATAGGACAACTCCTTTTGCCTGACATAAATACAAGATTATTGATTGGAGCCTAACAAGTCACTTTGGTTTAGCGTATACCATCTAAGGCAGTATTGTTTATATCGTAATTATAAAGCCATACGGCATAAACAACTAAAACAGAATGATCAACTAGTATCAATAATCAAAAGTTACTAACAACATGAGCAAGTTTTACACTATCTTTTATAAGACTAAAGCCTTGTAAGAAATAATAGCAACTGGCTCGATACCACTGAAAATAGATTGTAAGGTACTAAATTTAATATTGTAGATACTGAGTAACATTATAAATAGGTTGGTTGTATTCATAGAGGAAGGTATATGTGGTATAACGTTCCGCTGTTTTCTTTATCTCGTCTTCCTGACGACGTTATTTGTAAGAAATCTTTCAATCTAAGTCTAAAATATCTAAAGATAAGAATTCAAACTAAGTTCTATAGGGGTTTATTGCCCTAAGATAAATATTGTTTTTATTATTAAGTTTAATTATTAAATCTAATCATTTGAGCCAATTAAATTTTGTATGTGCAGTTAATGTTTATTACAATAAGTGGATATGTATATACGAATTATCTTAAATAAATAAGAGTATTATATTGGCTATACCAGTCAAACAAACATAGACGTTGACCTAGTACTAAACTGGATAGTCATAAACTTATTAGGAATATATACAAAATTTGTGTAATTAACAATAAGTAAATTTAAATTACTTATTGTAACTAAATGTTTATTTAACAGAAATTTAACTCAATCTACACCAAAAATAACGCTGATAGTGATTGTCAATCTATCGTTTTAGGTTAAAAGTCTTAAAATTCCATAAATATATTAATGATTATATTCATTATATGCCATTTATATTATAAATAAAAAATTGAAAAATATAATACAGATTGATAGTAGGCCTTTAAACACCGACAATCTAAAGAAATTCATTGAATAGCTAAGAAATCTTATTCTAGTTTAGATCCGTCATCTTTTGGCTGAATAGAGTAAAAGAGCTAAAACCATCATAGTAAGTTAAAATACAAATACAGAAGTGCTATGTGCAGTTATTGTGTATGTAAGGATATGAGACGCTTTGAAAAATGATCGAAAATAACCTTCGTATTACTAGTTGTTCATGTAGTTGCTCTATAGATTTTGGTGTGGAAATAATAAGTACAGAATCAGTAGGTAGAAAATACAAGTTTACGATGTGATTCAAAGCATCACTAATATATGAAATGAAGGTGAAAAAATGGGTGAAGGGATAGCAGGTCTGTTTAATAGCATCGTAAATTATGGTGTTAGTATAATTTGGGGTAACAATGATTGGTTGATTGTTAATAACCCTTGGTATGGGCTGTTAATGTTCGTACTAATTGGTGCTGGTCTTTATTTTACTATTGCCACACGCTTTATTCAGTTTCGACACTTTGGACACATGTGGAAGTTGTTACGTGTCTCTAACCAAGGACGCAAAGATGGTGGTATCAGCTCCTTTGAGGCCTTAATGACGTCTCTTGCAGCGCGTGTTGGTACTGGTAACTTGGCAGGGGTAGCGATTGCTATCTATCTTGGTGGGCCAGGGGCTGTGTTTTGGATGTGGATGACTGCGATCGTCGGGATGTCGACCAGCTTCATCGAGTCAACCCTAGCGCAAGCATATAAAGTACCACATAATGACAATGTTTATCGCGGTGGACCCGCTTATTATATTGAGAAAGGCTTAGGTAAGCGCTGGCTGGCGATATTTTTCTCGTTATGTTTGCTAGTCGCCTTCGGTTTAGCTTTTAATGGTGTGCAGTCAAACACCATCGCACAGGCAACTAATGAAGCTTTCGGTATTCCAACGTGGATGACGGGTATCGTATTGGTAGTATTGGTAGCACCAGTAGTATTCGGTGGCTTACGTTCGGTTGCGCGTATCGCGGGTAAAATCGTACCAGTAATGGCTATCTTATATATCTTATTAGCACTATTTATTATCGTTACTAACTTTAGCCAATTCCCAGCAGCGATTGCCTTGATTGTGAAGTCAGCATTTGGTTTTGAACAAGCAGCAGGTGGGGTGATTGGTTATGGTATTGCTCAGGCTATGATTAACGGTATCAAGCGTGGTTTGTTCTCTAACGAAGCAGGTATGGGTTCAGCACCTAACGCTGCGGCGACTGCGAAAAGTCATCCTGACCATCCAGCAGTACAAGGGTTTATGCAAATGTTGGGTGTCTTTATGGACACGTTAATAATTTGTACTGCAACTGCGTCAATCATTATCTTATCTGGCGTGGTCGATCCTAATGTTGAGCAAGAAGGTATCCAGCTGACTCAGTTGGCACTATCGCAATATGTTGGTGATTTGGGTGTTATATTCGTCGCGATTGCTATTTTCTTTTTCTCATTTACGTCAATTATCGCCAATTATAGCTACGGCGAGTCAAATCTTGAATTCATCTCTGGCGCCAAAAATGCCAAAGTGATGATTATGATATTCCGCTTCATGGTCTTAGGTATGGTGTTCGTTGGTGCAATTGCTAGCCTACCAGCGATATGGAACTTTGCTGACTTATCAATGGGTCTTATGGCCTTGACCAACTTAATAGCTATTCTAATTTTGTCACCTGTGGCACTAAGAATATTGCGCGACTATGAGCGTCAAGTCAAAGAAGGCAAAACGGGTGATCAGATCAAATTCAATCCTGATGACTTTGTGAAGTTAAAAGACGAAGCTAATCGCGATGCTTGGACCGATTAGCCTTTGTCATTAAGTTATCAAATGAATGTATGAGCATTAAAAAAACCGCCCTTATTATTAAGAGCGGTTTTTTATTAAGCTATATCTATATCAATAATGGTTTACATGTTTGGATAGTTAGGACCGCCGCCGCCTTCTGGCGTTACCCATGTGATGTTTTGTGAAGGATCTTTAATATCGCAAGTTTTACAATGCACGCAGTTTTGCGCATTGATGACAAACTTAGCGCCTTCAGCATCTTTTACCACTTCATAGACACCAGCTGGACAGTATAAACGCGCTGGCTCAGCATACAAAGGTAGATTAATAGAAACAGGTACAGTAGGATCCGTTAACTTTAAATGCGTTGGCTGGTTCTCTGCATGGTTAGTGTTAGAGATAAATACTGACGATAATTTATCAAACACCAGCTTACCATCAGGCTTAGGATAAACTGGCTGATAGGCATGGGCCGCACGATCGAGCTGATCGTAATCCTTTAAGTTATCATGAATAGTCAATGGCATCTTGCCACGTAGAATATTTTGGTCGATAAAGTTAAAGGCCCCGCCCATCCATTGACCCATACGGTGCATGGCAGGAGCAAAGTTACGTGCTTCATAGTTATCTTGATACAGCCATGACTCTCTATACATAGTGCTGTAGGCGACTACATCATCATGCTGACGGTCGGCCTTTAATGCTTCGAAAATAGCTTCAGCAGCGAGCATGCCTGACTTCATAGAGGTATGTGTACCTTTAATCTTCGCAGGATTCAAGAAGCCAGCATCATCACCGACAAGTACACCACCTGGGAAAGTGAATTTCGGTAAAGAGTTAAGGCCACCTTTGGTTAAAGCGCGTGCCCCATAAGAGATACGCTTACCACCTTCTAAAACGTTGCGAATGAGCGGATGCAGTTTGAGGCGCTGCATTTCATCAAACGGTGACATATATGGGTTGGAGTAGGACAGATCGATGACCATACCAAAGCTGACTTGGTTGTTTTCATCAAAGTACAACCACCAGCCGCCAGTAGAACCAGTATCAGTTAATGGCCAACCTGAGCCATGCATGACCACACCTTGCTCATGCTTATCTGGTGTCACTTCCCATAGCTCTTTTAGACCAATACCATAGTGCTGTGGGTCAGAATCTTTATCAAGACCAAATCGGCTGATTAAGCGCTTACCAAGGTGACCACGGCAGCCTTCAGCAAAAATAGTATATTTGGCCAGTAACTCATAACCCGGCTCAAAACTAGACTTGGCTTCACCGTCAGCTGCAACGCCCATATCACCCGTCAATATGCCTTTTACTGAGCCATCATCATTATATAGGATGTCAGAAGCAGGGAAGCCTGGGAACATCATGACTTCTAGCTCTTCGGCCTGCTCAGCGAGCCAGCGTACGACATTAGCTAGCGAGACGATATAGTTGCCTTCATTGTGCATACTAGCTGGGATGATTGAATCCATAAGTTTGGTACTTTTGGTCGCAGAACCAAGCATATAGACACGATCTTCAATCGCTGGCACATTTAAAGGCGCGCCTTTGGCTTTCCAGTCAGGTATTAACTCATCCAAGGCGCGTGGCTCAATAACAGCACCAGATAAAATATGCGCACCAAACTCAGAGCCTTTTTCGACGACACATACCATAAACTCATCGTTGCCCGCTTCGATAGCCAACTGCTTTAAACGAATAGCCGCTGATAGACCAGAAGGTCCGCCACCTACGACAATTACGTCAAACTCCATTGATTCGCGCTCAATTTCGGGCTCTACTGGAGCAGGCTCAGGGGCTGTTTCAGCAGGTGCTTTGTCAACTGGGTTGTGTTCGACGGCTTCTTCTTCAACCGCTTCTTCAGCTACAACAGTTTCGGCTGGAATCTCTTCAGCGGGAGTATTTTCAACAACTTCTTGAGTCGCTTCTGTGGACTCTGGTTTTGTCATATCTGGATTCGATGTATCTGGTTTGGTGGTGTCTACAGTTGCTGGCGTGTCAGTATTGACGATATCAGCATCAACGACTGGCGTTTGTTTATCTTGCTCTTGCATACCTACTCCTAAACTCTATAGTGGCTTGTCTATGGGTATCATTGGGGGCGCAATTAAATAATATGGCTTGCGACACGGTTACCTCTCAGACATGTGGCTGCCCGATAAAAACTGTCTTTGCGGCATTAATCGACAATATCGTCATTGAGATCATATTAATGAACAACATAGTAAGGGATGATTAAAACGACATACCTATCATCATTTTAATAAAAAATCGTTACTCATTATAAAAGAAAAGTCCTACAAACACGATACGCATTTATAGATATCGGTGTTAAGGTAAGACTAATACGATGAGCATACAAAGTCTAATCGTTTTATCATACCCGAAACTAAAATTAATAGTAATGCTGTCGTTGCCAAACTCTGACTAATATTAGGAAATAACGCTATGAGTAGTAATATAAATGATGGTGTTGAAACTGGCAATTTAGCAAGTAGTTCTATAGCTGACAACGTAAATAATAGTGGAACCACCCAAGATTTTAGCAATTTAGATTCCCTTAGTAACTACTTAAAGTCTTCAGCCGGTACGCGTCAAGGACGTTCTATACCACCTCTTGATGAGTGGCATCCAGAGCAGGTTGCTGATATGGATTTGGTCATTAAGGCCAATGGCGAATGGTGGCACGAAGGTGGCTTGGTGACCCGGCAGTCATTGGTGAGTCTATTTGCGACTATTTTGTGGAAAGAAGAGAGTAATGGTACTTGTGAGTATTTTTTAAAGACTCCAGTGCAAAAGTTGCGCATTCAAGTTGAAGATGTACCGTTATTGATTAATGATGTGGGCATTTTCACTGAGAATGGAGTAAGCTGGTTAGAGTTTACAACCACGACTGGTGATGTGGTACGTCTAGATAACGAGCACCCTATTGAACTACGCTCTTATAAGCCAACCGTAGCTCAAGAAGATATTGCAAAAGAGCAAGTGCGTCCTTATATGCTTGTTCGTAACGACTTAACGGCCCTCATCGGTCGTAATACGTTTTATCACTTAACAGAAATTGGTAAGTTGACAGAGCAGAACGATGAAGTGATACTCATTTTAGAAAGTGGTGGCAAGTCTTATCAACTATTAATGCCTGATAGCTAATTCTTCACTTTTTGTAGCATGAATTAATGTACAAAACTGTGTGCTAAACGCTAGCATGTTTTAAAATAGGTATGTTTTATAGTCCTCCTTTACTAAATTGCATGGCAATACACTGTGAACCAATATATCCAGCCTACTAGGCAATATCTCAATTATAAAATATACCATAATGGCAGTACTATCCTATGAGTACTGCCGATTCCGTCTCGCCTTCAATAACGTATAGACTCTCTGCTAATGATAGAGCATTTATCAATAAACCCTTTGTTGATGACAGTCTTTTGGTTAGCAAAGGCAGGTCAGCGAATATAGCTAACAGTAAAACTAGCTCGGCACCGATTGGTCTATTTGACTCAGGGATAGGTGGTCTTTCTGTTTATCTGCATTTAGCACAGCAGCTGCCTGCTGAACGTTATATTTATTATGCTGATACTCTGCACGTACCGTATGGCAATCGTGATAGCCAAGATATTGAAAAACTGACACTAGTAGCAGTAGAATGGCTATACCAAAGAGGCTGTAAACTCATCGTTATTGCTTGTAACAGTGCTTCTGCTCATGGGCTAGAAGCGGCACGTCGCCATTATCCAAACCTTCCTATTGTTGGTTTAGTACCAGCACTCAAGCCTGCTATAATAGCTAGCAATAGTGGTCATGTGGCAGTACTGGCTACCAAAGCTACTTTAGATGGAACATTGCTCAATCAAGTTATTACTAATATTGCGATGCCCAATGGTACTCAAGTAACCAAATACTTTGATCCGCAGCTGGTGCCGTGGGTAGAGTCTGGAATGCCAGAGACATCTGAGGTCGCGCAACGTTTACGACAACAAGTACAATGTTTTGCGCATGTTGGGGTCGATTACCTAGTGTTAGGGTGTACTCATTATCCTTTTTTTAAAGAGTTTTTGATTAATGAGATTAAAGCGCAGCAATTAGCCATACAAGTGGTAGACTCAGGACAGGCCATCGCCGCACGTGTACAGTCTTTGCTTGCTGAAAAAAACCTATTAGCTCAAGCCAAGGTTTCAGTAACGACTCATAATAACGAAAGACCGCCACTGATTTTTTATGCAACTAAACATGATGATAAGCTGGATAGGTTGATAACGCGTCTTTTAGGGGTGCAAACACAAATCCAGTATATGCTTTGATTGTTAGGCTGAGTCTTCGTACATTAATTTATAGCAGTTCACCATACTATCATTATCAGAATAATTCACTATTAGAATAATTGACATAAAGCACTCACAAACTGCCTGTATTTTGCTAAGATTGTGCTAGGTTAAAGTTTGTAAAAAATAAGTTGTTTAGGCGCTTTTGACTGTCATTACTATCATTGTCGTTGTAGAGGTTATATTGCAAAGTCGTCGCTATCACGTTCATATAATATGCGTAGCCCATGAGCAGCCGTTAATATTAGACGGTTTGGCAGTGTTTTTTCAATCGCGCGCGTTTTTAACTTATGATATTTCGCCTAGACTGCCGCAAGCCTCTTTATATGGGCGGCAATGTATTGACTCTTGCGATCATACGGTCGTTATTGTAGGTGACAGCTATGGCACGACACAGAATTTAGGGGTCAGCCAAATGCATCTGAGCTATTTGAGTGCTAAAGCGAAGCTCAAACCCATGCTCATTTTTATTAAATCTCAAAGTCACGATATTGACACGGGTCGTCAACTGCATGATTTTACCCGTCTGGTCGAGCAACAAGTAGAAGATGTCTATTATTATGATGACAGTACTAATATCGATGAGCTTCTCAAGACCGCTTATAACAATGTAGCTGCTAAATGGAATCTGAGACCAAGCTGGGTAAAAGCAGATGATATTAAAGAGCCTCTCATACAGAGTAATTTAACTCAGCAAGGCTCTACGCTAGAAACGGGTACTCCTACTGACGTAATTCGTAAATCCTATAATCCTACCGACAATCTCATTAGCCCGCCAACTGAAAGCGATGATGTGACGGATAACGTAACGCAATCAATTAATCTATTAGAAAAATTCGATATGAAGTACAGTGCTCAAGCTTATGAGGGTGGTAACTTAAGCGATATTACAATGACAACGAGTCTGACTTGGGAACAAGTGTTACATGCGCTGGTACGAATGCCTGGGGCTTTTTCCAGCCACGGTTTACAAGGCTGTCTAAATCGCTTAATCGCTGTTAAGGCAGATAAAGATATCAAAAAAAAGATGCCCAATGTTCATGCAGTCTCGCGCTGTCAAATTGCTCAAGATGACTTAAACAAATTACAGAACCTATTAATTGCTGCGAATTGGATTCAATTGACAGCTTCAGGTGCAAGAACGTCGCAAGAATTATGGAAGCTAACTTTCTATGCCAAAAAGCTATTTGAAGAGAACCAACAGTAAGTAAATCTACTAATCTACTCTGTACGTTAAATTATTCATATAAATGCATTATTAATGTTTGCCTTTCATAGTATTTAGCCGACAAAATCAGTAAGTGCTATCGTTGTCTATGATAGACAATGACAGACTACGTTTTGTAATACAAAGCATACGTGTCAGCGGTTGTTAATCTATTATACACTGGCGATAATAGGGTAGTAGATAAGGTTAATCTGTTAGCAAACAGATTGATCGACGCGAATAACCTTTATAAATAAAGCAAACTTATAAAAAAGCGTTTTTATAATATATCTATAAAAAATGATTTTGTGGAATTTTGCATATTGAACCAAATATTTTAAACTATTAAAGGAGAGCGTAATGACTAACTCTAAACATGATGAGCTAAATCATGAAATTGATGGCCTAGAAAAAGCTATGCATGATGCCGATCAGTTTCGTACATTAGAAGAGCAAGTGGCAGACATGAAACGTCGCGGCATTGATCCTAGTCAAGCCTATAAGGACTTGGATAGAAAAGAGGAAGATAATGATTGGGGCGATGCAACTTGGAAAGAAAATGGTAAGTGGGAGCCAAAAACGCCAGCTGACTTAGATGAAAAAGCTCGCGACAACTGGGATGGCGACAACGGCAAACCGAATCCACCACCTATCGTTTAAACGTTGCTTAAGTATCAACATTATTAGGTAGGTATCTTTGCACAAGTCTCCTAGCAACCAAAAAATATAAAAAAGCCACGCTATCATTAGCGTGGCTTTTTTGTGACTAAACTGAATAATTAAACGAAAATAATATTAATCTACTATTTGCAATTATGAGCCTTCATCGACTCTGACTAAGCGCGTTACGCCATCAATACCGACTACACGACGATAGCGGACATTACTTGAGGTTGCAGGCTGGCTCGGTGATGCATATGAAGGATTACTTGGGGTAATCGTCGTCTGCTGTTGAATCAGCTGACCCATACGATCAGCGGGTGCTGGCATAGAAGGTCGAGAGCTTCCTGGTTGAACATGACCTTGCATGATTTGGCGATGGAACTTTTGCCCTGCACGTCCGTCAGCTGGGAAAATACCACGGCTAGATTGATACTGCTGTATAGCGGTACGAGTATTATCCCCAATGATGCCATCGACACCGCCAATATCATAACCAGCATTTAATAAGGCTTGTTGGATATCTTTGGCTTGCTGACGACTGATACCTGGGTCATCCGTTGGCCATGCCGTTATAAAGTCAGTTTTACTGCTGTTTTCGCTAGTAATCAAATCAGATAGATGGGCAATCGCAAGCGCGTAGTTTTCTGAAGCGTTATATGAATAAAAAGTATCGAAGTTTTTACCCACTAAAAATGCAGGACCCTCAATACCAGCAGGAAGTAACAAACCTGCACTGCTAAGATCAGAAGGTAACGAGTTGCCATTAGCCAGCGTTAAACCTTGATTGCGCCAGTGGCTCATCGACTTTTTATCTTTACGATTGGATGCTGCCCAAAATCCGTTAGGCAATTTGACTTCGTAGCCCCAAGGCTCACCGGTACGGTAGCCGCGTTTATCTAAGAAGTTCGCGGTAGATGCTAGCGCATCGGGCACGTTATTGACTAAGTCGCGATGACCGTCACCATCAAAATCGACGGCCAACTCTAAAAAGGTGCTTGGCATAAACTGCGTCTGCCCAAAAGCACCTGCCCACGAGCCAGTCATGTCGTTTGGTGCGATATCGCCATTTTGTACGATTTTGAGCGCGTTGGCATATTCACCTTGAAAGTAGCTTTGACGACGATCAAAACAAGATAAGGTAGCCAACGATTCAAACAATGGTTTTTTGCCTAATGTCTGCCCAAAGTTCGACTCTACGCCCCATACACCCAGTACGTGTTCTGCTTTAACACCATAACGTGATTCAATACTACGCAAAGTATCTGCCCATTGGCGCTTGGCACGAATACCATCTTCTACGCGCTCTTTATCTACCAATACTGATAGATAATCCCAGACGTCCTTTTGAAACTCTGGTTGATAGTTTAACGACTGAATGACACTAGGGTCAGGCTGAGTGGGACGATAATTATCAAAGGTAGAGCTATTAACTCCACGGAATTTGCTTGAGTTTTTTAAATCATCTAGACATTGCTGAAATTCAGTATTGGATAAATTTGGTGCTTCTGGTCGAGCGGCTTGGGCAGTACTGGCTAGACTAAAGCCAATAGCAGCAGCCAATAAAGATAAAGTGGACAATGGAGTCAAACGCATGAAAATATCCTATAAACGTAAAGTGTGACAGATAAGGTAAGATGCTCAAAATATAGTATGACAATAGTGCTTTAGAGTAACCAATATCAACGATAAAGAAAAGGTATCGAAGTACTAAGGCTATAAATAATTACTATAGATTGATATAGGTGTGAGATTAGGAGAAGGTTTTGGATAGAGCACAGTTATAGTTTTTGACATCAACCCCAAACATAGTTTGGAGTCAATAAAATGCTATTCATATTTAAACCCAACTACTCCCCCAAAACTCCCTCAAACTCTTCAATAAAGGTACGAATGCGCTCTGCATTTTTGCCCAAATCGCTACCGCCAACCCGTGATTTACTGCGAATATCGACCAGACGTTCGCTACCTTCATCAGTTACACGTATGACGACATCATCTTGAAAGCCAAACCATGTCGTAGTATCTGTGGCCTCAATGATACCTGCGCTCGCATCATTATTTACGAGCTCCCAGCCCAAATTATTGACGGCTTTTTCGGTAGCTTCCATTAGTTCAGACTTTGGTTGCGTATAGGTTAGTGTTTGCAGTTCAGGATAGGCATCACGTTGTTGCTCTGCAGTCTCAATGCCATCGTATGCGGCAGGATTTGGTGCGTCAGCGCGTAGTGGGGCAATAGCCACAAATTCAGGTGGGTTAATTAAATCGGTCGAAATATCATGGATAGGCGGTACACTTTTAGCAGTATTCATCATGCTAAGCGGAATAATGATAGCAATCGCAGAAAGTACCACTGCTGTCAATGCGCTACTAAGCCTGACTGTATCACGCTTAAATAACACTTGTATACCCAGCAGTACAAGTGCAGCGATGCCAGCAAACACGCCAAATTTGAACCCTGTAAATGCAGTACCTAAGTCAAGAAGACCAAATTTATAAAGCGGACCTGGTAATGCGACCAGCAAAAAGGCGATTAAGCTTACGATACTAACTAGAATTTTCATTAGATCTCTCCGTTATGATTGAATCACTGCTTAACCATCATTTGATTATTGCTTAGTCATGGCGCTAATTAATCACGTTTATTATTCAACAGCCAAACATGCTCTGTCACTGCCAACTCTGGCGCTGAATGTAAACTTGCGACGACGCTTTCAAGCTCAGTAATTTGATAATGGCTACCGTAATATTGCTGCACTTGTGGGCCACTAATTGAAAATGGCGGTCCATCCTTTTTATTTTGATCATAATTTAACGTTAGTAAAATTTGTGAAGTATTGCGACTTAGCTGCCGTACTTGCTCACTATACTGTGGACGCATATCGGCTGGCAAAGCAATTAATGCGGCTTTGTCATACACCGCATCAACGCCACCGATATCTTCAGCTGTCAGCGCAAAAATATCAGCGACCCATAGCGTGACTGTCTGTTCTGCAAGCGGACCCTGATAATATTTAACGGCTGGATTATCTAGATGCTGATAGACGGTAGGGGAGATATTTTGCTCAGCAAAAAATTCTTGTACGGCTGTCTCAACCAATTCAACGCCAATTACATCATAGCCCTGTGCTGCTAGCCAAACCATATCAATGGACTTACCACATAAAGGCACAAAGATGCGGCTCCCAGCAGGCAAGTTTAAATGGTTAAAGTGCTTCATTAATAATGGATTAACTTCAGACTGATTAAAACCGATTCGTTTCTCCTGCCAGCGTGTTTGCCAAAATTCAGGGTTCATACGTTCGCCTTTATTCATTAAGGTTTATATTATTAGTTATTTTTATAATAACCTTTTAAGTGATAATGCTAAAGGTATTAAAAAGCCAAACACTTATATAATAAGCATTTGGCCTTAATTAAATACTACGCTAGAAATTTGTTATAAATGAATAACTTCTTATTCAATCCATTGGTTAGCTCACCATGTATTTACTAAATTCTTTACGTAATTTGGCAAGCTTTGGTGGTATCGCAAAGTTGCAATAAGCTTGTCCTGGGTTTCTGTTAAAGAAGTCTTGATGCGTTTCTTCCGCTTGATAGAATTCAACAGCAGGATGTACTTCTGTGACCACATTGACGCCCATATCGCGCAATTTATTGATGGTACGGTCAACGGTTGGTTTTTGATTTTCGTCAGTGTAGAACACCACGCTACGGTACTGACTACCAACATCATTGCCTTGACGATCCATCGTGGTGGGATCATGGGTGGCAAAAAACACATCGAGTATTACCTCTAACGGTACGATGGATTCATCAAACTCAACATTGATAACTTCAACATGTCCGGTGTTGCCACTGCAGACCGCTTCATAGTTAGCAGATACCGCGTCGCCACCCATATAACCTGAGACAACAGATTGCACACCTTTTACTGATAAAAATACTGATTCGGTGCACCAAAAACAGCCACCGCCTAATATAATGGTTTGCATAGTTTTTCCTATTATTATTGCTATAAAGGTGAGCTAAGGTCTTTATTTGGTTGCAATGTTTTCATTTTTCAATTACTTATTGCTTTCAATAATTTATTACCCTTAGCTCTACTTAATCAGCTTAACAGGCGAGCCAAACGCGATAAGTAACAAACAGTAATGTTATAATGGGCTTTTGCTACGTTAGTCTGCTCTGGGCTAATGGTATCAATCGAATCTTCTGAACACTTCCCAACCAAAGTTCCATTATGGAAACCAAAAATCAAAAACGAGTCGCACCATGAGCCAAGCCAAGCCTGCTATCAAACATGACACCTTATTTACCACACCGCTCGATAAAGCCGCGCGTTTTTCTTTCGATGAGCAAGTGGTGGCTTGTTTCCCTGATATGATTCGTCGCAGTGTCCCTGGTTATGGTCAAGTGCTGGCGATGCTGCCCATATTCGCCCGTCGTCATTGTAAGTATCGTCAACAAGATGATAGCGGTCAGCGTGTCAGTCGTATTTATGATTTGGGCTGCTCACTTGGTGCAGCAAGCATGACGTTGGCAGGCGAGTTTGAGCCGCAAGATTTGCAGATTAAAGCGATTGATATCTCACCAGCGATGACGACTGAAGCGACTACTTTACTGAGTGATAATTATCCTGAGCATGACATTGAAGTCATCACTGCCGATATCCGCGATGTCAAGCTTGAACCATGTGATATGGTCATCTTAAACTTAACCTTACAGTTTTTACCAGCTGCTGATAGGGTGGCGGTATTAGAGAATATCTATAACGCCTTGAGCGAGGGCGGCATATTGGTGCTGACTGAAAAGACCCATGCTTTTGATGAACAATACGATGCGTGGTTGGTTGAGCGTTATTATGATTTTAAACGCGCCAATGGCTATACTGAAATGGAAATCAGCGGCAAGCGTAATGCGCTAGAAAACGTCCTTATTACCGATACCTTAGACGAGCATCATGCGCGTTTAACACAGGTTGGTTTTGAGCGTCATCTTACGTGGTTTCAGTTCTTAAACTTTGTCTCTATTGTGGCGTTTAAATAAAAACTATTCTTGGCAATATAGTCTTTTATAATATCCTTCGATCAACATGGTAATCCGCTTTTATGCTTAACGACACTATTCTCCACGCCGAACGTGAACTGTATTTAACCTTGCTCGCATTAGCGCAGCAGCAGCCAAGCGCTTATGAGTGGCTGGCGCAATTGCCGAAATGGCTAGGTGATATAAAAGACAAAGCCAACTATGCGCATGCGCCTGCTTACCAAGCGTCGGTGGCGCGTTTACCAGAACTAACCGTTAATACTGTCGATCTGGATAGTGATGTCTTGACGATTGAGGCAAGTCTTAATGACTCTCAGCGCAAACAAACAACAGCGTTATTAAAGCAGCTAATGCCGTGGCGTAAAGGGCCGTTTAAAATTGGTGGTCAGATTGGCGATGATGAGTTAGGTATTAAGATTGATACCGAATGGCACAGTGATTGGAAATGGCAACGGGTTGTACCGCATTTGGGGACATTAAAAGGTCGGCGGGTATTAGATGTCGGTGGTGGCTCTGGTTATCACGGTTGGCGTATGGCAGGCGCTGGTGCGGATACGGTTATTATCATTGATCCGTCTTGCTTGTTTTACCATCAGTTTATGGCGATTCGTCATTTTGTTGGTACGGCAGATGCTCATGAGACAGGCCGCTACCGTACCCATTATATTCCTGTACCGCTTGAAGCTTTGCCTGAGCACAGTCAGCTATTTGATACCGTATTTAGTATGGGTGTGCTTTATCATCGTCAGTCACCGTTTGAGCATTTGCAACAGCTCAAAGGGCAGCTGGTAAAAGGTGGTGAGCTAGTGCTTGAGACTCTAGTCATTGAAGGCGATGCCAATACCGTACTGGTGCCGCATGACCGTTATGCACAGATGAATAATGTATTTTTTTTACCGTCAGTTGCGGCCTTAATCGGCTGGTTGGAAAAAGCAGGGTTCACTGACGTGCGTTGCGTAGATGTGGCAGTGACCTCGACTGAGGAGCAGCGCAAAACTGAATGGATGACTTATCACTCGTTAGCAGATTTTTTGGATCCCAATGATTCTACAAAGACCGTTGAAGGCTATCCTGCACCGATGCGTGCGACCATCATTGCCAAGAAATAAATTTGATTAGAAGTCGCTGCTGACAGATCGTTAATACTCAATACAATATCTTTTTCTATAACCGCCCTGACTGATTACTGCTGAGTTGCAAGGACGCAATATGGCCAGTTTAATAAAAACTTTGAAAAATGACTGGTCGTTATCAGCATCGGTAGCAGGTTTTTTGGCCGTGCTTATCGCTTATGCAGGGCCGTTGGTTATATTTTTTCAGGCGGCGCAAGCAGCGCAAGTATCCGATGCAATGATGGCTTCTTGGATTTGGGGCATCTCTATCGGTGCTGCCATACCTGGTATTTATTTATCTATCAAATACAAAACGCCCATTGTGGCTGGTTGGTCGGCGCCCGGTACGGCATTATTGGTTACTTTATTTCCAGAGATGAGCATCAATGAAGCGGTCGCTGCTTACATTATCTCCGCCGTTGTTATCTTTTTAGTCGGTATCACTGGATCCTTTGACAAAATCTTAAAATGGATTCCAAACGGCATTGCTGCCGGTATGATGGCGGGTATTTTATTTCAATTTGGCTTGGATCTGTTTGTGGCGACGGACACGATGCCTGTCATTGTCTTTAGTATGCTGGCATGCTATTTGTTGGCCAAGCGTTTCTCACCACGATATACCATGATTTGGGTGTTGTCATGCGGCGTTATATTGAGTGTTTTATTTGGCAAAATGAATCCTGTCGATATTAACTTGACAATAACCATACCTAAATTCATATCGCCAGAATGGACGTGGCGCTCGGTATTTAACCTTGCGCTTCCGCTTATTCTTGTCAGCTTAAGCGGACAGTTTTTGCCCGGTATGGCTATCCTAAGATTGAGTGGCTATGACACGCCAGCGAAACCTATTGTAAGTGTTTTTAGCGTTGCTTCTATCGCAGTCGCTTGCGTCGGTGGCATTACCATTGCGTTGGGCGCTATTACTGCCGCTCTATGTACCGGAAAAGATGCACATGAATGTAAAGACAGGCGCTATATTGCTGGTATCGCCAACGGTATCTTTTATATCTTAGGAGGCTTGTTCGCTGGTAGTATTGTGGCGGTATTTAGCCTGCTACCTAAAGAGTTGATTGCAGCGCTGGCAGGACTTGCACTAATTAGCGCTATTTCAGCTAATATTCATATTGCGATGAAAAATGACAGTCAAAGAGAGTCGGCCTTGATTACTTTTTTAGCCACTGCATCTGGTATGCAGTTTCTAGGGTTGAGCTCGGTATTTTGGGGTGTGCTTATCGGTATGATTGCCTATTATGTATTAGAGCGTATTATGCATTCGTCAACGATAAAGGCTTAGATCAGCCACTTTTTAAAGGCGACTTCTAATAGCAGCTTGAGCAAGAAGCCCACAAAACCTGCTCCCAAAGCTAAAAATATCCAAAAAGTACCAGCGCGACCAGCTTCGGATTTTTTAGAAATATCCCAAACAATAAAGAATAGAAACGCAATAAATATGGGTAGCAATACGTACAGTCCCCAACTGGTAACGGTACTAGCAGCAATAGCAAACATGGCATAATCCTATAAAGTAGTAACGTGTCCTCTATTTATATCTATTATTCTATAGCTTCTTTTCGTAACAATCGCCCTAACAAAGAAAGCGGGTCACCACTTATAAAATAAGCAGTGATAAATAAAATAAACGAGCAGTAAATAGAGGAGTACAATACAAACCGTCATTATAACGCGGAAGTGAGTTGGTATAAACTGTCGCTATTAGTGGGGCAACAGGAACGCTACAATTAGCATGGCAAATTTATCATCGCCAATTAGCAATATCATCCTATTCATACCGTATTAATTTGGCCTAAATTAAATTAAAAGGCTGACAAGTCTGTTATCTATATTAATTATCAGTGCCAGCTATCATAACAGTAAGATTTTAGCGCTAATTTTGGTGCAAATAGTGCAATAAAGCGCAAAGATTGTTATATTTACAGGTTACTTATCTTTTTACACTAATTTCTCCCCTACAAAGTCAGTCGCTATAGTCAATCCACTATAAAAGAGTTACAGCATTAACCTCGCTTGAAGTATTACTTATACATCTGCACTCGGTTGCCTTGACCCTCTTTTAACTTGAATCAACTATATTATAATAAGCAGTTATCGACTGCGCGCATTCACTACATTTCATACTGTTTTTTGTTGTTTATTTAATTGAGTTCAAATCCCTATGTCACAAGCCCAAATTGATACGCTAGCATCCCTATTTAATGATGCTATTCGCACCCTACAAGCTGATGGTGAGCTACCAGCTGATTGGCAGAATAATAGCCAAATTACTCGTACTAAAGACCTTAGTCATGGTGATTTTGCTAGTAATATCGCGCTCACGGCTGCCAAAGCAGCTAAGACCAACCCACGTCAGCTTGCTGAAAAGATTGTCAGCGCGTTACCTGAAAACCAAAATATTCGCCAAGTAGAAATCGCAGGCCCGGGGTTCATTAATGTATTCTTAAATGCCGAAGCTAAATTTGCCGTATTGGACGATATTTTTAAGTTGCAGGAGCGTTTTGGTTTAAGCGATCAGTTTGAAGGACAAAAAGTACAAGTTGAGTTCGTTTCTGCCAATCCAACGTCTAGCCTACATGTTGGTCACGGACGCGGTGCCGCATTCGGTATGAGCGTGGCAAACCTGCTTGAAGCAATCGGTTATGACGTTACGCGTGAGTATTATGTCAACGATGCCGGTCGTCAAATGGATATCTTGGCGACCAGTACTTATTTACGTTATCTAGAGACCAATGGTGAGCAAATAGTATTCCCAGTCAATGGTTATCAAGGTGACTATGTCAGTGATATTGCCCAGACATTAAAAATGCAACATGGTAATAGCTATGTACATAGCTTTGCAGAAATTGCTAAAGATGTGCCAGAAGATGCTCAGTTTGAGATAAACGCTGATGGCGAAAAGACATTGCTGTCAGGCGATAAAGAAGCGCACATCGATGGGCTTATTTTCAACAGCAAAGCCTTGCTTGGCGATAGCTATGAGCTGTTTTTAAATGCGGCATTAAGTAGTATTTTAGCCGATATCAAAGACGACTTAAACGACTTTGGCGTACGCTATGAATGCTGGTTCAGTGAAAGATCTATTGATAGCGAGATTGAACCTGCCCTGCAAGTGTTAGATGAAAAAGGCTATCTATACGAAAAAGACGGTAATATTTGGTTCAAATCGACTGATTTCGGTGACGAAAAAGATCGTGTTGTACGCCGTGCTAACGGTCAGACGACCTATTTTGCTTCTGATATTGCTTATCATAAAAACAAGTTTGATCGCGGTTTTGATAAAGTCATTAACGTCTGGGGCGCAGACCATCATGGTTATGTACCACGGGTAAAAGCGGCACTATTAGCGCTTGGTATCGATGCTGAACGTCTTGATGTGGTATTGGTACAGTTTGTGGCATTATGGCGCGGTAGTGAAAAAGTGCAAATGTCGTCACGTTCGGGCAAGTTTGTCACCTTACGTGAGCTGCGTCACGAAGTGGGTAATGATGCGGCGCGTTTCTATTATGTGGCACGCAAACCAGAGGTACATGTTGATTTTGATTTAGAGCTTGCCAAATCACAAAGCAAAGATAATCAAGTTTATTATATCCAGTACGCACATGCGCGTGTTTGCCGCGTGTTAGAGAAGCTGCAAAAAAGCGGTCTTGTTGTGAACGATGCGATTGGTCTTGAGCATCAAAACTTGCTCACTGCCCCTAATGAAGATGAGCTGATTAAACTACTAGCAGGTTATCCGGCGACATTACTACGAGCCGCGACAGGTTACGAGCCGCATGTATTGACCAATTATCTAAAAGATTTAGCCGCGTTATTTCATGGTTGGTATGACACCAATCGTATTTTGCCTGTAAGCTTGACCTCAGGTGAGACGCCAAGTCAGGAAGAAGTTGATTTGATGCAAGCGCGTCTACGTTTGTCTAAAGCCGTACGTCAAGTATTGGCCAACGGGCTTAGTTTATTAGGGTTGTCTGCACCGTCTAGCATGTAGTACAGATACAGGCGACTGATAGCAATAATTTGATTATGATAGATAGATTCAGTAGGGAGAAAGAGATCCATGCTAGCCAAAAAACCTAAAGGTGCGACTGAAAAGCGCAAATCAAGTAGCGTATCAGGCTTATTATGGATGTTTGTCGGGGCCATATTAACCCTTATGATCGGGGTATTTTTATACCTCTCACCATTATTTAACTTTAGTCCTGCTGATAGCACTGCTGGGACAGACCCTGATCGTCAGGTACAACAACGTGTTGAGACCGATACTGATAATAGCGATTATGAGTTCTATGATATTTTGCCCAATCAAGAAATGGCCACTATTCCTGATGAAGATATTGGTGAGACAGGTGATGGTCAAGTAGGTGATATGGGTGCTTTTGAGCCAGATGTGGTTGTCACTCAGCCTGAAAATAACTCTGCCAGTCGCAATGATGATACAGGTAACTTCGGTATCTCTGAAAGCACCGTTATTGAGCCTAATCGTGGTAATAGTGCGGCAACTAACAATAGTGGCGATGATATTGTTATTGTCGAAGAAGATGCAACCTATGATGGGTCAGCGCCTGCTGGAAATACGGCAAACCGAGCAAATAATACAGGTGCGGGTACTGCAAGCATCCAACAAGCTAAACCTGCTGCCACTTATATTTTGCAAATCAATAGCTTCGGTGATGCGGATGAAGCCGATCGCCGCCGTGCGCAAGTACTGATGGCTGGTGTAGACGCTAGAGTTGTGAAAAATACGACGGGTAATGGTCTGCCAATTTATCAAGTCATTTCGCGCCCGATGAATAGCCGTCAAGCAGTGACCACTGCACAGCAGCGCTTACAAAATAATGGGATCGACTCCATTATCGTTGAGCAGCGTCGTTAGTTTTAACTATCTATAATAGTTTTAGTCATCTGTTCATGATAAAAAAAGCGTCGTAATGACGTTTTTTTTATCTCTTATTTTTACTCAGCTGTTTTATTGTACCTTGCTTATCAAACATCCACGAAGAGTATAGCTATGACTGTATCTAACTCCGCAACAGCATCTACTGGCATGATTAAAACATTTTTTCAAAAGTATTTTATCGATGCCTTTACAGGTATGGCTCTAGGTCTGTTTGTCACCCTGATTGCTGGTCTTATCATCTCACAAATCGGTGACTGGTTAGACTTGCCCGCATTGGTCGCTGTCGGCAAGCTGGCTTCGATTTTGATGGGCGCTGGTATCGGAGTGGGTATTGCTTATTACCTTAAAGCACCAACGTTAGTCATGCTCAGTTGCTTGGTAGCAGGCATGCTTGGGGCACATTCTGAAGCACTAATGGCAGGGACGCTTTTCACGTCGCAAGTGGGCGGACCTGCAACCTTTGTGGCTTTACCTGGTAATCCGATAGGGGCGTATCTGGCCTCAGTATTCGCCTATCGCGCTGGTACTTGGGTCGCGGGTAAGACTAAGCTCGATATTTTGTTGGTGCCGTTATTAGTATGTGGTGTTGCTCTATTGGTCTGTGCGCTACTCAATCCACCTATCGTCGCAGCTGTCGATGCCATTGGACAAGGTATCCAAGCGGCCACTGAGCTACAACCATTATTAATGGGTATTGTCATTGCAGTGGTGGTTGGTATTTTATTGACACTGCCAACTTCAAGCGCGGCGATTTGTATTGCCATTGGGCTTGGTGGTTTGGCTGGTGGGGCAGCTGTCGTTGGCTGCGCAGCACATATGATTGGCTTTGCCGTTGCCAGTTTCAAAGATAACGGTGTGAGTGGTGTAGTATCTCAAGGTCTCGGCACGAGTATGCTACAAATTCCTAATGTATTAAGAAAGCCGCTAATACTATTACCAGCCGTTATCGCTAGCGCCATCGTCGGTCCTATCGCGACGGTAGGCTTTGGACTAGCCTGTACGGCTACAGGCGCTGGTATGGGAACTGCGGGACTGGTCGGCGTGTTTGGCGTTATTGAAGCGTCGCAAGGTATTATGAGCACAACGGAGTTATGGACAGCGATTATTTTATTAATGTTTATATTACCAGCTGTGATTGCTGGAACAGTCGCTTATGTGATGCGCCGTATGGGCTGGTTAGTTGCTGGTGATATGAAGCTGCCTTAAGCTTTATAAGTTTGAATATCTTTAATGATTTCTAAAATAGAAAAGCCCAGCTATCTAAATTAACTGGGCTTTTTATACGGGAAATTTTGGCTATATCTTAAGCGCCTTTTTAACGACGAACATCTTTGGGGGCATCACCGTTTGGCCAATCTTTATCTTTATTAGCTTTTACAGGGCGTGGTAAATGAGTAAAGTAGCCAGCAATATCGACCGCTTCTTGATCACTTAGCGAGTTGCCTTGCCCAAATGGCATTTTACCTTTGATAAAGGATGCAGCGGTATAAGTTCGTGCCATACCTGCGCCATCGTTAAAGGACTTGTCTCCGGCAACAGCTGGATAAACATAGGTGCCATCATCGTTATACTGACCTTCTCCATTCTCTCCATGACAAACGCTACATTTTTCAGCAAATAGTTTTTTGCCATTATCACTGTTTGGCTCTAAGGTTTTATCTACCTTAACAAAGCCACGGCCTTCAGGTGAGACGCCGTAAGGTAAGTCTTGCGACAACCAGCTCATATAAGACACCATTGCGTTCATATCATCTGAACCTAAATCAAGCGCCTTGCCATTCATTGAGCGCTCAAAACAACCATTGATCCTCTCTTGAATGGTATTGACACGACCAGCACGTGTGCGATAAATAGGATAAATACCTGGCATACCGTTCCAAGGTGCAGCATAGGCTTCTGAACCGTTGCCCAAGTGACAGCTGGTACAGTTAAGCTGGTTGCCCACGTTATCTGGCAATTCTTTATAAGTATGATTGGCAATTTGTAGGCCACGGCGTACCGCTGCGCCAAATTCATCATTTGGAATAGTAGACTCATCTGGCATGCTAATGGTTAGTTTGGCACTTGGCTTTGCGATCATGTCCTCTCTAATTTCTGCTGCACGTGCTTCAAGTGATTTTACTCGTGCTAAGGCTTCAGCTTCTTCGACACGGTCAACAGCCTTGGTATCAGTTTCACTACAAGCTGTCATGCTCGCAGTACCAATAGTAAGGATAGCAGCCATGAGGATGGAAAGGGAAGGCTTGACCCTTAAGTTGGTTCGTAAAATCATTTTCATTGGAATATCCTTATTATAAAAAATAATATGTAAATCCGTATTTTCGTGATAATTTAATCTGCATGATGACAATAATAAACTTAAATTTCGTGAAAACGATTGAATAAGCAATCAATCTGTGAGTTGCCAGTAACATGATTGTATCAAATATAAATATATAAAGTATATAAAAACGTAAAGTGTTTTTATATTTAAGATAAATGTTAATTTAATTTTATTAAATATAAGAACCTTTCTATTATTCTATTGATTAAAAAAGCGCTTAAACATTGCTAATGTTTGAGCGCTTTTTTGTGTGAATAAGGATTTCTAAACAAGGCTATTTAACTGGGTTTGGTTTTTTATTACGACTCGGCTTTAACTTACGAGACAACTTATTGACGTTGTTTAACACTTGACTATAACGTGATGGAAATACGCGCTGTACAGCATCTATCATCTTGGCATCATTACCAATCAAACAGCGTGGCTGATTGGTCGCGGTAGCATGCAAGATAATCGAAGCGGCCTCGCTGGCATCAAATTTTAAAAATTTATTAAAACTTCTAATAGCTTTTGGGCCAGTACGCATGCCAATGTCGTTTATGCTGTCATTACCGCGTGCACTGTTGGCGATATTGGTTTTGATACCACCTGGATGGATACAAGTTGCTGACACGCCGCAGCGCTGGATATCTAACTCTTGGCGCAGGCTTTCGGTAAAGCCGCGTACAGCGAATTTGCTGGCGTTATAAGCAGATTGTGAAGGCTGAGCGGTTAAGCCAAACAGGCTCGAGATATTTACGATATGACCATGCTCATTAAACTGGCGTGACTTATTGTCTGTCTTAGCAGCACTGCTATCGGTTTCACTGAGTTTTACGCTATTTTTAATCAAAGGCAAAAACGCCTTAGTGCCATAAACCACACCCCAAAAGTTGATATCCATTACCCATTCAAGTTCGCTAATGCTACTGCCCTCTACGGTAGAGTAGAGGGCCACGCCTGCATTATTAAAGATAAAATTTACTTTGCCATGATTGCTCATGACCTCATCTGCCCAAGCTTCAACCGCTTTATTGTCTGAGACATCGAGTATTGTGGTGGTCACTTTTATATCGTAACCAACGAGTAAACCCTTGGTTTGTGTCAACTGCTCAGCATTGATATCGGATAGCGCGACATGACAGCCCATTTGCGCTAAATGAATGGCAATCTCGCGCCCCATGCCAGAGCCGGCACCAGTGATAGCCCCGACATGATCGCGATAATAGGGGGCAATGTCATGGTCTTGATTGGATGAAAAAGGCAAGTGTTGGCGTAATGAGCTCGCCATAGCAGTAACGTTATTCAGCATAACAAACAGTCCTTTGTTATAGTAATTAATGGTCAGTATCTAAACTTAAGATTCAAGATGAATGACAGCAGTTAAATATGGGGATTAAGACAGAATATCTACATTAGCATGATTTTAATTTTATCTACTTATCATTAATAGACGCAGCTGTCATTTTCGGTGTAATGGACATTTTGAGGATTCAGTGAAGACAAATAAACAGACATAAAAAAAGCGTCTTAGCACGATATGCTAGACGCTTTTTCTACAGTGATAGCCAGTTAATGATAATTAACTGTCTTAATTGAACAATAAATTAAGCAATTTTAGGTGTTTTACCTTCGTTGATAACCTGCTCATCAACCATTACTGTTTTGGCGTTCTTCATTGATGGTAGCTCATACATCGTTTCAAGTAAGGCATTTTCAACGATAGAGCGCAGACCACGGGCACCCGTTTTACGCTCCATAGCTTTTTTGGCGATAGCAGCAAGCGCTTCATCGGTAAAGCTAATATCAGCACCTTCCATATCGAACAGATATTTGTACTGCTTAACTAGAGCATTCTTAGGCTCTGTCAAAATCTGTTTAAGGGCTTCTTCATCCAGCTCTTGTAATGCAGCTAGTACAGGTAGACGACCAATCAATTCTGGAATAAGACCAAATTTGATTAAATCTTCTGGCTCAACTTGTTGTAGTAAGTCTGAACTGCGACGGCTGTCATCTTTTGAGCTCACATCAGCATTAAAGCCAATACCGCCTTTTTCAGTACGCTGCTGAATCACTTGATCAAGACCTGCAAATGCACCACCAACGATGATGAGGATATTGCTGGTATCTACTTGAATTAGCTCTTGCTGTGGATGCTTACGTCCACCGTGTGGCGGGATAGCAGCTACCGTACCTTCGATAAGCTTTAGCAAGGCCTGTTGTACGCCTTCGCCTGACACATCACGAGTGATAGACGGGTTATCGCCTTTTTTACTGATTTTATCAATCTCATCAATATAGATGATGCCTTGCTCAGCTTTACTCACATCATAATCAGACGCTTGCAATAGCTTTTGTACGATGTTTTCAACGTCTTCACCGACATAACCTGCTTCGGTCAAAGTAGTAGCATCAGCCATCGCAAAAGGCACATCTAATAGACGCGCCAATGTTTGCGCCAGTAAAGTCTTACCAGAACCTGTTGGACCAATCAGCAAGATGTTACTTTTAGCCAACTCAACCATTGCATCGTCAGCGCCAATTTTAGCTTTTTTACTGTCATTAGCTAAGGTTTGGCTGACTTTTAGACGCTTATAATGGTTATAAACGGCAACAGCTAACGCCTTTTTAGCAGCGTCTTGACCGATAACGTACTCATCAAGCTTGGCACGCAACTCTTTAGGCGTTGGCAATTTTTTATTGACCCATGAGGTATCGATATCGCCATCAGAGTCATCATCGGTAGCACTATCAGCGATTAAATCAGTACATAATTCAATGCATTCGTTACAGATATTGGCATCATCAGCAGCAATTAGTTGCTTAACTTCGCTTTTGGCTTTACCACAAAACGAGCAATGCGGGTTGTTATCTTCTGCCATATACAGGCACTCCTAAAATTTAAAACTCATACCATTCCCAAGAAACAAGCTAACACGCAGTCATTAAAACTGATCAGAATCGCGAAGTCTACAGGCGTAGTACTTACGCTCATCTTCCGCGTTAAATTTAGTTTTTGGAAAAGGTATTATCGTTAACTTCAT
Organism: Psychrobacter sp. ASPA161_9; assembly: GCF_051970275.1. Taxonomy (NCBI): domain Bacteria; kingdom Pseudomonadati; phylum Pseudomonadota; class Gammaproteobacteria; order Moraxellales; family Moraxellaceae; genus Psychrobacter; species Psychrobacter sp. ASPA161_9. The sequence continues at coordinate 53,939 of NZ_JBEFNI010000012.1, read as the reverse complement.
ATTATATAGCTGCAAAGCAGATGCTTCTATTACAACGAAGCAGGGCGGCGTTCTAATACTTCATCAACCAGACCGTATTCTTTTGCTTCTTTGGCATCTAACCAAAAGTCACGCTCAACGTCTTTTTCGATTTTCTCTACTGGTTGACCAGTACGCTCAGCCAAAATCTCGTTTAAGCGCGCACGAGTTTTTAGAATTTCACGAGCATTAATTTCGATATCTGTTGCCTGACCTTGAGCACCACCTGAAGGCTGGTGAATCATGACGCGAGAATTGGCTAGCGCATAACGTTTGCCTTTTTGACCAGCGGCCAACAGGAAAGAACCCATGCTATAAGCACCGCCCATACAAATGGTAGATACTTCAGGCTTGATAAAGTTCATGGTATCAAAAATAGCCAAACCGGCACTCACTGAACCACCTGGCGAGTTGATATATAAATGAATATCTTTATCAGGGTTTTCAGCTTCTAAGAATAATAGCTGCGCTACGATAAGGTTAGCCATATGGTCTTCGACTTGACCGGTCAAAAAGATAACGCGCTCACGTAATAGACGCGAGAAAATATCAAAAGAGCGTTCACCGCGTGACGATTGCTCAACGACCATCGGTACTAAAGCACCTTGAGTATTTTGAGCGCTTTGCACATTAGTGTGTGCACTCATTAGCATATCGAAATGAGGGTTAGCAGTGATGCGTTCATAATCTGTCATAAAATGTCCTATAAATAAATAATTGCATAAAATAGTTATATAGAATGAGCTAAGGATTTTGCAATGATACGGTGTAATAGCTGTACGTTAAATAGCGTATCGAATAATAATCGTGTTTAAGTGTTATAAAATATTAAACTCTGCTCAACATGAATTTGCTGTAATCAACAATAATTATGATTCATTACAACAACTGGAACTATGATAACTGGTTTAATTATTGGGCTGTATCTAATTTCAGTTAACTTTAATAATAATGCTCAATAACTGTGCTTTCATAATAGCTACGTTCACAATAACTACTTAAACCACTATATGAAGAATTGTCCCCTATTGATAGGGTGTCTGTGCACAATTATCAAGGGGCTAGCCCATAAACCACGAATAAAAATGCCCTAACAAGTTGTCAGGGCATTCATAATACATTCTAAACCAATAGCGCTAAAACGCTAAATTACATAGCTTGTTGCTGTTGTTGCTGAGCAGCAAGTAGGTCTTGGTAGCTAACTTCTTTGTCAGTTACTTTACCTTGCTCGATTAGATAATCAACCACTTGGTCTTCTAGAACCACAGACTCAATGTTTGCACGTTGTTGCTTATCAGTCGTGTAGTACTCAATTACTTCTGCTGGATCTTCGTAGTTTTCTGCTGCTTCTTTAATGAAGGTTTCAACGCGATCTTGATCTACTTCTATTTTTTGCGTGTCGATAACACGGGCAACGATGATACCAAGACGGGCAGCACGTAGCGCTTGCTCTTCAAACAGCTCGTTTGGCAGCATGTCTTTATCAAAGCTCTCAGCATTCGCACCGAACTGCTGAGAAAAACGTTGCATCATCATGTTGCGTTGACGCTCGATTTCTTGCTCTAGCATAGCGTTTGGTACGTCAAACTCGTTCTTTTCTAACAATGCATCAAAAGTCGCTTGCTTAACTTGGCTACGGGCAGCGTTTTTAATTTCGCGTTCCATGTTTTTGCGCACGTCAGCTTTTAGCTTCTCAACACCGCCTTCTTTTACGCCGAATAGCTCAAGGAACTCTTCATTGATTTCTGGTAGCTTAGACTTTTCAACCAATTTTACGTTGATTTTGAACTGTGCTTCTTTACCAGCCAAGTTTTCAGCTTGATAATCTTCTGGGAAAGTTACGTCGATTGTTTTTTCTTCGCCAGCTTTCATGCCTTTGATGCCAGCTTCAAAACCTGGAATCATCTGGTTGCTACCGATGACTAGTTTGAAGTCTTCAGCAGAGCCGCCTTCGAATTTTTCGCCGTCGATTGAGCCTTCAAAGTCAAAAGTAACCTGATTGCCTTTATCAGCTTTACCTTTTTTCTCAACGAACTCTTCACGCTGCTTTTGCAAGTTTTCGATCATGGTGTCAACGTCTTCCTCTTTAACAGACGCAGAATGACGCTCAACTTCGATCTCATTAATACCTTGGACGTCAACTTCTGGGAAGATCTCAACAGTCGCTTGATAAACTAAGAAGTCGTCTTCAAGTTTTACATCGTCAATATTAGGCATGCCTACGGCACGGATATCTTCAGATTTAATCGCTTCAAATACAGTATCGCGGATGACATCGTTGATAACTTCTTGTTGAATACCAGCACCATACTGAGAGCGGATATGCGACATAGGGACGTTACCTTTACGGAAACCGTCAATCTTGGCAGTTTTCGCAACTTGGCGAATACGACCTTCAACTTTGTTTTGAATTTTTTCGACAGGAACTTTCACAGTCAGCTGAGTTTCTTTTTCTGACAGCTTGTTGGTTGTGACTTGTAAATCTGTAGCCATGTTGATTACACCTTTATGATTAAAATAACAGGCAATCGCACCTCAAAATACGTACGGGTTATGTCGATTGCCATTGGAATGAATAGGGTTTTCGATACTTATATCTCGATAATCAGATAGAGCAAATAACCATATCTGATATCCAATATCGAGAGTGAATCACTAGCGTTCTCTACCTAATGCGCTTCAATCACCATTGCTCTTTCATAAATGGTAGAGATAACCGGATTCTTTCGATAAAATTTTAAAAGTAGAACAGTATAATCTATCTGTTAATTAAAGTAAAAGCTATCTGTCACGATAGGCGGTAGGCAAAATCGCTAATAAACTTATACTAAAAATTAATACTGAGAAACTTATATTAATAAAAACTACTAATTGTACTGACTATCAATGGTTATAACTAAATAACTATAACTGTTGCAATAGTTGCTGAATAGCTTGACCACGATGGCTGATGCTATTTTTATCAGTGGCGCTTAAGCTTGCCGCTGTCGCTCGTATATCTGCCAACCAAAACAGTGGATCATAACCAAACCCACCATCACCATGCGGTGCATCTAAGATTTCACCGTGCCACAAGCCTTGTGCGATAATCGGTAGGGGATCATCAGCATGGCGTACCATTGCTAGTACGCAAACAAACATGCCTTTAATAGGAGCATCTGGTTGCTCATCACGGATAGGCTGCAAGTCAGTGACGAGCTTGGCGTTGTTTTTGGCATCATTGCCGTGCTCACCTGCATAGCGAGCCGAGTAGATGCCCGGTGCATTATCCAATACGGGAACGCATAAGCCTGAGTCATCGGCAATAGCAGGTAGTCCACTGACTCGGCTAGCGTGACGCGCCTTAATAATGGCATTTTCAACGAAGCTTAAGCCGTCCTCGACAGCGTCATCAATGTTTAACTGCCCTTGTGGTACGATAGTAACGTCTAAGTTGGCTTCAGCGAACAGTCTTTTAAATTCTGCGAGCTTGCCTTTATTATTACTGGCGAGTACCCATTTTTTTGGCATGTGATTTTGAGTAGATTCGGGTGATGATGAAGCATAGCTCATAAGATACGTCCGTTATTGTTTGATGAAACTGACTAGGTTTCAGAAAGTTTAAAGGCTCTAATATGCTGACTATATTATCGCATAACCTTTTTCGCTCAAAATAGTTGCGTTATTCATACTGAAAATTAATAATAAGAGTTAACGGAAAATAGTTACCTTTATTCGCAGTATTTAGCGTTTAAAGCCTTATAAATAGGGACTATAACATTCGGTAACTGATATTGTCCTAATGTGTTGCTATAATAGCTGGCAAGCTACAGTGAATTATAGCTTATAGCTTGTGAATTTAAAGTTAATAATAGCTTTTAAGTCAATCACTTGGCTTTTGAGTGAATAACAATGCTTACGCTAATTTGTTTAAATTAGCCTTTAGATTCATCCTGATGGGACTAGCTCATCAAGCAATAACGTTCATTCATTAACAATAAACCCAGCCAATTTAGCTCGGTGTTTTGTGTATTGTCTTTAAGATAAACAAAATACGAGTGGCCAAATAAGCAAGGATAAAATAACTATGTCAAAGATTACTTTACCAGACCTACCTTATGCAAAAGACGCACTTGAGCCGCATATCAGCGCTGAGACGCTAGAATATCATCATGATAAGCATCATGCTGCCTATGTAAACAAGTTAAACGATTTGCTGCCAGGTTCTGGTCTAGAAGACAAAACATTGCCAGAAATCATCGAAGCGACGTCAAAAGATGACAGCAAGCAAGGTATGTTTAATCAAGCAGCGCAAGTATGGAACCACACGTTCTATTGGAACTGCATGACGCCAGACAATGGCGGCGGCGAACCTACTGGCGATCTAAAAGCCAAAATCGAAGAAGATTTTGGTAGCTATGATAAGTTCCGTGAAGAGTTTAAAAATGCAGCGTTAACGCAGTTCGGTTCTGGTTGGGCATGGTTAGTTGCTGATAAAGAAGGCGGCAAATTATCAATCGCCAAAACAGCTAACGCTGATACGCCACTGGCACACGGTCAAGTAGCGGTATTGACTTGTGATGTATGGGAACATGCGTATTACATCGATTATCGTAACCGTCGTCCTGACTACGTCGACACGTTCCTAGACAAACTAGTGAACTGGGACTACGCAAATGCTAAATATAAAGGTCAAGATGCTGGTGTTGAAGAGTAATCTTTAACCACTAAGTATTTGATTAATAAAAAAGGACGCTGAGAGGCGTCCTTTTTTATGTAGAAGATAAGTAGTTTTACTATGTGAACTTAGGGCGTGTTGAACATTCATAATTTAAGCCAGATAAAGGCACAAGCTAGCGCCACTGTATTCTCATAGCTTTGTTTAAGCTTGTCGTATCTAGTGGCTATTGCTCGGAATCGTTTTAAGTGAGCGAATGCATTTTCAACTAAGTGGCGAACTTTGTACAAGTCCCAGTCCATATGGTTATTATCTAATTTTGTATTCTGCTTTCTAGGAATATTATCGAAGCTTCCTGCTCGTTTAATATGTTCTCGCAGCGCATCAGAGTCATAGCCTTTATCAGCACATAGAATATCTGTATCACTCAGATCGATATTATCAACTAAATCTGGTGCTACCTTAACATCGTGAGTCGTACCATCTGATACGATAAAACTGATCGGGTTACCGTGAGCATCCACTGCTAAGTGAATCTTAGTAGCGCGACCTGCCACACTTTTACTAATAGCTTGCGCAGTCTCATGAGCACCACTACTGTGCTGATGCGCTTTTATATGAGTACCGTCTATAAACACCCATTCAAGGTCTGAGTCTTTGATTAATAAAGCAAACAGTTGAATCAACTTATTGCTGCGAAACCAACGCTGATATGCCTTATAGACGGTGTTGGGCTTGCCAAAGTAAGCTGGCAGATCACGCCAAGGACAACCAACACGCATCCGATAAAGGACGCCTTCAACGGTTAGTCTAAGATTTCCTTTGTCATAGATGTTAAGTTCTAGTAGTATAAATCTTAGTCTTGTCCAGTTCTCATTCGTGAGCATTGTCCGAGGCATAGCGAACGGTATCTTTTTTGTGTGAGAACTTAAAGATTACTGCTTCGCTATTTTTTTTGCCATCAATTTATTCCCAATGTTCAACAGACCCTAATATTATTTGTTCAAGCATAAAGGTGTAATTGGACGAAGACTGTTTCTAATCTTTAGGTTTCATTTTCAGCAATCTGTTTTTTGAAATAATCTAGCTGTTCTTTAACCCAATTTGGTGCATATATCTCGAAACGAACATTATTGGGGTCATCAAGTTCAAATGTAGGCTTTATTAATTGGGCACCCATTGTTCCGGCCACATCAAATAATGCCTGAGCCACCTTCTCCCATGCAGTTGCCGCTAATTCAGTAAGCTCTGTATCAGGAAATTCTGATAACCGCCATTGGCGTTCAACACAAGTATATTCCCCACTTTCATCTTCTTCCGTATAAAGAATACCTAGAAAATCTTCATCTTTCGCAGCAATATAAATATATTTTTTTACTGCTTCTTCACTGTTACTAAGAGGGTTTATTGGTAGTTCAACTCCTAATTTCATACCTCGACCTCTCGTGAAACCAACACTGCCTGTACTAGCTGGTTTAAGCATTGATTTATGAACAATAATATCTCGCTGCTTATACAGATATTTAATTAATGGGTCAGATGAAAGTTCAGCTTTTTTTTCGTTTACAAAAGAAGAAGCTACCCTATCTTTTTGCAACTCCATCGTTAATAGTTGCATTACTTCTTTTAGAGCTCTGAGAAATGATGATAAAGACCATCTGAACATGTCTGCAGAGTGATAGTTTTCTTCCATAAGTCGAATGAACCATGCTGATTCTTCCAGACGGTCAAATGTAGAAGATAATGACTCAAAAACTTCTTTGTTTGGGCATTTATTCATATGAAAGAATATCCGATAGGTTTTCGTAGGGTGCGTTCCACGCACCGTTTTAAAGGTTATTGGTGCGTGGAACGCACCTTACGTGCATCAATATTATCTCACAACACCTCAAAACCAAACCTACTCAAAGCTTCCCTTAACATCGCAATATTATAGTAAGCATGTGCATTAACTGTATTTTGAAAGAAAATATACAGCGTATCAAAATGCTGACGCTGATTGACAATTGCTTGCGCCCAATCCTGCATCTCCGCCTCGCTATAACGATAATCATGACGATCAGCCGCACTCATCGCATCCCACCAGTTTAGATTATTACCATGCATACGCAGGTAGCCAGTACGCTCGGTAAACATCAGCCGTGACGGTGGTAGACCACTGACTTTAGGATAATCAACGCTACACCAAATCAAGCCTTGCTCAGTAAAGCTATCGACCACTTGCGGGGTATGCCAGCCGTTATGACGAAATTCAACTGCTAATGGATAATCTTTAAACCAGCTAACAAGATTGGCTAGATAGAGCCGATGCTCGCGGGTACGATCAAAGCCGTGCGGGAATTGGAGTAGTAGAGGCGCTAGACAATCGGCTTCGATAAGCGGGGTGAGAGCAGTAAGAAATGCTTGCGCGTGTTCGGCAGTGCCTTTACGCGCATGAGTAAAGTCTTGATGCAGCTTAACGGCAAACTTTAACTGACTGTCTGCTTGCACATACGCTTTATTGACCATACCGGCAAAGGCTTTTTGTCCAATAGGTGCATAAAAAGTGCTATTAATCTCTACCGCGCCGTATTGCTTAGCATACTCACGTAAGAAGTCAGCCTTTTTAGTGCCTGTTGGATAAAGCGTGCCTAATAAGTCAGTATCGCTATAACCACCAGTGCCGAGGTAAATAGTAGGAGTAGGGGTACTGTCCATGTTGACCACTCTTAGCTGTTTTTGATGATTAAAGTTTTAACGGAGTTGTTAATCTGTAGTCAATATCAAATAAAACAGATACATGGTTTTATGACGTGTGACTGGTATGAGTTTTTCTAGCTTGCTATGCCTATGCCTATGCCGACAGAGGCTGCAAAAAATTCATACCAGTCATGCTATATCGTTTCTACATTGAGTTGACTGTATTATTTTTTACGCGACCATAACCATTCTATCAATGCTAATAACGCATTATTGTCTTCATTATCGCTAAGCTCGCGACTGCTCAATTCACGAATGATGGCTGCACTGCCATCATCAAATAAGGATTGTGCGTAGCTTTTTGCCACATCCACACCCATTAATTTTACATAGGTAGATTTGTCTAATTTTTCATCGCTACCAGCAGGCTTGCCTAAAGTGTCAGTGGTTGTGGTGACATCCAAGATATCATCTTGGACTTGAAAAGCCAGACCAATATGCTGCGCGCATTCTTGTAATGCCATACGCTGTGGAGCGGTCGCGCCAGCACAAATTCCGCCCATCAGCATAGCGGCTTCAATTAACGCGCCAGTTTTGTCACGGTGGATAGCCTCTAAATCTTCTTGTAAAATATTAGCGCTGGCTTCAGCATTAAGATCAAGCATTTGACCAGATACCATGCGCCTAGCGCGCGGAGCAAATACTGCTAATAGCTGGCTGGCGATGTTTGAATCAAAAGGTGCAAAGGTTGGAAGTTCGGCAGTTAACACTTCAAAAGCGAGTGTTTGCAGCACGTCACCAGCCAGTAAAGCAGTGGCTTCGTCAAACACAATATGACAAGTCGGCTGACCACGGCGCAGTTCATCATCGTCCATGCATGGCAGATCGTCATGTACCAGTGAGTAAGTATGCAGCAGCTCTACAGCCAATGCAGCACGGCGGCACATATCATAATCTGAGTCGTTTTCTAACAACGACTCGAAATCAGTACTTATCAAGTGGTCTGTCAGATTTGTAGGGTCAGATGAGGGGTTGTCTACATCGACACTTATATCAATGACACTTATATCAATATCTGTACTAATACTCGCATCGATGCTAACAAAGCTACTGGCTACCAATAAAGGCCGCACCAATTTGCCTTGCCCCGTCATTACATAGCGACAAGCATCATTGAGTGGATTTGGTAAGCTTGCATAGGCAAACAGTACTTCGATATCTTGCGCTAATTGCGCGCGCAACGTGCTATGGAATTGCTCAAAATTGGTAAAAGGCACAAAACGAGGCGCAGAAGAAACAGACATAACTCAACCAACCACCATGTGAATAGAAATAGAAAAGATGTGAATAAAAACGAATAACAAGCTAGTGTAGCATGATAGCTGATACGGCTTGTACGTACACGCTAAGCGCTGTTTTATTTTGGTTACGTATTGGTGATTTAACTTGTAGGTTGAATGTGTTTTTATAAAGTGTTGACTGTAATGTTGATTAATGATGTTAACTGTAAGAATAACCTATAAGCTGACTGATATATAAAACAGGCTTGTCATAAGGAAAATGTCAGCTATTGATTTACTAGGTAGCGGTTCACCAGCTAATAATTTAATAGTGACTTGTGAGTCTGGCATTAGCTTGTGACAGTCGGGGGCATAATCCCCTACACTAAATGACGTCAAAATGGTCTAATGGTACAAAAGCCCCGTAGTTAAGTTACTATTAGGGAATGAACCTGCTACGGATTAAACCTGCGTCTAAATTTACGTTTGATTGAATATATTTATCATTAGACTTATATCGAAGCAAAAAATTAGGATAATAACGATGCGCCATGTCAGTGAGCGCGGGATAATAAAGACATCATCACTGCTCAATTTAGCAAGTTATTCGTTTACAAGCTTGCAAGTTGACAGTATTTTTACTCGTTTTATTAACAGCAACGAGCTATTCATTTTAATTCTAAAACGTAGCTTTTATGATTTGATTTTTATCAAATAGTTTTTATTACATAGCAAGGAGTTTGAAATGGTATATCAAGGAAATCGCATCACGGTGACAATGCTAGAGGATGGCATCGCCAATATGCAGTACAACGCCGAAAATGAGAGCGTGAATAAGTTTGATGCTGAGACCAATAAGCAGTTTACTGAAGCGGTCAGTGCACTTGAAAAGTCTGATGACGTCAAAGGTTTAATCGTCACTTCAAGCAAAGGCGTCTTTATCGCTGGTGCTGACATCACTGAATTCGTCGGCTCATTTAAGAAGCCAGAAAGTGAGATTAAAGAGTGGGTCGTTGGTATTAATGATACTTTTAATCGCTTTGAAGACTTACCGTTCCCGAAAGTAGCTGCTATCAATGGCGCGGCGCTTGGCGGTGGTTGTGAGATGACCTTAGTTTGCGAATATCGCGTCATGAGTGACAAAGCGATTATCGGTTTACCAGAAACTCAACTGGGTATCTTCCCAGGTTTTGGTGGTACGGTTCGTAGTACACGTGTGATTGGTATCGATAATGCTCTTGAATTGATTGCAACTGGTGCACCTAAAAAAGCGCTTGATGCACTAAAATTAGGCCTAGTTGATGCGACAGTACCTGCTGATGACTTGCAAGATGCGGCGATTGACCTAGTCAAAAAATGTATCTCAGGTGAGCTTGATTGGAAAGCGAAGCGTGAAGAGAAACTGGTGCCTGTTAAATTAAATCAGCTTGAGCAAGCGATGGCGTTTAACAGTGCAAAAGGTATGATCTTTGCCAAAGCCAATCCTAAGCAATATCCTGCGCCTGCGCTTGCTATTGAAGCGATTGAAAAGCATGTAAATCTGCCACGTGATAAAGCAATTGAAGTGGAAGCGACTTACTTTGCTAAAGCGGCGAAAACGCCACAAGCAGAAAGCTTAGTTGGTCTATTCTTAAATGATCAATTGGTTAAAAAATTAGCGAAGCAGCACAGCAAGCAAGCACATGACATCAATGAAGCGGCTGTATTGGGCGCTGGTATCATGGGCGGCGGTATCGCTTATCAGGCAGCGAGCAAGGGCTTGCCAATTATTATGAAAGATATCAAGTCTGAGCAATTAGATCTTGGTATGGGCGAAGCCAGCAAGCTACTAGGCAAGATGGTTGATCGCGGTAAAATGACCCCAACCAAAATGGGTGAAACCTTGAGCCGTATCCGTCCAACGCTTAACTATGGTGACTTTGCTGAAACTGACATCGTTATCGAAGCGGTAGTAGAAAATCCAAACGTTAAGCGTGCGGTACTAAAAGAAGTAGAAGGCCTAGTAAAAGACGATTGTATCCTAGCGTCAAACACCTCGACTATTTCTATTACTTTCCTAGCGGAAGCACTTGAGCGTCCAGAAAACTTCGTCGGTATGCACTTCTTTAACCCTGTGAGTCGTATGCCATTGGTCGAGGTCATTCGTGGTGAAAAGTCTTCAGAAGAAGCTATTTCTACTACTGTTGCTTTAGCCTCTAAGATGGGTAAAGTGCCAGTTGTGGTGAATGATTGCCCAGGTTTCTTAGTGAACCGTGTATTGTTCCCATACTTCGGCGCATTTGACTTATTACTTAAGCAAGGCGCTGACTTCGTTCATGTCGATAAAGTTATGGAAAAATTTGGCTGGCCGATGGGTCCTGCTTACCTAATCGACGTCGTCGGTTTAGATACTGGTGTCCATGGTGCAGAAGTCATGGCAGATGGGTATCCTGACCGCATGAAGCCTGATTATAAAGGTGCGATTCAGCATTTATATGAGAACGAGCGTTTAGGTCAGAAAAACGGCGTTGGTTTCTATAAGTATGAAACAGACAAGCGTGGTAAGCCAAAGAAAGTGGCTGACGAAGCGACTTATGAGCTATTAAAAGCGACGACTGATAGCGACAAGCAAACGTTTGAGGATCAAGCGATAATCGACCGCACCATGCTGGCTTTCTGTAATGAGACCGTACGCTGCCTAGAAGACAACATCGTTAGCACGCCATCTGAAGCGGATATGGCGATGATTATGGGCGTTGGTTTCCCGCCATTCCGCGGTGGTCCTTGCCGTTATATCGACCAAATGGGTCTAGATAACTACTTGGCACTGTGTGAAAAGTACGCATACCTTGGCAAAGCCTATGAAGCCCCGCAAAAGATTCGCGACATGGCAGAAGCAGGCGAAACTTTTTACGCAACAGCGTAATAGGCAGTCATTACTAGGATGAAGTGCAGTACGTTTGCTGGCGAAGCGGATAGCAATGGCTATATCGATAGCTTTGACCGCAAACGTACCGTTTTAGTCGGTTCAATGAAAGTTTAATACAGTCAGATTGCATACCAAGATACACATCGTACTGGTAGCGAGATTGACGAGTATAGAGCCAGATTGGATCGACAACACTGACAATAAAAATTGAAAAGGAAGACAGTATGACAACTTTAAGTCCAAAAGACGTGGTCATCGTAGATGGCGTACGCTCAGCGATGGGTAAAACTAAAAACGGTATGTTCCGTCACGTCCGCGCTGATAGCATATCTGCTGAGCTAGTACGTGCATTGGTTGAGCGTAACGACTTTGACCCACGTGACGTTGAAGACATCATTTGGGGCTGTGTCAACCAAACCCTAGAGCAAGGTTTGAATATCGGTCGTAACATCGGTCTGCTGGCTGGTATTCCAAAAACAGCGGGCGGCCAAACAGTCAACCGTCTATGTGGTTCTTCTATGCAGGCGCTACACACTGCTGCAGCTCAAATCATGACCAACCAAGGTGAGGTTTTCATCATCGGTGGTGTTGAGCACATGGGCCACGTAGGTATGATGCATGGTGTTGATCTAAACCCTGAAGCGTCAAAGCATTATGCAAAAGCCTCAAACATGATGGGCTTGACTGCGGAAATGCTTGGTCGTATGAACAACATCACCCGCGAAGAGCAAGATGCTTTTGGTCTTGAATCTCATCGCCGTGCATGGGCTGCGACCACTGAAGGTCGTTTTGACAATGAAATCATCGGTATCGAAGGTCATGATGCGACTGGTCGTCTGCAACTATGTACCGTTGATGAAGTAATTCGCCCAGATGCAACGATGGAGCAAATGCAAAAGCTACGTCCAGCTTTTGATCCTAAAGGCGGTACAGTGACTGCTGCTACCTCATCTGCATTATCTGATGGTGCGTCAGCAATGTTAGTGATGAGCGCACAAAAAGCCAAAGATCTAGGTCTTAAACCTCGTGCTCGTATTCGTAGCATGGCAGTCGCTGGTTGTGATGCGGCTATCATGGGTTACGGTCCTGTACCTGCCACGAACAAAGCACTTAAGCGTGCTGGCATGAGCATCGATGATATGCAAACCATCGAGCTAAACGAAGCATTCGCAGCGCAAGGCTTGTCAGTCCTTAAAGCCTTGAACTTGACGGACAAGCAAGACATCGTCAATATCAACGGTGGCGCAATTGCGCTAGGCCATCCACTAGGCTGTTCGGGTGCTCGTATCACGGTTACCTTGTTAAATGCCATGGAGCAGTCTGATACAGAAATTGGTCTAGCGACGATGTGTATCGGTCTTGGTCAAGGCATCGCTACGATTATTGAGCGTGTTTAATTTTCTAAACTTGTAGTAGCTTTGCAAGATTTCAGCATTTTAGAAGAAGTCTCCAGTCAGATGATTGGAGGCTTTTTTATTGGTAAATAATAATGAAGCCTCTATGACACAACGTTCGTAAGTTGTTAATAAAGAGGATGGTCATTGACGCATTGAACGAAATATGACTAAATAAGAGTATATCTAATAATTATAAACTAACAATTTAGTCTGCAGCGACCTGCTGCAAGCGTACAAGGAGTGTACCTAACATGGCCACTATGATTACCGATCGTACCTACCGCATTGCCCGCGAAAACACGCAAGCAATGCTTATTGATGTACAAGAGCGTCTAACGCCACATATCTACGATCACGAGAACATCGTCAAAAAAATATCAACATTAATTAAAGGTCTACAGGCTCTTGGTATTCCTATTATGCTCAATGAGCAATATAAAAAAGGGCTCGGTGATACGTTGCCTGAGATTTTTGAGCTTTTAGAAGGTGATAACGCTAAAAGTTTTGAAAAAGTTACGTTTAGTGCTTGCGACAACGATGATTCATGGCATTATTTAGCACAACAAAATCGTAGTATCGTTCTACTATTTGGCGTTGAGACGCATGTGTGTGTCATGCAGACGGCGTTAGATTTACTAGATAATGGCATGCAACCAGTAATCGTTGGCGATGCTGTAGGGTCACGCTTCCCGTACGACAAAAAACAAGCCATACGGCGTATTCGCCGCGCAGGTGGGGTCATTACTACTGTTGAAACTGTCTTGTTTGAGCTATGTCGCACTAGTAAAGATCCGGCCTTTAAGACCATTAGTAATCTGATTAAGTAGCTAATTATTATTAAAGATAACTATTATTAAATGAGCTATATAATGAATTGCCTAATCAGATGTTATTCAACATAAAATAGATAAATATAAGGCACAACGAATGAATAGGGTGACGCAGTACGGTTTAAAACCTCTCTTAGCAGTTGCATTCTCATTGATGATGATACAGCCGGTGATGGCTGCCAGCCCTATTAGTAGTGGAAATAAGCTGGCGCTGGATGCAAAAAAACAGATCGGAGTGACAGTTAGCTATGATCCTGCCTATCGTCAAATGGACTTTCCACGCGGCGATGTGCCAATGGATACGGGCATAAGTACCGATGTAATTGTGCGCGCTTATCGTTTACAAAATATAGATTTACAGCAGCTAGTTAATCACGACATGAAGTCAAGTTGGTCGGAATATCCAAAGACTTGGGGCCTAAAATCACCAGATAAGAATATTGATCATCGCCGTGTGACCAACCTCGAAGTGTTTTTTGATAATCATGGTAAATCACTATCTATCACTGATAAAGACAGTTTTTTGGCAGGAGACATTGTGACATGGCGACTACCAGACGGCAATTTGCCGCATATTGGTATCGTCTCAGATAAGAAGGCCGCCGATGGTACGCCGCTAATTATTCATAACATCGGAAGCGGTACTCAAGAAGAGAATATCCTTTTTGCTTATCCTATTACTAAGCACTTTCGTTATTAACGTAGACGATAACTTTAGTATGACGTTCTCGGAAAGCACAGTAAATCTATAAGAAAAATAAAACCCAGTCAATAGCAATAAATACTTGCTACTGACTGGGTTTTTTAGTGGTATTTTATTTGTCAGTATTGGCCATACCTAACAGCTGACCCATTTGTACCAAACTATTAGCCATCATGTTATCTTGCCAGTCAGCTTTTGCAGCTTTGGGCAATATGACAATAGCGGTTGAACCTAAATAAAAGCGGCCAAGTTCATCACCTTTTTCAAGTTTCATGTCATGATCAGCTTCTTGAATATCATCGGTTCGCGTAATTTTGCCTGTCGCTACGGTCTCGATACCGGCGACAATCATGGCTCCGACCATTACAACTGCTGCTTTACCGTATGCCGTATCGAACATACAAACCAAGCGCTCATTACGCGCAAACAAGTCAGGAATATTGGCGGCAGTGGTAGTATTGACTGAAAACAGTGTGCCAGGCACATAGCGAGTTTTAGTCAAAGTTCCCGCAAATGGCATGTGTACGCGGTGATAGTTGCTAGGAGCTAGATAGACAGTAGCAAAGCTACCATCAGCGAAATAGCTGCCATCTTCACTATCGGCAAGTAGCTGTCCGATGTCGTAGTATCGACCCTTAGCCTGTAGCATTTTGTGGTCTTCTATCTGACCGAGCTGGGAAATTATGCCATCAGCAGGACTTACGATGCCATGCGCGGTAGTATCGATAGCACGGGCATCGTCTTTGAGCTCACGGGTAAAAAAGTCATTAAAGCTTTCGTAAGCGTTGAGGCTCTGGCGTTCATATTCATCCAGCTTTACGTTATAAGCTTTGGCAAAGCTACGAATAAAGGCGCGTTTAACTATTGGATGACGACTGGCGGCTAAACGTCCGGCCACTTTGCTGATCTTTTGCTGCGGTACAAACTGCTGGATAGTGGTAAATAAAGTCATAACGGGTTACCAGAATAATAATTAAGATGAGAAGATAGAGCTGGAAAATAATAAGAAGTGTTTGTATTTTATCATGGTCAGCACTCAATCGTATGACCATAATTGTTTAAGGAGGTAATCTATGAAAGCACTTATTCAGCGGGTAAATCGTGCTAGTGTTACAGTTGATGAATGTTGTATAGGCTCAATTGAGCACGGAATAGTGGCATATATTGGCTTAGGGCATGACGATAACTTGCAGAATGCAAAGCGGATGATCGATAAAATCCTAACTTATCGTATTTTTGATAATCATGATGATCCAGCTAAGTATGGCAAGCTAGATTTAAACGTGCAGCAGGTAGGCGGCGAGTTGTTGTTGGTACCGCAGTTTACTTTGATGGCGAAGACAGTCAAAGGCCGTCGCCCTGATTTTGGCGGCGCGATGGCACCTGATGCAGCACAAGTACTGTTTGAGCAATTAGTCGCTTATGCTAAGACCCAATATCCTGATATTGCAACTGGTGAGTTTGCTGCTGATATGCAGGTCGAAAGTATCAATGATGGGCCGCTAAACTTTTTATTAGAAATAGTATAAGGTATTAAAGCGTGTACTCATTTTTATTACCATTTTTAAAATGAGGACACGCCCTAGAAGTTTAAAACGCGAATGTCATCAAACTGTCATAATTAATCCGTTTAATAAGCAGACATTAGTGAATGTTTATCGCCTTTTTTGCACCCTAAATTTCCGTACCATATAGCTTTTACCAATGCTTAATAATAAGGTTGTCGTATGTATAATGAGCAGATTTTGATTGTCGAAGATGAACCAGCGATTCGTGAGATGGTTGTGATGACATTGGAGATGGCCGGATTTGATAGTTTGCAGGCAGCTGATGTCTCAGAAGCGCATCAACAAGTGGTGGATCATCGTCCTGCGCTGATCTTATTAGACTGGATGTTACCCGGAGATAAAAGCGGCATTGATTTTTGTCGCATGCTCAAAAGTGATGAATTGCTCGCTGAGATACCGGTCATTATGTTGACGGCCAAAAGTGAAGAGGATAGTAAGGTTCATGGCCTTGATGCTGGTGCTGATGACTATATGACCAAGCCCTTTTCAACACGTGAATTAATCTCAAGAATTAAAGCGGTATTGCGTCGTAGTAGTGCGCTGAGTGCTGATAAGCCTATCGAAATAGGTAAACTGAGCCTAGACCCCAAAGGCCAACGCGTTATGGCTAACGATAAGGTCGTTGATATTGGTCCAACAGAATATAGGCTGTTGGCGTTTTTTATGAGCCATCCAGAGCGTGCTTATACGCGGACACAATTGCTAGATCAGGTTTGGGGCGGTAATGTCTATATTGAAGATCGGACCATTGATGTACACATCAGGCGTTTACGTAAATTATTGAAGCCCCACGACTGCGATACTTTAATTCAAACCGTTCGTGGTACGGGTTATCGGTTCTCTAGTCTCATTGAAAAAGTATAACCATTTTAAAAAACGGCACGTGAATCATAACGCAGTAGATAGTGGTAAGGATAATGAATTATATGATAACGCCTACGGAAAACGAGCAACAAAGTAAGCAAGAAAAGGGAAAGCAAGAGCAAGTTGCTCAGCAAGAAGTAATGGGTCAACTTAAGAAAATCAGAAGCTCACTACGGGCACTACAAGATGCAGTAATTTTGCTGAATGATGATGATAGTCTGGAGTGGTGGAATCAGGCCGCAGAGGATTTGCTATTACTGCAAGCAGCCGATCAGGGCAAGAGCATTTTTGACTTCATTACCGTACCTGAATTTCGTCAGTACTATCAGACGATGACCACACCTAACGATGGGGTTCATATGGCGTCATGGCGAGACCCTAAGCGTTATTTGAAATGTGAGCTCACGCCTTTTGGTGACGAGAAGTTATTGATTATTTATGATGTGACTCGCTTGCATCATTTAGAGGAGATGCGCCGCGATTTTGTGGCAAATGTCTCGCATGAGCTCAGAACACCACTAACAGTGCTCATGGGCTATCTCGAAAACTTTTCAGATCAGCCCGACATGCCATCGCAGTGGCGGCGCGGTTTTGAGCTGATGACCCAGCAGACTGCACGGATGAATAGAATTGTTAATGACTTATTGCTGCTCTCTCGAATCGAAATCGAAGAAACCCATGAGCTGAATTATATCGATATGACCAAGCTACTGACTCATATCTATGATGACGCGCAGGCCTATAACCAAGAATATAATCATAGCATTCACCTGCAGATAGACACCTATGATGGATTGTATGGGTCAGAGATGTACTTAAATAGTGCCTTATCTAACTTGGTGATTAACGCCATTAAGTACACGCCAAAAGGTGGCAATATAGCCATTAGCTGGACTAGAACCTCAGACGGCTGCCGCTTCGCCGTCGAAGATAATGGCATTGGTATAGCGCCGCAGCATATTACGCGCTTGACGGAGCGCTTCTATCGCATTGATAGTGGTCGCAGTCGTGCCACAGGCGGGACCGGGTTGGGACTAGCGATTGTGAAACACGTCTTGTATCAATATGATGCCAACTTGCAAATTGAGTCGATGGAAGGCAAAGGCTCGACTTTTAGTGCAGTATTCCCAGCTGCCCATGTTCGGTCAGCGCCTACGGACTGATACTACAGTCGATCTCTACCATGTGTAAGCAGCCGTTAGTATTGGCCAGTTTTACACACCTATGCGCGCTAATCTTTTTGCAAAAATGGGTAGGGGTTAACTGCGCTACCATTGATATAAATACCGTAATGCACATGTGGCGGTGTGCCTTTTGCATTGCCACTGTCGCCGACATAGCCAATGATATCGCCAGCATCAACCCAGTCATTAGGTGAGATGTCGGCATAATCTTCTAAATGCGCATAATAATGTCCTGCGCCGCCAGGACCTACGATGACGACTACTTTCCCACCTAAATTATTTTCACCAACTTTTCTGACAATACCTTGCGTCGTTGCCTGTATTGGCGTGCCTCGCGGTGCAAAAATATCAATACCTTCATGCGTACGGCCTTGGCTACGTGCAGCGCCCCATGTATCAGTTAGATGCTGTTCTGGTAGCGGACTGGGTAGGCTGTTTTCTGTGGGCAGTTCTTGTTGTAATAAGCTAAGTTGTTGCCATTTCGCTACTACAAACGACTGTGTTTGTTGGCTGATGCTCGGTAGTAGTTTGTCGAATACAAATAATAAGGTCAATAGTACAGCAGCCTTAATGAGCACACTTAGCACACGGCTTAAATATGCAGACTTTGGGTGCTGATGCTTGTTATCTAATGGCATTAATTTCTCTTAAATCTTTGTTATTGTTTACATTGATATTATAGGAGTCTTGTTCTATAACGTTTGTATCGCATTGTTATGCTTAGTTGTTATATTTGGCTTTTAGCCCCATAAATATAACGTTTCTTTTCCTTTAAAATTCTGCGTAAAACATCACGTAGATAAAATACCATGTAAAAATAAATGCTGCTATTTATGGCTAAATCTCTATGACTAATATTGCACTTATTATCGATACTGAAACCGATCAAGGTCGAGATCCACGACCTATCCAAGTTGCGACTATCAATGTGGCGACTGGATTTGAGTGGATGAAATATTTTAATAGCGGTCGTCCTATATCACCAATCGTGATTAAAGTTCATGGCATTACTGATGATGATGTGGCTGGGCTTGAGCGTTTTGATTTGGAAGAGTTCGAGTTACCAACGTACCTGATTGGTCATAATGTACGTTTTGATTGGCGAGTAATTGGCAGCCCATCTGCCAAGCTTATATGTACCGTGCGGCTAGCGCGCGTTGCTTTTCCAGAGTGGCGTTTTTATGGACAGTCCAAATGTATCGAGCAGTTATTGGGACAATCTGAGGCAAGCAGGATGACGGTCGCGGCTCATGATGCGCTAGGTGATGCACGCATGTGTTATTTGCTCTATCAAGCCTGCTGCGAGCGCTTAGAAATTGCGCCGACTGACTTTGCTGCTGCTCATGCCATTTCTAATAAAGCCAATCCTGTAAGCAAGATGCCGTTTGGAAAACATAAAGGTAAGCTGATCAAAGACGTGCCAATCAACTATGTGAAATGGATGCTGGGTAATATTCATAATATGACACCTTCATTGCATTCTGCTTTGACTAAGCGGGTCAAAGCAGAAGCTGCAAAAAATATAAAAGACTAAACTTATTGCTGCTTATTTAGCCAATCAACTGCCATCTGCCACAGCTCAGGGGCTTTAGCGTTGGTTCTACTACTAAAATAGCGCATGTGTCCGATACTGCTTAGCCCCAAGTCTTTCGGATCAAGGAAGCGTTTTTCGACTGGCATTTTGGTAAATACGCGAATCATGTCATCCATATTTTTACTATTGGCAATTTCATCATCGCTAAAGCCGAGCCATAATGCAGGCATGCTCAGCTCATCATAAAAATGGGTGTGTACGCTTTTGCCAAAGGCTGTCTTGATATAACCTGCGCCATTACACCACTCGCGCCACTGCCTAGCTACGCCGCGCGGTAGCGGTTCGCCCATGCCAATTTTATCTGATGGGGTGTAGCCTAACGTCAAGTTAGTGAGTGGAATAAAGGCCTCCATAAAGCCCATTGCCTTAAGTTTATAAGGCATATCCATGTTTTTGATACGGCCTGATGAACAAGCAACGTTGAATACGGACGCGATAGCCTTATAGTTTGGCATTAAACCCATTAGCTGACCGCCCGCGCTGTGACCAATTAAGTGATGAGTAGCATCGGTAAACTCATCTTGCAGGGCATCAAGTACGGCTGGCATATCGTGACGTCCCCAACTGATAAGAGATGCATCGCACTTAGCCAAATCGGTTGTAAGCGATTCGCCGATACCTTCATTATCAAAGGTCAGTACCCCAAAGCCATGCTCTGCTAAAAAGTTAGCGAAATTATGATAAAACTGGCGTTTAATACCAGTAGCTGGCGCTATCATGACCGCTGCTTGTACCTCATCTTTAGGACGATAAACAGTGGCTGCTAGCGCTCGATTATGATCGGTCATTATAGTCAGTGAATAAGTATCAATATTAGTATTGGGCTGATCGTTCGTTGCAGTATCAACATGAGTGACAGTAATATTGTCTTGTTGGTTTAAAGAAAGTGGAACTTGGTTGTTGTACATCGTTATACCTTAATGAATTTGTTATTTTATTAGTCAGTAGTAATTACTAATAGGCAGTACGCTATTAGCGTGAGCTTACTCATGAGTACTTACAAAAAATTTTGCAATTGCGTCATAGTCATAAATCGTTGCTACTATTAGGTAGCATGGCTTATGTTAAGATAAATACTGACAAATAGGAATGAAACAAAAGATGCTTAATAGTCTCATTGTTGGCCAGAGTTATTTTTTATCAAATATATATCCAGAAAACTGAAAATAGACGTGAACTTCATTTATGTTTATTATGCGTAATTAACATACCGCTAGCAACGCTCTGAACATAACGAAATAATGTAGAGATATTTGAACTAAGGCATAAGCAAAATAATGATCTAAATCAATAAATCAGCAAAAATAATTTAACACAATAATCCACGTAGAATTTACGCAAAGTTAAGGGCATTATATGCAAATGAAAATTAACAACGACACTTATGAAGTACTAACCAGTCAAGATATTGCTCATATTGAAAAAGCAGTAGATAAATCAGCGTTAGCTATGCCATTGGTCGCCGTCTATTGTGGCTCACGTTTGGGCAATAGTGATGTCTATGAGCAAGCAGCACGCGAGCTTGGTCGTGCTTTGGCAGACAATGGTATGGGCTTGGTTTATGGCGGCGCAAGCATCGGTCTTATGGGTGCAGTAGCTGACGAAGTTATAAAAGGCGGGGCGCAGGCTGTCGGTGTGATTCCGACCTTTATGCTTAAACATGAAATCGCTCATGAGCAGCTAACACGTCTGCATTTGACTGACACGATGCATACGCGCAAAACAGTTATGGCAGAGTACGCTGATGCTTTTATCACTTTACCGGGCGGACTTGGAACGCTGGAAGAGATAATGGAAATCGCCACATGGCGTCAACTATATCAACATGAAAAACCGATGATCATTCTTAATATCAATGGCTTCTATGATCGTATGATTGACCACCTAAAATATACTACTGAGCAAGGTTTTATGAAGCAGCAGGATCTCGATCGTTTGGTGGTTTGCAATACCATTAACGAAGCGATTGACTTGTTACAGACATTAGTAACGATAGACGATGCGGTTGATACAGAAAAAATGGCAGGAACCGAGAGCCAAGTTCTATAAAACTAACTGAGTAGAACGCTATAATATTAATAGCGATGCTATCAGTAATTATGATAAAAAATAAAAGGGAGCAGGTGACCAAAGACTGGTTATCTGCTCCCTTTTTTATGCCTTTCCCAAAGTTACAAGCTAATGATAAATACTATATTTTAACAGCGGACAAATCAGCTGAAGTTGCTTCACAAATACTACGATTAACGCCAGCCATTGCCTGTGGAAACCCACGTTCTTCGGCCAATATACGCGCAACCTTGTCAATCGCTAAGCTATCGTTGTGCAAAAGATAAGACCATTTATGGGCGTAGCGGCTACGATTTTCAGCTGTATCATTATCTACTAAACCAAGCTCTGTCAGCTCATCAACGATCTGATCAGCAGCAATCAAAGTTGAGGATGCTTTGACATTCTCTGCGCGCGCATAGCGTATATTAGAATACAGACTTACATCAGCCACCCGCAGCGTGTCATCCTGCCCCGGAATTTGCTGCCCACCATATAAGGCATTACCGACCGTACGTGCGCTATGAAATGTCGGTACAAACTCAGCCACATATTCAATCGCTTGCTGGCTACGCGCTTGTAGCGGCGCTTTATCCCAACCATCTTCAATATAATGTACATATTGCTGCGGTAGCTTAGGCTGCGCGCTACCTTTATTAGAGGCGACTAAACCATCACTAAATAAGGTAATCGCTTTACTCATACCGTGAATCTGAAAGTAGCCACCCGGATAGGGGGTGAGCTGCGCCATACCTTCTGGCGTACCGCGACTACCATAGATAATAATCTCTGGTATCTGTCCGCCAGCATCATCCCAGTGCGTAATATAAGAGGACTTAAACTCAACCATACGCGTGACTTTGACACCGACCATATCGTCGATAACGCCGGTACGAAAGCCGCAAGCATTAACTAGATAATCAACTTCGATATACTCGGTTTGCGGCTCGCTCGCTTGTTGGTAGTCAATACGCCACTTAGTGACATGGTGATCAGCGTTCGAACAATTCTCGCAATCTACAGGCATTACTTGCTTGATTTGGGTATCCGTAAACACATGCGCATGGTCATATTCTGCTAACGCTAGCTGTGCAGAGGCCGCTAAACGAAAAATATTCCAACCGTATTCTTGTACGACAATCAGCGGAAATTTGACTTTATTTAGATCTAAATACTTGGCAACCGGTATCATCCATTCGTCGACCGTACTGGGCACCGCGACTTGCTCACGCTCAGACAGCTCCAGCACCTGCTCGTGGCTATAGAGCTGATAGTAGTTTTCAGGAGCGCCCAATACTTTGTTATTGACGTCCTTTGCAATAAGCTCACGATAAGCATCCGTTAAAATATCAAGACGCGGTAGCAAATCTTCGGGCAACCCTTCATCGCGAGTCGGCACTGCAAATACCGTTGGACGTACATCAATCGTATAAGGATAGAGGCGCAAGATGTCGATACATTGTTTGAGAAGTGCGACGCAGTCTTCATCAGGGATTTCACGATACAGATTGCCACCAGCATGCAAATGACACATTGGCGGCCCATCGATAAGCGATTTTTTCTTTTCAAATAAGTAAGTCTCAAGCCCTAAAGCGGCTAGGCGAATAGCAATAGTTGCTCCTGCTGTACCGCCGCCCAGAATACCAACGCGTTTAGGAGCTTCGGTATTCTTTAGCGTATAAGATAAAGCATCGTGCTGGACGGATTGTGATTGATCTTTGATAAAAGATTGGGTCATTGTCGTTGTCATATCCTTGATAGCATTAGCATAAGGTCATGCTCGGCGTATTCGTTGAGTGTCTTTTTATATATTTTGTTAAATGCGTTATTTGTATTGATATGCGTGCAGATACCAACAAGTTCAACGTCTATATTGAATCGTGATAGTCATACTTTTAATTATTTATGAGTATTGGTATTTCATGACGTTATTTTACGAAAATCTATAACCAACATGATGGCAAATAAGTAAGTAGATGCATTAGTTTTGTCAACGAATAGCTGTGATTAGCATTGGGTGGACAAGTAATGAATAAGCAAGTATTAGATAGATAAGATTCACTAGATGTGAGAGTAAAATCAAAATTAATTTTGATGATAGTTAACATTGATTCTTAGAGTAAGAAACAGACTAGTTTAATGAATTTGTAAAAATTACGCGCTTTTGTAAACTTATATTTTGATAGAAACGACTTTTTCAAAGCATATGCTATATTAAAATGCTTGAAGTCAAGTTTGAGTGTATTGATAAATCAGAGCTTAGATTACAAGTAAAAATATACATAAAAATTTAAACTAACAAAATTTTGTTCTTAATTACAAGGAAGTTATTATGAAACGTATTCTTATGTTATCTGCATTAACGGGTGTTTTAACGCTTACCGGTTGTTCTACATTAAACAACGTGTTTGGTAATGACAAATCAGGTATGCATGATGTTAAAGCAACTAGCAATAACACAGCGCCAGTGGCTAGTAAAAATGGCGTGTTAGTTGATGCGACCAATCACATGACTTTATATACCTTTGATAAAGATTCAATGAATAAATCAGAATGTGGTGCCGCTTGTTTAGTCGCTTGGCCTGCATTTATGGCACCTAACAACGCTAAAGCTTCTGGTCAGTTTTCTGCATTCCAACGAGAAGATGGCAAGTACCAGTGGGCAATGAATGGTAAGCCATTATATTTCTACGCCAATGATACAAAAGTTGGTGACAAAGATGGTGATAACAAGCTTGGCGTTTGGCATGTTGTTCCAGCCAAATAAAGTATAAAACTACAATATTAATAATAAAAAAGCAGCCATTATAATGGCTGCTTTTTTATAGAACGCTTGGCGAGAATATTCGTAAGCCAAGGTTAGTGAGGAGAAATTAGCTTTATTTTGCTTTGTTCTCTACCAGTTCGCTATCTATTTGGATAGGGACATTAATAGAGATACCTTCAGTGAACGTAGTCGTACCATAGGCAGCACAATCGATATTTCTGATAGCACGAAAATCAATGACTTAGCCTATATGCTGCTTGCATCAAACACTAAAAACCGTTAAAATCGCGGTTTGATTTTCCCGCTGGGGAAGGCTAGGTGAGCAGAGGTGTGGTGTTGGGTGCTGGAATAAGCCAGTGACGCAGTTGCCAGACTTGCAGATGTCCTTAGTGCCTCAGTTACGTATGCCCAGTGTTGCAAGAACTTTGACCCATCGTCAATAATACTGTGTATACATCGGACATAGAGAGTTTATTATGCGTAAAGATATCCATCCTAATTACCAAGAAGTTTTATTCCATGACACTAACGCTGACGTGTTTTTCTTAACTCGTTCAACGGCTAAGACTAAAGCTACTCGTGAATACGAAGGTAAAGAATACCCATACTACCCACTTGATATTTCAAGTGCGTCGCATCCGTTCTATACTGGCGAGCAGCGTAAAACTTCTACTGAAGGCCGTGTTGCAAGCTTCAACAAACGCTTTGGTGCGTTTGGTGGCCGTAACAAGAAAGCTGCTGATTCTGCTGAATAATTTACGCTTATTGCGTAAACTTATTTTGCTAAGTAATAAAAAACCGCTGATAATTCAGCGGTTTTTTTTGCATTTTTTTAAGCGTTTTTAAGTGGTTTATCGTTTAGAGGCTTTTAATTGCTATGCCCATCAAGCTGAGAATTAAGCAATTGAGCAATCAGTTCTGCCAATTGCTGTGCCCAAAAGCCATAAGTCAAGCTGCTTGGGTGAAAGCCATCGCTAGCAAACATAGCGGCGCTATCGATAGGGGTACCATGGGCATGCTTTTCTGCCATTAGCGTAAAGTTTGCTGCCATATAATGTACACCATTATGCTCAGCACAAACGCCTTCCAATACTTGATCAAGCCTTGTGGCTTTCGCACCAATAAAGTTATTAAGCGGAGAAGGTAGTGCTGGCATCTGCGCCATCGGTGGTATACTTGAAAATATAAGCTCTCGTACACCAAATTTACGCTGAGCAATGGCAATAATGTGCTCAAGCTGCTGTTGCCACTTTACTGCAGAGACATTGGATGTAGTGTCATTAACGCCGACACTCAGAACCATAATATCAACTGGCTGGTAAGGAGTAGGCAGAACATACAATCGACGTAAAATATCGAAACTAGTATGTCCAGTCGTAGCCTGTAACGACCAGCTAAGCGTATCAAACTGGGTGTGAGTGACTAATTTTTGCTGTAAAGCAGGTATCAACTTGCCAGCAAGCGCTTCTTGCTGCGTCAAACTACCGACACCAGCTGCTGCGGAGTCACCTACAATCATTAGGCTCAGCGTTTTCGTAGTCTCACTTGCTACCATCTCAGTAGAGTCGCGTAATTGAATATGACCGTGTCTTTCGCCTTCTGGTTCAGGAAGGCGCACGGTATCGCGTTTGACTTTGCGACCTTGATATAAGTAAATAGGGGCGAGCAATACATCCTTGGCAATGGCTGACATTTTAAGAGGAGCTACCATCCTGCACGCTCCCGTATACTAGTGAGACTGTCTTCTATGAGTAGTTTACCATCGACATATACATCACGTAGTAGACTGTCAGTATCAGCATTTAAATCATCAGTTTTTATGGTTTTTATCTGTCCGTTATCATCTTTTATCAATGCTAAGCGGCCTTTTTTAGAGCGTTTGGAATGGCTAGTCACTGGATCTTTATAGATGTCTTTCCATATTCCATCGATACAAATGGCGCTGGCTTTCATCGCCCAGTTCATCGTATCGCGATTGACTTGCTGCAAAAGGCCACCACCCATACCAAAGGTAATATTCTCCGCGCTAAAGCCAGCGTTCATCACTACATCAATGATCTTACTTAAGCTTTGCGGGCTAATGCCATCACCTTGAATGATACGTACGTAATCAGGCAAGACTTTATAGCCTTTACTGTTAAGAGTCGTACCAAACTTTACTGCCAAACGTTCTAACGCCTCACGTACGACTTTGGTTGGCTCGCCACTGTCTGGTCGAATAACCAAGGTGCCACCCATATTTTTGACATCGTCTTTTAACGCATCGCCCCAGATATTATCAATGGCATTCCACAAGTCATAGCTATCAGAGACCACTGAAAAGGCTTTATCTTCACCACCAAACTGTTTAATCATATTGGCAAAAGCAGCAGTCTCCCCATCGCGACCCCATGCGGTCATGGTGCTGTGTTCAGCGGCAGGAATAGAGAACGCTGGCATATCATTGCCCATTTGATACCAACGACTAGCAGCAACCAAAGCGGTCATAGAATCGGTACCAGCGAAATTAACCAAATGCGCTAAGCTACCGAGCGCTACCGACTCATGACTAGAAGCGCCACGTGAGCCAAAATCATGCAAACGGAAAATGAGTGATTCTGAATTATCAGCAGACTTTTCTAACGCACGGCGGATAACACCCTTGCAATAATGTGACACGCTAGCGACAGTGGAGGGATACCAAATGGCGCGCAGCAGGGCAGTTTCGATATAGCTTGGTAACCAATAAAAATCAGGATCAGTATTGGTAATTTGGCAAACGACATTGGATACAGGCACGATGCTGCCTTCAGGCATAGCCTCGATACGTAGAGGCAAATAACCGCCATGCTTATCGACCAAACGCTCCCAGCCAGCACGATTAAATGTCAGACCGTGAGCATGGATTACTGTTTCAGCTTCATCGATATCTTGATGAGTAATAGGAGTACTTAAGTACTCTTTAATAAAAGCTTGTAAGCCGAAAAATACCACATCATAGTCGCCACCACGGGCTTCGATGTAACTGGACAGATACTCACTGCCAGCTGGGTATTGCACCCAATGTGAGGTCTTATAACTGTCGCTATTAAGAATGAGATTATTCAAATTGCTGGTATACATCACAGAACTCCTCTGCTTTTAGATGTCACAGCTGCTTTTTTGAATGACAGTTGCGACGGTTAGACCCTTGCCGTCTATCGGCTTGGGCGGTGAAACTAATATATATAGAATCTATAAAATAGAAGTTCATTAAAGGGAATTAATAAATTATATAGACTCTTGTTGGTCAAGAATTTATAGATAATGAACTAAGTGGTCAACTAAATGAGCTATTACAACCCAACCATTTTGGTGATGATCGCATAATGGTCTTCAAACATCATAGTGGCATCAAGCTCAGCCAGTGGTAACCAAAAAGCTTGAGCAGCATCGTCGCCACCTTTTACTTTTGGCAAGCCTTTTGCGTCATTCTTTAGTTGAAAATAAAATGCTTGGGTAAGCGTGCGTCCGCGTGCGGAGCGGTAAGGATCATCGAAAGTATGTTGACTATGACAAGAGCCGCGCAGTACGGGCTCAGGGACTTTTAGCCGAGTCTCTTCACGTAGCTCACGGATGCAGGCATCAAATAAGGTCTCTTTTGGATTAAGGAACCCGCCTGGCAATGCCCAAAGTCCTCGTCCTGGCATGCTACGACGCTCTACCAACAAGATATGTCCCGACTGTACAACCAACGCATCAGCAGTCATAAATGTCGGTGGATAAGGCGCAGATTCCCATTGTTTTTTATACTTATCAATAAAGCCTGCTTCCTCATGCAATTGCTGATAATGGCTCGTCTTTTTAAATTCGTTCAAGACTTTTCGAGTGGACTCAGGCGTGCGCTCAGGGGTAGGCGATGCACCCATTAAGTAGCTGTCGCGAATGGGTGTGGCAGATAAGTTATGATAATTTGGCACAGAAACCGATGCCCAGTTAGGAAATAACGATAAGTAATAAGAAGAGCTGTCTTTAGAGTGACCGATAAGACCGATATCAGCATTTAAGTCACCGGTGACAGATTTTACGCCTGCTTGAACATATTGTAGCCAGCGCGTGTCATTATAAAGTGCATCATCTAGGCCTACGCAATGAATGCGTGCTGCCTCATCCGCTGAATAAGCGCCTTGAATCATAGCTGCACGCTCAGCGACACTGAACGGATTGCGCAAACTACGCGGCAAATTGGCTGAACCGATTAACATGATTACTTCATCAGCACGTTTTAGTGCTTCGTCAATGACAGCTTTATGCCCACGGTGGAACGGTTGAAAGCGACCAATAAATACCAGATAGCGGTAGTGTTTACTCTCTTGCTTATCTGAACTTTGCTCTGATAATTCACTCATAGACGCCGATTTCCTACTACTTATTTTTTTGGTTGAAAATAATTTAATGACGCCAATACTGACACAGCCTATGACTTGCTGACAAGTGCAAAGATGTTTAGCGGTGTGTAATCACTGATGTTAGCGTATTTTAGTCATTGTTTTTTAACGTAACAATTTTATTTTGAATTGAATAATTATAGTCAGTCCTAAATAAAAGAAGTACATAAATTATAAGGCACTACTGGAACAAACTTTCCTTGCTTGCTGTGCCTATTCAGACAGAGGCTGCGCAAAATTTATCCCAGTAGTGCTGTATTTATTTTATAGTGGATCTACTATATTTTGAACTGGCTATAAAATAAAAAACCCTCCTAAAACATTAGAAGGGCTTTACTAAAAAGTTAATAGCTATAGAAAACTACAGTGAGCCAATTTTCTCTAAGCCTTGCTGTTCAATCACAGCGGTTAAGCCTTCGTCTTCTTCAATGCGTTTGATAAAGGCATCAAAATTTTTATAAGCAGACAAATCGATGTCAAACTTCTTCGCCCACGTCAGGGTGACGTAAAGATAGATATCAGCGGTCGTTTTAGTACCTGTTAGATAATCCTGTTTACCAAGCTGCTCATTGGGCAATCTTAGTAGATGAGCGATGTTCTCTTTTGCCTTATCTTTTAGCTTTTCTTGCGCTGACTCATCTTCGATAAAACCATCAGGACCAAATAACGGGGCAAATGCTTTATGCAGATCGGCATTTAAAAATGCTAGCCAATGCATAATCTGTGCTTGTCCGTCAGGCGATTTATCTGTACCAAAAATATTAGCATTAGGATAGTTGGCATCAACATAGACTTGGGTAGCAATGTTTTGGGTGACAATTGTCTCACCATCAACTATCGAAGGTACTGCGCCTTGCGGATTAATGCGCAAATATTCTTCTGATTTCACTGAGTCGTGATCTAACAGCTCAAGCTCGTAATCGGTGCCTGTCCACTCAAGTGCTGTATGTGGCACGACTGCGCATGTGCCTGGTATCACATATAACTTCATAAAATACTCCTTTATGTATTTAGTTATAATTATTCATATCACCGTATTAACGATATTAACTTTAGCTAATCAACCAAGCTTATTCAGTTATCTTATGTGAAGTTAATTTGGATAGATGTAATAGATATATAGGTTTAATAGTTATAAAGTCATTTTGCGTGCTTATCAATCCATGCGACAACCGTCGGCCAGACCTCTTTGGCAGCGTTACGGCTAATCATGATGCGGCTATGGGTATAATCGTCCAAATTTCCATTACTGATGGAGTATTCACGAAACACGTTAGTAGGATTATCAAAAGCATTGAAAAACAATTCACAGCCACTGGTCGGAGAGATGAAGTTATCGCCTTTGGCACTAATAGCGTAGATAGGCGTGGTAATCATTGGCATATGCTGTCGATAATCGAAGCTGTCATCATGATTGGCCTCTTTATCAATGATGTTTTCTGCGAGCTTGCTTTGCTCAATATTACTCTGTTTAATAAAGCTGCTCTTAAAGTTCTTTTGTAGGTTCCAATCAAACCACTGATTCATCGTGTAATAACTTTCGTTAATAGGCCCCATCTTGAGTTTTTTTGCAGGGATGTAGCCAAATAGTCGTGTAAATAATTTGGCTGTTAGTATCTTAGTGTGATTTTTGCGATTTACTACCGCCCCATAGGCTTGGCAGGCAAACATGCTGATGCTAACCAGCTTGGTAACATAAAGTGGGTTTTGGATTAAAAACATGGTCAAGCCAACGCCACCACCGCTATGAGTGACACAATGCAAGTTATCCAATTCTAATTCATCAAATAAATAACGAAAAGTTGCTTCAAAATCATAAGTAGCGACGGTTTCGAAGTTGAATTTATCTTTTGGCACTGAGCTGTGACCATGACCACGCCATTCCATAATATAGCAGTGATGACCAAAGCTGGCTAAATGCTCTGCAATTTTTAAGCAGGTGTGTTTGTCCGAAAACGTACCGTGCGTTAGTAATATATTTTGCGCTTTGGCTATAGAGCTGTCAGCTGCAACATTATCATCAGTCTCACTATTATCCTTTGCGCTATCAATAACTTGCCAAACAGCAATTTGCTCACCATCTTGAGTGGTCACTAGATTTAGCGTTTGTGTCATCATAAAAGTGGTCTCGTTCAAATCATTTACTCAAATCATTTAGTATAGGTACGCAGGATTCTTAAAAGATACCATTATTAAGTAGAGAGCGAGTAAACATCGTTCAAGTACTTTAATAATAGATGCTCTAATAACCAGTGCTTTAATAAAAGATACTTTAATAAAATGCCAAAAAATGGAAAGTTGCTCTTACTAGAGCTTTGCGCTTTTTATTTTGTATATCGCAAGAGACTACGATGCTTGATAATTGGCAATACCGTCTTAATATAGTCACTAATAGATATGGTATTTGCAATAGAACAACTTTGTATCGTTGTTTTTGTATCGTTGTTATAGCTTCACAGCATTTACGCTTTAGATTTGAGTATTAAAAAAACCAATAGCAGCCATTTATGACAGTCACAGTTAAATCACAGTGGCGCAGTCGGAATTATCGCTTGAGTGCGCTATAATAGCCGTTATAACTTTATTGAAATCGTAGTTAAACCAAGCCAATATAACGATAAGCTGCGATGATTGATAATCTGCCTATTTTTCAAAATTCACGACACAGCAGCCATGACAGATATAGCATTTGTGTCATAACGCATAGGAAACCTTATGAGTGAGCACAACCAAACTGACAGTCAATTAGACCAGTCTACAGACTTCGAATCAGCATTAGATACTGATCAAACCGAGACCAAAAGCAATATTACTATTACTGAGTCAGCGCAAGGTTACTTGGCAGATTTGTTGTCAAAACAAGATACTGACGGCATCGGTGTGCGTATATTCGTTGAACATCCAGGTACACCGCGTGCTGAATGCTGTATGGCATATAATCAGCCGGGCGAGGAAGATAGCGCCGATCTGCGTTTTACCTATGATAATTTCTCTGCATTTATTGAGGCGGCATCAGTCCCTTATTTAGAAGATGCCGTCATTGATTATAATAAAGATCGTTTTGGTGGTCAGCTGACCTTCCGTGCACCAAATTCTAAAGTGCCAAAAGTTGGCGCTGATGCGAGTGTCGAAGAGCGTATCAACTACGTCTTGCAGTCTGAAATTAATCCAAGCTTGGCCGCGCATGGCGGTGATGTACAATTGCTTGAACTGATTGAAGAAGAAGGCATTGGCTTAACCGCGGTATTGAAGTTCGGTGGTGGTTGCCAAGGTTGCTCAGCCGTTGATATGACCTTGCGTCAAGGCGTGGAAGTGCAGCTCAAGCAGCAAATACCAGAGTTGACTCAAGTCGTCGATGAGACTGACCATACTCGCACTGAAAACGCCTACTATAAATAAAGGTTTAATAGTAAGTAAGCGCCTAATAACTGCTAAAGACAGTATGAATAACGCTTATTAATTTTACGGCTTATGAATATTAGTCATTAAGTGTTGAATAAATTGCTATTCTTTTAATAAAGAAGCTGAGTTATGATGAACTCAGCTTTTTTTATTGCTATGATTTAGAGAATAGCTTTTTTAGAGATGATTTTTTAATCAAGACGTTTTCAACCAATGCCAAGGAGTATGTAATGAGTGATGGACAACCAGAGAATAATACTGATAACAGCCCAAAAAATTCGCAGCACCTAGAGACCTTAGCGATTCATGCTGGCTATACCGTGGAGCCAACCACCAAAGCCGTGGCGGTGCCTATTTATCATACTAGCTCATATGCCTTTGATGATACTCAGCACGGGGCAGATTTATTTGACCTAAAAGTTGCGGGCAATATCTATACGCGTATTATGAACCCGACTAATGCGGTGTTAGAAGAGCGCGTAGCAGCGCTTGAGGGCGGATTAGGCGGGCTCGCAGTTGCCTCTGGGATGGCGGCCATTACTTACACAGTACAGACCATTTGTGAAATGGGTGACAACATCGTTGCCGTATCGACACTATATGGTGGTACATATAATTTATTTGCGCATACTTTACCGCGTCAAGGTATCGAAGTACGCTTCTTTGACCATAAAAATCCTGACTCTATTCGTGATCTAATCGATGATAAGACCAAGATGGTCTTTGCAGAGAGTATCGGTAATCCACTTGGCAATATCATTGATATTCAAGCGGTCAGCGATATTGCCCATGAATACGGTGTGCCTGTGGTGATTGATAATACCGTGGCGACGCCAGCGCTTTGCCGTCCATTTGAGTTCGGTGCAGATATCGTGGTGCATTCATTGACCAAGTATATGAGCGGTACGGGTACGTCTATCGGTGGTGCAATCATTGATAGTGGTACATTTGCATGGGGCGACTATCCTGAACGTTTTCCACTCTTGAATGAGCCGGACGTTAGCTATCATGGCGTAAACTTCGTCAAAGACGTAGGTGCAGCGGCCTTTATTGCTCGTGCTCGCGTTGCGCCATTACGCAATACTGGTGCTGCCTTAAGTCCGCTTAATGCCTTTAGTATCCTCCAAGGTATGGAGACGTTAAGCTTACGCATGGAGCGCCATGTCCAAAACGCTCAAGCGGTGGCTGAGTATCTCAAAAGCCATGATAAAGTGGCTTGGATTAAGTATGCCGGCTTGTCTGATCATCCAGACCATGAGCTGGCTAAAAAGTATATGAAAGGCACGCCATCAGCGATTTTGACCTTTGGGGTGAAAGGCGGCCGTGATGCTGGTGCACGTTTCATTGATGCGCTACAGCTCATTACGCGTTTGGTGAATATCGGCGATGCAAAATCTCTAGCTAGTCATCCTGCGACGACCACACACCGTCAGTTAAATGAGCAAGAATTAGAGCAAGCAGGCGTTAGTGAAGATATGGTGCGCTTGTCTATTGGTATTGAGCATATTGAAGATATCAAAGCAGATTTGGAACAAGCTCTAGCGTCTGCTTAATGCATAATTGGTCATCTAAAAAAGCCCATATCGATTTGATATGGGCTTTTTTATTTGTTCAACTATGTAGAAAAGGCTTAATTTTAGGCTACCAATACACGGCGTGCGATATCTCGATAGTCTTGTGACGCTAAACGTGGACCAAACTGTTGAATGACTTGACTGGCGACTTCGCTGGCAAGACGACCACATTCTGGCAAGCTGTATTGCTGCGATAAGGCATATAGAAACGCTCCAGCATAGTTATCGCCTGCACCGTTGGTATCTATAACATTAGCTACTTTTGGTGTTGGTACTTCATAAATAACAATATCATCACCGTCCTTTTCAGGTTTATGGGCAATAACTGCACCATTCGCGCCATTAGTTACGACGGCTATCTGGCAATATTCAAGCAATGCACGTGCTGAAGCTTTATATTGTTTTTTCTCAGTAAATAACCGCGCCTCTTCACTATTGCAGAATATTACCTCGACTTTATTGCCTAGCATATTGAGTAGACCGTCTTTTGCAAACTTTACTACCGCTGGATCTGCAAAACTGACCGCGATTTTGGCACCATGAATACCTGCTTGTTGGCGCAACTGAGTCATGGCGGGTTGAATGCTCTCAGACATCGCTAAGTAGCCTTCTATATATAACCAATCTGCTTGCGTCAATGCTTCAAAATCGACATTCTCAGCAGTAATATCACTTGAAGTGCCAAGGTAGGTTTGCATTGTACGCTCACCATCGTGAGTAACAGCGACCACACATGATCCAGTTACGCCACCTGTATGTATCGACTTAGCTGAGGTTGCAACGCCAGCTTCGTTTAAGTCTTTTATATAAAATGTTCCTTGTACATCGTCACCTATGCGACAGGCGTAAAATGGCTTACCACCCAAGCTAGCAAAGGTAAACATGGTATTAGCTGCTGAACCGCCACCCGCTTTTTTTGATAGTTTGATTTCTGCCAGTTTTAAAAATGCCAATACTTGCTGTTGCTCATCAAAGTTTGCCAAGGTCATGTTGCCTTTGGTCAGCTCTGTCTCTTCTAGGGCTGCATCGCTCAACACAAATTCGTAGTCAACCAAGGCATTGCCTATCGCCATCACATCGTACATAGATTATCTCTCCAATTTTAATATTAAAATAAAACAGCGCTTTCATTGATTGTTAAGCTTGCAGCTCAAGGAGGCGCTGATATAAGGCGTTCTTTTTGACGCCAGTAATATCAGCCGCTAGAGCCGCCGATTTTTTGACTGACATATCTTCTAATAGACGTTGCAAGAGCTTATCGTGGACGCTTATATCATCATCGTCCTGCGCTACGTTTACGCCTGCGACGACCACAACTATTTCGCCACGTTGTTGATTATCATCAGCCTTAACAAATTCAATAAGCTCCCCTAAAGTCGACTTGAATACAGTCTCAAAGGTCTTAGTCAGCTCTCGGCAAAAAGCTACCCCGCGATCCGCACCAAACACTTCTGCCATATCCTCTAAACTTGCTACGATACGATGCGGTGCTTCATAAAATATGAGCGTTTCAGTGCGCGACTTCAACGCTGATAGCT
Source organism: Psychrobacter sp. ASPA161_9 (assembly GCF_051970275.1). Lineage (NCBI taxonomy): Bacteria > Pseudomonadati > Pseudomonadota > Gammaproteobacteria > Moraxellales > Moraxellaceae > Psychrobacter > Psychrobacter sp. ASPA161_9. Next base: position 18,521 of record NZ_JBEFNI010000012.1, on the reverse strand, counting down.
GTTTTTGGCGACCATGGGTTTTTGTAGGTAAAAAACCAATAAAGCTAAAACGATCAGAAGGTAGTCCTGCTACTGACAACGCGGCAATAGCAGCTGACGCACCGATAATAGGCGAGACCATGACACCAGCAGCATGCGCCGCTTGTACCAGCTGATAACCAGGATCGCTGACCAGTGGCGTTCCTGCATCACTAATCAATGCAACCGAATGCCCTTGTTGAATCATCTCAATAATCTTGGGTGTTTGGATAGCGCTGTTGTGCTCATGGTAGGCCCAAAGCTTATTATGTCCACGAGTTTTATTGTCTGTTGTACTGTCAGTGTTGTCAATTTTATTAGCAGTCTTGTCATCATCGTTTGTATTGCTACCTTTGGTATCGATACTAAAATGCGCCAATAGTTTCCCTGAGGTACGAGTGTCCTCACAAGCGATGATAGCCACTTGCTTTAAGGTCTCAATCGCGCGCGGCGTCATGTCGCTTAAATTACCAATTGGAGTAGCAACGATATATAGACAAGCTGGCATCGCGGTAGGGGTAGACATGAAAACCTCGTAAATATGATGATAAATAAAAACAGCATGATTGGTTTTTCGGCTATTATCATCATTGCCACTTATAAAAGCAGTCATAGGTATGATGTTAAATGCTGAAAAGTAGTTAGTTTATCATGTTGTGCTATTATAAATCTGAATTGACTATTCTGTGATTACTTATAAGTCATAAAGTCTATTTTAAATGCAGACTATCTTTGGAGTTGCTGTTTTTATGAAAGATGAGGAGAGCATGCGTTATGGCTAGGCCAACTAATGGTCATCGTCCGTTGGCTTTGACGTCTCCTAAGCAACGTCAAGGTAGCCTCTTTGAGCAACAGGCATGTCAGTTTTTGCAGCAACAGGGTTTAGTGCTTATCGCTCAAAACTGGCAGCAACCAAAAATTGGTGAGCTTGATTTGGTGATGTTAGAAATAGGGCAGACATGGTCGACATTGGTATTTATTGAAGTGCGTCAGCGATTACGTTCAAGTTTTGGTGATGCCGCGCTTAGTGTGACCAAGGCCAAGCAGCGCAAGATTATAAAAACGGCTAAATATTTTTTGCAACAACATTCTGAATACGCTCATTTTGAATGTCGCTTCGATGTGATTGCCTATAATATTGAACGCTCTACGAGTAACATTGCAAACAACGATAAAAATAACAATGATAAAAATAATATAGCCGAGCATTCCACAGCATCTTATCAACCAGAGTGGCTTTCGGGTGCATTTATGGCGACAGCGTGGTAGCGTATTGGGTTTGTATGATTTAGAAAAATGCATTCAGCAATAAGCATAAAGCCGATATCTAATAAGCTGCCGTTACTAAAAACCTAACCGTTGATGGTAAAAATTGAGTAAAGTAACTGGCATGGTGCTCAGGGTAGAGTACTGATGCATGACAGTAATTAACACAACAACTCTGAATATAACAGGGCGGCTATGACCGACCATACTGCCTATATAATTATTATAATATTTAGTCTGAATCAGTGACATAAATTTTCTATATTCTATTACTAAAACTTAAATATTGACTGTGCTTTATGAGGAAGATAATGACAAGGTTGCATACACTTAAATCCGTTTTTAAAACACCGCGTGTCGCTATAAATCGTACGATGATAAGTGCTATTGTAATGGCTAGCCTAGTTAGTACGGGCTGTACGACCAATTATTTGACCAATAGTACTGAAGGTACTTATGGCGTGCCAGTGACTGAACGGACTATCCCTCAGCGCTTGCTTGATCGTAGTATTGAACATACAGCAAAGATAAACGTCTATGGTTTGCAAGAAGACCTGCAAGCCAATAGTCGAATAAGCATTGATAGTTTTTATAGCGAAATTCTGCTTACAGGTGAGGTGCCAACTGAGGCTCTGAAAGTGCAAATCGAGCAAGTAGTCAGCTCTATGCCTGACGTACGCCGCGTCTATAATGAGCTAGATGTTAGTGTTGCTAGAGGCTATAGCTCGACCGTACATGATGGTTATATTACCTCAAAGCTAATGGCCAAAACTGCAGCTAATAATGCAGTCAAAGCGTCACAATTAAAGGCAGTGACTAATGATGGTGTGGTCTATGTTATGGGCAGAGTGACACCTACTCAGCAAAGCCATCTGATCGATATTGCCAACAGTACTGCTGGTATTACTGAGTTGGTATTACTGACTACTGTCGTGGATGACAGAGGCTTGCCTATCAATGATGCAGATATCATGTCAGAAAGTAATCCTGCCAACGCTACTACTGCGCAATCAACGGGGGCAACACCGATTATTAGAGAGGTCGCTCCAACAAACTCAGCAAGTAACGATACTTTAATAGAAGACAGTGATATAGAAAACAGCAACTCAACTGAGCAACAATCTTCCAGCCCTTATATTGATTTATACCAAAATCCATAAATTAGCTTTAAGTAACTGTTTCTATTTCTACGAAAAAATTTCTGTTTATATTTATCATTGATAAATAGGGTTTGGTTTATAGATGAATGACTTCATTTGCTGCTCTAAAGTCATTCACAATAACCTTTAACAGTCATAACACTAAAAACACGTCAAATTATGAGATAGCCAGTAAAATGACTGAATGCAGAAATGCAGACAAACAAGGCAATGGATTAGTCACCAAATCATTTGGCGTATTGGCAGCTGTAGACTGGGTAATCATAGGGATAATAACAATGAAAGGTTCGAATTCTGATAATGCACAACAAAAAACAGATATTACTGAGATAACAAACGATATTTCTGCGAGCAATCAACCTCGCAATACGCGTACGTTAAAGCTGGTAGGTGCAGGCATAGTGGCAGTAGGTGCTATTACGTTAGCCACTCAACAAGCGCAAGCATTGTCAGCGTTGGCAGTAGTAAATGGTATCACTTCAAACAGCGGCGTTGGTGTCAGCAAAAACATCTTATATGGTGACGAGCCAGCACAAGATTTGGATATCTATTACCCTAAGCCATTGGCACAGGCGATGAAAGCACAAGATACCATTCATAATACTTATCCGATGGTGGTATTCGTGCATGGTGGCTCATGGGAGAGCGGCAGTAAAGAAGAGTATGCTTTCGTCGGTCAAAGCTTAGCCCAAGCAGGTTATGTCACTGCAGTGATTAATTATCGAAAAGCACCCGAGCATGTATATCCTGATTACGTTGAAGATACCGCTCAAGCAATTGCATGGAGTATTAATAATGCACCAAGTCTTCATGTCGATCCTAAGCGCGTAGCGGTGGTCGGGCATTCTGCTGGCGCGTTCAATGCGGTAGCTGCAATGTCTAATGAAGATTTTTTAGCACCTTATGGAATTAAACCGAGAGACATCGCTGCGGTCATTGGTATCGCTGGCCCTTATAGCTATGATTTTCGTAAATTTGCCAGTGTGACTGCTTTTGCCGCTGATGCTACCCCAGATGCAGTGATGCCTGACCGTCAAATCAAAGGCGAGCAGCCACCGTATTTATTATTAACTGCCGAAAAAGACAAAGTTGTGCATAAGACCAATACCATCAAAATGACTCAGGCGCTGAAAGATCATGGCGTAACGGTGGAAAATGGCGAAATCGAAGGTGCCAGTCATGCTACCAGTATTGGAGCGATGGCACCGCCATTACGTTGGGTCAATGATGTACGTGCGCAAGTATTAACTTATTTAGATAAAAATTTAAAATAGACAGTTTAATAAACGTAGAGTTGCTACATGCGCTTATGAGTAGACAGTACTGTAAGATGGTTAAACTCTTGTTATAATGATGCCTTTGTATGAGGCCTAGCATTTTTATGCTAATGCCAATCAGTATTGGTAAGCAAATTATACAAACTCATACAGAACATACAAACGCTACTTCTAATATAATAATAGGATATTCTATGAGCATGAACGCTGACGATTTAATCGCATTTTTACAGCAGCATTTTCCAGACGCTTTTATTCAAGCTGCTAATCAGGGCAATAAGTTTGATGTACGTGTAGTCGATGCCAGTTTTGAAGGCAAACGTGCCGTACAGCGTCAACAATCTATCTATGCGTTGGTCAATGACAAGATTGCTAGTGGCGACATACATGCGCTTAATATTCAGGCATTGACGCCTGCTGAGTGGGAAGTACAGTCACAAGGTTAAATGTTTTTATTTTTACAGTGCAAGCTTTTAGTTTTCTAATTTACTGCACTTTTCTTCACACATACAGCTAGGTTGTTACTTTTATGGATCAGTTTTTAATCACCGGTAGTAGTCGTATCGCAGGGGAAGTTACTATCTCTGGCGCCAAAAATGCCGCTTTGCCTTTGCTTGCAGCTATGATATTGGCTGAGACCCCAACGACATTGCACAATGTGCCATCGTTACAAGATGTGCGGACGTTGATTGAACTGATCGGTGGCATGGGTATCGATATCCAAAAGCAAGGCGATACGGTCACTTGCGATACCAAAAATATCGATAACTTTTATGCACCCTATGATCTAGTAAAGACCATGCGCGCATCGATTTTAGTACTTGGGCCATTGCTAGCACGTTTTGGTGAAGCAGAAGTCTCATTGCCAGGCGGCTGTGCTATTGGTTCACGCCCTGTTGATCAGCATTTAAAAGCATTTGAAGCCATGGGTGCTACAATTAGCGTAGAGAATGGCTATGTAAAAGCACAAGCACCTAAAGGTGGCAAGCTGATTGGTTGTAATTTCTCATTTGATATGATTACCGTTGGCGGTACTGAAAACGTCATTATGGCGGCAGCACTTGCTAAGGGTACGACGGTCTTGGGTAACTGTGCGCTTGAGCCAGAAGTCGTTGATTTGGCCAATATGTTGGTGGCGATGGGTGCAAAAATAGGCGGTATCGGCACCTCAACGATGACTATCGAGGGCGTTGAGCGCTTGCATGGCTGTGAATATTCAGTAGTGGCTGATCGTATCGAGACAGGCTCTTATCTTGCTGGCGCGTTGATGACGCGCGGTGATGTGTTGGCCAAAAACACGTCTGCGTTATTATTAACGCCCGTGTTAGAAAAGTTCGAAGATATGGGTGCCGTGATTACTACAGGTGATGATTGGATTCGCGCCCAAATGACTGGTCGCCCAAGACCTGTAAACATCCGTACTCAGCCGCACCCTGGCTTTCCAACTGATATGCAAGCGCAAGTAATGGCGATATCTTGTTTGGCAGATGGTACCAGTACCTTTATCGAAAATATCTTTGAAAACCGCTATATGCATGTGCCTGAGCTCAATCGTTTGGGTGCATCTATCCAAGTGGATGGTCATGCAGCGGTAGTAACAGGCGTCGAAAACTTCACGGCAGCACCTGTGATGGCGACTGACTTACGTGCATCGATGTCATTGGTAATGGCAGCTGCGGCAGCTGAAGGTGAGAGCTTGATTGACCGCATTTACCATATCGATCGCGGTTATGAACATGTTGAAGAAAAACTACGTGCGCTTGGCGTTAATATTGAGCGTATCAATACTAATGATTAACCTTACGATGCTTTGTGTGTGACACGCAGATTTATCCACGTTATAACATTAATAATCCCTAATATATTGCTAATCACCTGATATATAGGGATATCAATTGTACACGGACACCCTGTCATTATGACTGAGAAAACTGAACGCTTACAGACTAACGACTTATTGAATGAAGTAGACAACGAATTTAACGGCTTAACTTTAGCATTATCTAAAGGGCGTATTTTAGAAGAGACGATGCCGCTCCTGCGAGCAGCTGGCGTTGATCTCCTCGAAGATCCTGATGCGTCACGTAAGCTGATTTTTCCTACTTCAAACCCGCATGTCCGCGTGCTTATTCTACGGGCCAGCGATGTGCCGACCTATGTAGAACATGGCGCTGCTGATTTTGGAGTAGCAGGTAAAGATGTGCTTCTTGAACATGGTGCTAATCATGTTTATGAATTGCTAGACCTGAAAATCGCTCAATGCAAACTTATGACGGCTGGCGTAAAGGATGCACCATTACCCAATCGTCGTCTGCGCATTGCTACTAAATACGTCAACGTCGCTCGTGCTTACTTCGCTAGCCAAGGTCAGCAAGTAGACGTCATCAAGCTCTATGGTTCTATGGAACTTGCGCCATTAGTTGGCTTGGGTGATTTGATTGTTGATGTGGTCGATACTGGTAATACTCTACGAGCTAACGGTCTAGAGCCGCGTGAGCACATTTGTGATGTATCTTCTCGTTTGATTGTAAATCAAGTCAGCTATAAGCGTAAGTTTGCGTTACTTGAGCCTATCCTTGAAAGCTTTAAAGCTAGTATCGCTGCTGCCTCTTGATTGTCATTTGTTTGATGCATGTTAAGTGTTAGCGTTATTTATTATTGATAATACCAAAAGCTATTATGTGAGTTTTAAAACCAGTTTGGCGCTCTATGATAGACATAGCATGCTAAACTGGTTTTTTCATGTGTATTTACTGGAAGATATAAGCCTCTTATCATTTGCTTATAGCAATAGGTAAGTAGGCTGAAGCCATTATCCCATTACCATAGTTTGATTGTTTTCATAGCGTTTATTTTCTACAGTGATCTTTTTAGCTTAAACATAGGATTGAGTCATGCGCCAGTTAAGTACCCAAGATACCGATTTTGAGCAGCAGTTAACGACACTGTTAGCCTTTGAGACGGTTAATGATGCTGATTTATTAAAAACCGTTGATGATATTATTACCCAAGTACGCCGCGATGGTGATAATGCAGTGTTAACATTGACTCAGCAGTTTGATCAGCATCCAGCAACGACGATGCAAGAGTTAGAGCTATCGAAAGATTCACTTGCTAAAGCTTTTGATAATTTGGATGCGAAAGTAAAGTCTGCATTGACGACAGCGGCAACGCGGGTACAGACATTTCATGAACGACAAGTACAAGAAACATGGCAATATGAGGATGAGCTAGGTAATCGCTTAGGTCAAAAAGTTACGCCACTTGATCGCGTGGGTATTTATGTACCCGGCGGTCTTGCATCCTATCCTTCTTCTGTACTTATGAATGCTATTCCTGCAAAAGTTGCTGGCGTTACTGAAGTCATCATGGTCGTACCAGCGCCAAACGGCGTACTTAATCCATTAGTATTGGCAGCGGCACATTTAGCACAAGTTGATCGTGTCTTTACGATTGGTGGGGCACAAGCTGTTGCAGCATTAGCATATGGCACCGAAGCTATTCCAGCAGTGGATAAAATAACGGGTCCGGGTAATAAATATGTGGCGGCGGCTAAACGTGCCGTTTTTGGACAGGTAGGTATCGATATGATAGCTGGCCCATCTGAAGTATTAGTATATGCAGAAGGTGAAGCGCAAGATCGCGCTGACTGGCTAGCTATGGATTTATTGTCTCAAGCTGAACATGACCGTATTGCCCAAGCGATCTTTGTAACGACAAGTAGCGAGCAGCTAGCAGAGGTAGCTGCTGAGATTGAAAAAGCATTAGCAGAGTTGCCAAAAGCTGATATCGCTCGTGACTCTCTACAGAATCGTGGTGCGCTTATCTTGGTCAAAGATAGAAGTGAGGGTATGGCACTCGTTAATCGTATTGCTCCTGAGCATTTAGAGCTGTCTGTTAACGACCCTGATGCGCTGCTTGGCGATATTCGTCATGCTGGTGCTATATTTATGGGACGTCACACGCCTGAGGCCATCGGTGATTACTGTGCTGGCCCTAATCATGTGCTCCCTACATCGGGAACTGCGCGTTTTTCTTCTCCGCTAGGTGTCTATGACTTTCAAAAGAAATCATCAATCATTTATTGTAGTGAAAGCGGTAGTAAGCCACTGGCTGAGACAGCTGATATTTTAGCGCAGCGTGAAGATTTAGAAGCTCATGCGCGCTCAGCTCGTTATCGTTACCAGTAAAATGCTTTTAAATAGCCGATATATAGACAGGATAGCGGCTATAAAGAACCCTTTGTCAGAAATACATAGTCGTTATAGTAGTGACTGTATAGAATTTAAGTAGGATATTAATAGAGACTATTTTTTAGGTACCACTTCTAAAATAGCCGCAAAAAAATCTTATCTGATTTTTTTATTATACATAGATAAGCTTTATATCCTACAAAGACAAGGAAGTGTTACTCCTGTTTATCAGGTAAGAGCTGATGTAGAGACTGCTCTCCCGCTATTCATAAACAGAGCGTTGTAAACCTAATTGAGGCATGATTATTACTATCATTTTATGTCTTGTCTGCAACCATTTTAGCTATTAGTAGGATAACATATGAGCGAACGAAAAGTTGATACCAGACTTTGGTCATCCAAAGCGCGTAACTTGTCACCTTACGTCCCTGGCGAGCAGCCTCAGCATGCTAATTTATGCAAATTAAACACCAATGAAAACCCGTTTCCGCCATCGCCGAAAGTGGGGGAAGCCATTGCTAAAGTCTTAGAGCAGCAAGCTGATGATCTACGTTTGTATCCAGCGCCTGAATCTGATGACTTGCGTAGTGCATTAGCACAGCTATATAGTCTTGATGTAAACCAAGTATTTGTCGGTAATGGTTCAGATGAAGTTCTAGCTTTAGTATTTGCCAGCTTCTTTCTAAAAGAACGCCCTGTGTTAGCGCCAGATATTAGCTATAGCTTCTATCCTGTTTATGCACAGACCTTTGGTGTAGAACTGGTGCAGATTGCGTTAGAGGCTGACTTTAGTATAGATCCTGACGCTTATCGTCAGCCTTGTAGTGGTATTATTATTGCCAATCCTAATGCACCAACAGGTCTATTGTTATCGCTTGCTGATATTCGCAAACTTGCCAGCGAGCATTCTAATTCGGTGGTTGTTATTGATGAGGCCTATATTGACTTTGCCTGTATAGATGAAGTCAGTTCAAACACACAAGCTTCAGCAGTAAGTTTAATTAATGAGTTTGATAATATCTTAGTGACCCAAACCTTTTCAAAGTCTCGCTCTCTGGCAGGTTTGCGTGTTGGAATGGCTTTTGGAAATGCGTCATTAATCGAAGCATTGACCCGTATGAAAAATAGCTTTAACAGCTATCCGTTAGATAAGTTAGCTCAAGCTGGAGCGACTGCCAGTGTTTTAGATGCCGACTATTTTGAGCAAACACGTCAGCAAGTTATTGATTTACGCGAGTCATTAACGATTCAGCTGACGGCATTGGGCTATCAAGTATTGCCATCACATGCTAACTTTGTGTTTGCCCGTCCTCACGACGGTGATGCTAGCGCAGTCGCTAGCACATTGCGCGAACAAGGTATCATTGTGCGTCATTTTGATAAACCACGGATTCAGGAATACTTACGTATTACTATTGGTACGCAAGCACAACATGAGCGTTTAATTGATGCGCTGACTGCCATGCAAGCGACCAATGAAGACAGTAACTCTATATCAAATATTGGCTAATTTTTTTATTAGTGCAAAATTGAATTATTCGCTGGTAGTTAACGTTTTTATTAAGTTAGAAACCAGCGAATAATTCACCTACTCAACTTTGTATTTAATTATATGAGTCTTTTCAACTGCCCAGCTAAAATTTTCAAAGCAAATTTTTTAGGTTATGCCTGCTTGATTTAATACATTCAGTAAGTTGCCAACTTTATCAAGACATTCTTGATATTCTTCGTCACAATCAGAGGCGACAGTAATACCGCCACCAGCCCATAAACTTACTTGCCCTGCTGCATTCAACGATGTATCGGCTTGCAATGTACGAATGAGCACATTCCATTGACCACTCCCATCAAAATTCATAAAGCCCATGGTGCCACAGTAGGCCCCGCGTGCTGCGGTTTCCAACTCAGAGATGATTTCAACAGCACGCCTTTTGGGCGTACCAGTGATTGAGCCTGCAGGTAGACTACCAAATAATACTGCTAACGGATGTGCATCGGGCTTTAGCTCAGCGGCAATGGTACTGACCATGTGATGCACATTGCTAAAGCTTTCAATTGCGAATAAATGCGGTACTTTTACACTTCCAGTTTTGGCATATTTACCTAAATCATTACGCAATAAATCAACAATCATGACATTCTCAGCACGATCTTTATTACTGTCAATTAATTGCTGCTTTAAGGTTAAATCTTGCTCATCATCCATACCTCTAGGGCGAGTACCTTTGATTGGTTTAGTAATAATGTGATGCGAGCCTGTAGCCATATCTTTTATAAAAGTAAAAAACAGCTCAGGTGAGCAGCTCAATAGCTCAAAGCTTAAGGGTGGGGTTTTGACATGCTTAACGTTTTTAGCATGGTTATCAGTTGTTGAATGGTTAGCTTCCAAACTATCTAAGTTATCTAAGTCACCTAAGTCATCTAAATTACTATTAACCCCTAAATAACCAGCAAATGGTGCCTGAGTATTTCGATGTAGGGTAGGTAAGTAGTCAATGAGCGTTGTTATAGAATCATTATAGTTGTATGAGCTATCTAACTTATTAAGGCAGCCTTGCCAAGCTTGCGTTAGATTGATTTGATAACAGTCACCCTGTTGTAAGTAGTCTTGGGTTTTATCAAAAGCATTCTGATAATCATCTTTATGCCAGCGCGCATTCAATACTAAGGGAGTTAGTTGGCATTCAAGATTGTCAGCTGTCTTTTTTATCTGGGATAGTTCATGGTCTAAGATACTAAAGTAAGATATAAGCTCAGCTAGTATTGAACTTGTTGTTTCGTTATCAGTATCCAGTGCTAAAGTATTTAATTTCCAGCCAGTTTTGTCTTCATTAGACGGGGTCAGATAGATATCATAATGTCCCAATACCGCACAAGGCTGCGCTGCCAGTTCGATTTTAGCTGCTGGACTTAATTCATAAGCAGCAATGTCATAACCAATAAAGCCTATTAGACCGTGATGATAACTTGGTTCCTCATTAGATTTATCTATTAAGTTTGAAACGCTACTACCAGACTCGTAAGCCTGACTATAATGGATTAGTTCATCCTGCCATTCTGCATAACTCATATGCGCTGTCGTTAGTGCATTACTATCATTTCGAAAGTTTTTTATCACTCTATATTTAGAATCGGGCAGCTGCTTGTTAGATATTTTGCTGTCAGCAGAGTAAACAGACCAGCTTACTTTAGGTAGTAGGCCAATTACAGGTCGCCCATTATTATTTAACCAAACCAATTGCCAATTAGCTTTAGTATCTTGGGAAAGTAAATGCCTCTGCAGTTGTGGTAGCAGTTCTGCGGCTGATAAGTCGCCAAAACGCCAGCTATTTTTGATAGCTGGCGTTTGTGCATATTGAGTCTGTCTAATCTCATCTTGAGAAGAGTTTGATGCGAGCATAATTTAAGCGTCAAACCTTTTAATAATTAAGGTCGCGTTGGTGCCACCAAAACCAAAGCTATTGCTCATAAGGGTATTTAGCTTAGTTTCACGTAGCTCAGTGACGATATCGAAAGGGGCAGCTGCCTCATCAAGATTTTCAATATTAATACTTGGGGCAATAAAGCCTTCTTGCAGCATAAGTAAACAGTAGATTAATTCCTGCGCTCCAACAGCACCCAAGCTATGACCTGTCATTGACTTGGTAGAACTAATAGGTGGCACAGAGTTTTTAGTAGGAGTGTCAGTGTCTGATGCAAATACTTTAGCAATAGCCTTAAGCTCAGTAATATCCCCTAGCGGTGTGCTGGTACCATGGGTATTAACATAATCAACACGCTCTAATCCGGCTTGAGCTAATGCTTGCTGCATACAACGTACGGCACCTTCACCACTTGGCGCAACCATTTCTGCCCCATCCGAGCTGGCACCATAGCCGACAATCTCTGCTAAAATATTTGCGCCACGTGCCTGTGCATGCTCGAGACTTTCAACGACTACCATTGCGCCGCCACCAGCGATTACGAAGCCATCGCGATCTCTGTCATAAGCACGCGAAGATTGTTTAGGCGTATCATTGTACTGAGTGCTCATCGCACCCATCGCATCAAACATACACGACTGGGTCCAGTCTTCAGCTTCACTACCACCAGCAAGTATCACATCGGCCTTACCTAGTTGAATGAGTTCAGCTGCATGGCCGATACAATGAGTTGAAGTTGCACAGGCAGAAGAAATAGAGTAAGAAATACCTTGAATTTTAAGCCCAGTTGCTAGTGCTGCTGATACCGAGCTACTCATAGTCTTTGGTACAGCCATTGCTCCGACCCCGCGTAGGCCTTTTTCGCGCATAGCATCGACTGCGCTGACTACATCTTCTGTCGATGCACCACCCGAACCTGCTACCACGCCGACACGCGGATTATGATTGATGGTTTCAAGTGACAAACCAGATTGTTTAATTGCCGCTAACGCACTGACGTAAGCATAAAGACTCGCATCGCTAAAAAATCGTTTCAATTTACGATCAATACCAGCCGTATCTAGCGCCGTTTTGTCGATGCTACCGCTTACTTGCGACTTAAACCCATGTTCAGCGTAAGTTTCATTAAATGTAATACCAGACTGACCTTGTTTAAGAGCAGATGTGACGGTGGCTAAATCATGTCCGATACAAGAGACAATCCCTGCTCCAGTAATAACAACTCGGCGCATATTCCATTCCTTATAGTAATTAATTGTTGTCAATATCTAGCTGTGAATACTTATAACTGCTATCTATGTGTAGATGTTTGCCGCTTTTACTAGGTAGCTGCCTTCGTACTTGATATATTTAAAATATTTGATAATGTCATATTAAATGACGAAGCAATCATTCAACCATATCTGAATTTGCATATTATTATGATAACGTATCAACGACTCAAAATCTTTTCTCTAATGCAAAACAGTCGCAAAAAAATAATAATTCTTGAAGGTAAGATAAAAAGGCTTGTTTGACTGGTTTCTATAAATATAACATGCGTTATTATAGCAGTCATAGAGATAGTAGATGGGCTAAAAAATACACATATATAGTTTCTATATCATGCTTATAGCGTTAGATAAGCCATACTTTTAGATACAAACTTTACGATATTGATAACATTGTTCACACTGACATAGAAGTTAAGATATAGCTAAAATGATGACCTAAGCATTGATATAGACAAACATTTTTGTTGTTTTATCAGAATTTATTGGTACATTAAATTGGTACGTCAAAAAACTCAATGCATAGCCGCACATAATAAAGATTTGTCGATTTTAATTTTAAGTTATTTAATCATCATACTAAGGATATAACGATGGCAAAACGAAGCACTCTTTCTCAAGGTATCAATACTATTGGCCATTTTACCCGTAATAATCTTGAACGTATGGGATCATTAATTGATAGTGCTAATGCCAAAGCAAGTAAGCCACGTCAGTACAAGGCAGTAAACTTAGGTGATGAGGATTATCAACAAGATTTATTTCGTGAGCAAACCTTAAAAACGACACAGCAATTATTAGGTACACGTTTTGCTATGTATGGTAAATATGCTAAAAAAGTCGTACCTAATAGTTTATTTCAGTCTGTATTAGACAGCGCCTTTGTTCAAGTAGCCAAACTAGCAGCTAATTGGAGCCAATTAGATTTGCCGAACGAGCATCGTTTTGCTGATACTACTGTACTAGATGATGAACAACGTTATGCGCTAGCCACTGATATCGCCAATCAGAATAGAGCGTTGGCAACTCTGGGTGGTCTGACGGGCTTAGCAGGTTTACCAGGATTGCTGGCTGATACTTTGTGGCTTTTGTTGGTATCATTGCGTTCTGTTTATCAATTAGCTGCTGTCTATGACAAGCCTTTGACTGGTAAGCAAGGGATCAAGATGGCTTATGAGCTACTTGCCAGTGCAGATTTGAGCAAGATGCAAGAAAAGCAAGCGCTGCTAGCAGGTATTGGGGTGGGTAAGGGTTTACTCGATAATGCTCAAAGTCGCGGATTGCACAGCGAACTGAAAAACCTTGGTCTTAAAAATCAAAATGTCAACTTTTACGCTGAGCAAATAGACAATATCGCTGGGCAAGTAGGGGTTGATTTAGATCAAATTAATCTATCGTGGATACGCCGTTTCTTACCATTAAGTGCTGTTGCTGTCGGTATGCACTACAATAGTCGTCTAATTGACGAAGTGCTTGGGGTAGCTCAAGCAACATTTGCGCCAGAGCCAAAACTCGCTAACCGATTTATCACTGATGATAGTAGTAGCGAAGAAGAAGTAAGCCAAATGACAACCAAGCAGGATAAAGACTCAGATAACAAATCTGATAATGTTGATAGTTCCTCAGAGAAAAAGTCAGACGAACCTGCTGACACTAAATCTAATAATAAAGATAATGAGAAATCAGCTGATACTGGAAAGAAGACTAAGACTAAGACTAAGGCTAAGAAATAACGGTTGATTGACTCTTATTGATTAAGATAATAGAGGATGTTGGTATATAAAGCACGAAACAAAATATCCCAAAAGTTACCTTGAAAAATAAGACTTTATCGCCATTTAGTCGATAATAAATTAAAAGCTTATTACAGTTGTAGAAGTACGTAGTAAGTTGTTTATAGTTGCTGCCAATGCTTTACTGTATTGCTAACCGATATTAGAGTATACTTAATGCATATCTATTCAGCATTGTAAAGTGAAACTGACTATAAGTAGTTGAAATAGCAGCAACATATCTTTATAATACATTGTCCTAAAAATGGGTGCCTCAAAATCTTCACTTTTAATGAAGAGGATGGTGGATTCGCCCATTTTTTTGTTTTATACCAAACGGGAGAAGGATGCCTTATGGCAACAACTAACCAATTGATTCGTAAGGGTCGCAAAACCATCAAGGAAAAGTCAAAAGTTCCTGCGTTGCAAGCGTGCCCACAGCGTCGCGGTGTATGTACTCGCGTATATACTACCACGCCTAAAAAACCTAACTCAGCAATGCGTAAAGTTTGTCGTGTACGTTTGACTTCTGGTTATGAAGTATCAAGCTACATCGGCGGCGAAGGTCATAACTTACAAGAGCATAGTGTTGTACTTATTCGTGGTGGTCGTGTAAAAGATCTACCAGGTGTACGTTATCACACTGTTCGCGGTGCATTAGATTGTGCTGGCGTAAAAGACCGTAGACAAGGTCGCTCTAAATATGGTGCGAAGAAGCCTAAAGCTTAATATTAGCTAAGCCTATTTGTATCACCCATTAACTGTGCATGGGTTTGGTGTTAACAGTATTCTTATTCTAAATGAGTAATATGCTGTCATAACATACCGCCATGCAGTAAGGCTGACTGACAACTCGATATAACATCGCCTATATTATTAACTGGTGCGAGATTGTGAATGTCAGACACTCCTGAAGATAAGGATTATTATTATGCCAAGACGTCGCGTCGTTGCTACCCGTGAGATCCTACCGGATCCTAAGTTTGGTAGCCAAACCATCGCTAAGTTCATCAACCATGTAATGAGTCATGGTAAAAAATCTACTGCTGAGCGTATCGTTTACGGTGCCCTTGAGACAGTAAGCCAGAAGCGTAACATCGAAGATCCAGTATCTTTCTTTGAAGAAGTTTTAGAAAATGTACGCCCAATGGTTGAAGTGAAAGCTCGCCGTGTTGGTGGTGCAACCTATCAAGTACCAATGGAAGTACGCCCCTCCCGTCGTACTGCCTTGGCTATGCGTTGGTTAGCTGAAGCTGCTGCTAAGCGTTCTGAAAAATCAATGGCTCTACGCCTTGCTGGCGAATTGTCTGATGCATCAGAAGGCAAAGGTAATGCTATGAAAAAGCGTGACGAAGTTCACCGCATGGCAGATGCTAACAAAGCATTCTCTCATTATCGCTTCTAAAGCGGCTTAGCATTTATAAATAACTTTTTTATTAAGTTGTTTATACGCTATATGTGATTGATACGATTAACTTGTAGATAATATATCTGCTGGTTAATCGTTATACTACTTATTCTATT
Organism: Psychrobacter sp. ASPA161_9; assembly: GCF_051970275.1. Taxonomy (NCBI): domain Bacteria; kingdom Pseudomonadati; phylum Pseudomonadota; class Gammaproteobacteria; order Moraxellales; family Moraxellaceae; genus Psychrobacter; species Psychrobacter sp. ASPA161_9. The sequence continues at coordinate 2,618 of NZ_JBEFNI010000012.1, read as the reverse complement.
GATTCTCGTCATGATTAATAAGACGATTAGATAGCTTAAGGCTTTTCAACAGCCTGAACTATTATATGTCTTAAATGGCGAACATCTATCATGATGCTGTCCTACATAAAGCATCCCAAATTTGATGCCGCACTATTCTTAGTATTTGCTCTTTTTTTGTCCGTATTAGGCCCAATAATCAGTAAGTAATATTACGAAGCTGACCGCTTTGTCATAGAGTATAAGGTAGAGACACAACACATTAATCTATACACGAATTTCCCTAGGAAAACACTATGGCTCGTAAAACTCCCCTAAAACGCTATCGCAATATTGGTATCTCAGCGCACATCGATGCTGGTAAGACAACCACCACTGAACGTGTTTTATTCTATACCGGTGTTAGCCACAAAATTGGCGAAGTACATGATGGCGCAGCCACTATGGACTGGATGGAGCAAGAACAAGAGCGTGGTATTACTATTACCTCAGCGGCAACGACTTGTTTTTGGTCAGGTATGGCAAAACAGTTCGATGAACATCGCATCAATATCATTGACACCCCAGGTCACGTCGACTTCACTATCGAAGTTGAACGTTCTATGCGTGTACTTGATGGCGCTTGCATGGTTTACTGTGCAGTAGGCGGCGTTCAGCCACAGTCCGAGACCGTTTGGCGTCAGGCTAACAAATATAAAGTTCCACGTCTTGCATTCGTAAATAAAATGGATCGCGTTGGTGCTGATTTCTATCGTGTTATCGAACAGATCAAAACTCGCTTAGGTGGTAATCCTGTACCATTGGTTATTCCAATTGGTAAAGAAGATGATTTCGAAGGCGTTGTTGATCTTGTGACTATGAAAGCCATCTATTGGGACGAAGCGTCTCAAGGTATGGAATACGAAGAGCGCGAAATCCCAGCTGAATTGCAAGAAAAAGCAGAAGAGTATCGCGAAAATCTTGTAGAAAATGCGGCTGAAGCTTCAGACGAACTCATGAATGAGTATCTAGAAGGTGGTGAATTGTCTGTAGAGCAGATCAATACTGCTATTCGTCAGTTGACTATTGATAATCAAATTATTCCACTTCTTTGTGGTACTGCTTTTAAAAACAAAGGTGTACAAAAGATGTTGGATGCAGTCATTCAATATCTTCCAGCACCAATGGATGTACCTGCTATTAAAGGTATCCTTGATGATAAAGATGAAAGTGAAGGTACTCGTGAAGCATCAGACGAAGCCCCATTCTCAGCTTTAGCATTCAAAATCATGAATGATAAGTTCGTTGGTAACTTAACCTTCGTTCGTGTTTATTCAGGTGTTTTAACGCAAGGTAGCAGTGTTTATAACCCAGTTAAAATGAAGCGTGAGCGCGTTGGTCGTATCGTACAGATGATGGCTAACTCTCAAGAAGAGTTGCAAGAAATTCGTACTGGTGATATCGCAGCATTAGTTGGCATGAAAGATGTGACAACTGGCGATACGCTATGTGACGAAAGCAACGTAATCACTCTTGAGCGCATGGAATTCCCAGATCCAGTTATTAGTCTTGCTGTTGAACCTAAGACTAAAGCGGATCAAGAAAGAATGTCAATCGCTCTAGGTCGCCTGGCGAAAGAAGATCCATCGTTCCGTGTACACACTGACGAAGAATCTGGTCAGACAATCATCAGTGGTATGGGTGAGCTGCATTTAGAAATTCTTGTTGACCGTATGAAGCGTGAATTCAACGTTGAAGCAAACATCGGTGCACCACAAGTTGCTTATCGTGAAACGATTCGTGACACTGTTGAACAAGAAGGCAAATTCGTACGTCAAACAGGTGGTCGTGGTAAATTCGGTCACGTTTGGTTACGTCTTGAGCCACTTGATCCAGCGGGTGATGTTGAATACGAATTCGCTGAAGAAGTTGTTGGTGGTACCGTACCTAAAGAATTCCATGGTGCCGTTGATAAAGGTATCCAAGAACGCATGAAAAATGGCGTACTTGCTGGTTACCCAGTAGTTAACGTAAAAGCGACCTTGTATGACGGTTCTTACCATGACGTTGACTCGGACGAGCTTTCGTTTAAGATGGCAGGCTCTATGGCTTTCAGAAAAGGCTTCATGGCAGCAAACCCTGCGTTACTTGAGCCAATCATGAAAGTTGAAGTTGAAACGCCTGAAGACTACATGGGCGATATCATGGGTGATCTTAACCGTCGTCGTGGTTTGGTACAGGGTATGGAAGACTTACCTGGTGGTACTAAGCAGATCCGTGCCGAAGTACCATTAGCAGAAATGTTTGGTTATGCCACACAAATGCGCTCAATGTCACAAGGCCGTGCTACATACTCAATGGAATTCCAAAAATACGCTGAAATTCCAAAATCAGTTGCTGCTGAAATCATCTCTAAGTTCAATTCTAAAGATGGCGACGAGTAAATAAAGTACTTAATAGTGGCGATATAGAGTGCATCTCTATATTGCCATTGAAGAATATACCAATAACTTGTTAAAAGACTTGTTATTGGTTGTGATTTTCTTATAATATCTGCACATTGCATGTGCAACCTTTTAACAATTATCTTAATGTGGTCAGAATGCTTTAGCTATTGTCTTAACATTATTTAAGCACTTTAGTTGAAAATTCTAATCCCA
>NZ_JBEFNI010000011.1:0-129661 GCF_051970275.1 Psychrobacter sp. ASPA161_9 | reverse complement strand
GACTAGTTATCTAGACGGGGGGTTTTCTTTGTGTGGTTGATTTAGAAGTTACCGCTTTAATAGTCTTTTAGATATTTATCTGAGTGTATTTTATAGTATTAAAATCCGATGTACTTTATATGTCATTATAGGCTATACTTAAGTTCACTAATAACACATAACCGTTTTGATTACTCTACTTTAAAAGGATAAATGCAATGGCTGTCAAACATACACCTACTAGCGAAATTCATAGTGGAACTAAAGGCGGACGTACTGGTTGTGGTTCTGATACTAAGCTACATCCTGACCATTGGGTTAATAGCTCACAAAAAATCACTTGTAACAAAAATGGATGTAAAAATTAATAGTTCATTTTATAATTAGAAGCTTACTAAACCTGACCTCTCCCCGAACTCAATAGTGAAACATCGTAGTGTCTATGGTAATGTGGTTCGCCTATTTGAGAGTAGGTCATCGTTAGCACTCTTTATCAAAGCTCCCAATTTAATCGTTGGGAGCTTTTTTTTATGCTTATCATTACTATCCCTATCTAATAATTTAGTGTTTATAACCTTGCTAAAGTTAGTTTACTCGCCATATTTAGATTGTTGGTTAGTGATATTATGCTAAATTGCCTATAGCAACTCATTTTATCTTTCTAGGTCAGAATTATGAAAATGTCAAATACGTTAGATAGAAGTACTAAAATACAAAGGTATATGGATTTAAGTAAGTTTTTACATATACTTGAAAGTAAACAACTATTTATGTGTAGAATCGACAAGTTTGAAGATAGACTAGAAGGAGGATTGACAACAATAAATGATTTCTTTTATAGCGGTGCCGCAGAAGCATTAAGTAACCTTGTAAATAATAGTCTACCTTTAAGCCTTGAAGGAAATTGTAACTCTCCTGAAAGTATTGAAGAAGCTAAACAAAGGCAACAAGAATATGAAGAGAAGTCTAGAAATAAGTCGTTTACGACTGTTTTTGGAGACATCAAGCTATCAGAAAAAGTAACGTATAAGGATGTTATTAAAGCACAAAAGAAATGGTTGGATGTGAGCTGTTGGCATTCCAATATAGATGATACTGAAAGTATTGCCATGTGGAAAATATACGGTAATGATATAAACTCCGTATGTATTACCACCACCATTGGTCAACTATTAGACTCTATAGAAGAAGATAAAGATGTAAATCTGCTAATACAAAAGGTTGAGTATATAGATCATCGAGCAGATTATTATAGCTTAGAGGTCGATAGTAAACTCGCACCCTTTGTCCATAAGCATAAAGCATATAAATTTGAGAACGAAATAAGGTTAATAGCATATAATCACAGCAATGACCCTTTAAGTAATAGAGTTGAGGCCGGCTCTTTAATTAGGCTCAAATCGAATGATTTTATTAATAGTATTAAGGTTTCTCCTGAAGCACCTGAATGGTTTTTTAACTTAGTAAAAGACATTTTTAACGATAGATATGAGCAAACTGGGGTTGTTGCTCGTTCTGATCTTGATGATTTAGTAACAACACTTAGTAGTAAGTACGTTTTATAGCTGTATTTGATATAAAAACCATTATCTAAAATATTTGAGGATAAAGTTATGAATACCTCAAAAGTAACTTACCAAGGCGATGCGTACCACCGCTATTCACCTGCAATCAGACAATAAAATCATCACTGACGCGCCAACAGACAGTTAAGGCAAAGGTGATGCCTTTTCGTTAACGGATCTATTGGCGACCAGCTTAGCCAGCTGCATATTGACCATTATTGGTATTAAAGCTCGTGATATTGATATTGCAGGTACTACTGCCTAGATGACTGAAGTTATGGCAGCTGATCCCAAACGCATCAGTGAAGTAGATGTGATCATTAATAAGGCAGCTTGTAATGCTTAAAATAAGCGTTGCCGTCAGCCTGTTTTAATTAGTTATCTCTCACTTATTTTAAATAATTTTAGGTTTGGCGGAGTAGAGCTATCTTAAAACAATAAAGCTTGCCAAAACTGAATTCTGGCAAGCTTTATTGCTGTCGAAACGACCTTCACATATGAGGTGCTTCTATATATAAGATACTTTAGAAATCAATTAGCTAGACATAAAGCCTAAATCCCAATTATTGAACTTGTGTAGATTAGGCGCTACCATTGTCAGATTGTTATCTGAGACGCCAAACCATTTAGCCAAAGTCGCTGAATACTGATCAATAGATGTCGTAGGTAACCATGCACCTTCACCGACATCAATGGCTGTATCTAGACCTATCTCTGGTGCTTCACCATAAAAATCTCTACCTTTCACTGCGCCACCCATAATGAAATGGTGACCTCCCCAGCCATGCTCTGATCCATCACCATGGCTGTTAAAAGTTCGACCGAACTCTGACATAGTGAAAGTGGTGACATTCTGAGAAACTCCCAATTCTTCAGTGGCTTCATAAAAACTTCCTAATGCATCGTCAAGTAGACGCATCAACGTACTATGTCGCCCAAGTAGATCATTATGGGTATCGAATCCTTTAAGCTTTACAAAGAATATCTGACGTTTGACACCCAGCGTATCTCGTGCTTTGATAAGTGATGCTACTGTTTTTAGCTGTTGCGCTAATGCATTTTCAGTGGCAAATTCAGTTGAAATAGTTTTTGCGTCTTCTATAGCTGATAACATCATTGATTCGTTAGTAGAATCGGTAACTGCATTGTCGTCAGATGAAGTGAATAAATTACTCAGTGCTTCTGAAAAGCTCATTGCATCAGATCCCTGGGATCCTTCTTTATTACTTCCAGTACCTTTGATACCATAAGGGGTAACTTTCAATGGATTGGTATTTCCACCTGTCAGAAATAAAGTATCATTGTCGGTACCAACACAAGAAAACGCTCCATGCGAATTTTGTTTTAGTATTGCATCACCAATTTTTCCGCCCCAACCTTCTCTAAAAGAGTCCGAAGCTGTGCTTTGCCAATTTTGCTTTTGAGTAAAGTGAGAAAACAAACCTCTGGGTAACGCTACTGACCGATTTTTATACTGATCTAATGAAGTAGGCTGTACTAAAGACCCTACATTCTGTAAGACTGCCAATTTTCTTAGGTGAAATAAGCTGTTTAAACGCTTGAGATTGGGATTAAAACCCCATTTCAGACCGCTAGCTAGATTAGTTGCAGGTATTAAAGGTAATAAAGTGGATTGATCCAAAGCGATATCTTGACGTATCTTACGGTAAGTTGCATAGTTGGATGTGTCGATGGGAATCAAAGTGTTGGCTTGATCGTTACCTCCGTCTAATAGAACACAGACCAAGGCTTTATAATCTGAGTCTGTCGTTGCCGCTGTTGCTTTGTTCATAGCTGATAAGTTGATAGCCATAGGAGTAACGACACCAGCACCCGCTAAATAGCCTAAACGCTGTAAAAAGGCTCTTCTTGATAATTCATTCATGATAACTTTCCTATAATCTTTATTACTTTATGACTTGTTAAAACATTGACCTGCGATACTACTAAAGAAAGATATCATCAACTAACATTACTATTGCCTAATACATTTTCGACATTGATATTAGTTGAAGAGTTAATATTGAAATTTGTAATTTCATCGCCAACTTTAGTATCAATATTTCTGACAACACAATCTTTGCCAAGGGTAATTAGCCAGCTAAAAGCCTTTATAGTATCTAGTGTAATATTCTCAAACGTACAGTCTTCAAGTACCTTCTCATACTCTGATGTCATAATGACGCGGTTATTATATGTACCACCTTCAACATTAATACCTCTAAATACTTTCTGATCAGACTTTGATTTCAGACTGATGTACGGGGCATCTCCATTATGATTACCTTCCTTGATCATAAGACAGTTACGAACAGTAATATCAAAGTAATTGCGATTGTCACGATTGTTATCTTGTACTATGACCCGTCGGCCTCCAGATGAGTCGCTAGCATTGATAAACTCAATGTCTTCATATAGTACATTGCCCCATTGATGAGAAGATGTAGGTGGTTCAATATCAGCAAGGTATAAACCGCCATAGGTCGGTTCAGAATCACTTCCTCTAGGGTTTGTAGAATAGACATACGCATCTTTTTCGAATCGAACGATGCCGTTCTTAAGTGTTATACCAAGGCCTGATGCGATAGTTAAACAGTTTCTGTTAGATGGACCTATTCTGAAATCACTAGCTTCGAAGTTCATTTCACCGTCGCCACGTATGTATAAGCTATCGTATATCGCTCCTTCAGACGTAAAGTTACTAAACTTACAATTTTTGCCCCATATCCACATGCAATAGATAGAGGTGGCCAGTGGGCTGTTAGTGTCAGAATGCTTTATGGTTTGGCCTCTAAAATGAACGCCAGTAGCTTGAAAGCCATTACCTTCTTCACGGACTTCAAGCACTGCTGATCTAGATTTAGCATAAAAGTAGGTTTCACCCGTACCAAACAGCCGAATATTGGGCACTCTAGGTTCTAGCGCTACCTCATACTTACCATCTGGGAATATAATATTGGCACCTCCGCGCTTAGCTGCATCCTCAAGCGCTTCTTCAGGCGTATTATAATTATTCTTATAATAGATTGTATCTTGATTAGGGTCAGGGTATACGCCCTCAAGATCTTGATAAGGCAGTACTTCGCCACCCTTTACAAACGTACGATTATGCTCGTAGGCATGGCCACCATTCATATTGAGGCGCGCATAGTAAGCATCTCTAGGGGTAATAATAGTTATACTTTCCGAATATCTGTCTATTGCGGATACCCGCTTGATAAACCTCTTGTTTCCATCGTAATAGGCAATACTATTAAATGTATCAAGACCTCTGCGTTGTTCGCTAAAGATGGTATATGCAGCATTTGGCTCTACTTTAATAAAGTCGGATACATCATAACTAGAAGTACTAATAATGCTACCATCGCTTTTGATAACCTTACCTTCTGTGACCGTATCTAAATTTAACAAATTCTGGCTAACACTCATAAACATTCCATTCATTAAGATAATTTCGTTTTGCATAAATTCGTTTTACATATGTTGAGGAATTAATGCTTAATTTTGACTGTAGTATCGGGATTGTGAGTATAGACTAGCTTTCTTTCTATAAAACCCATAACAACTAGGAAATTGTAGCAATCAAGTTTTGATAACCATACTTATTTGCATAAGTCTTATACCACTGTAAGATAGTGTAATGAGATCATTCTATATAAGCACTGCCACTAGCAGGTATAACAATTAAGACAAACAACTAGCAAAGAGAACCCTATGACAACCTCAAAAGTAACTTACCAAGGCGATCTACGAACCCAAGCTATTCACTTGCAATCAAATGATGAAATCATAACCGACGCGCCAACTGACAATCAGGGTAAAGGTGAAGCGTTTTCGCCAACGGATCTGCTAGCGACCAGTTTGGCCAGTTGTATGTTGACGATTATTGGTATCAAAGCTCGTGATATGGAGATTGATATTGCAGGCACTATTGCCGAAGTTACTAAGGTTATGGCAGCTGACCCAAGACGAGTCAGTGAAGTACATATTGCTATTACTTTTAACCAAGAGTTAGATGATAAAACGCGAAAAATATTCTATAACACCGCGCTGACTTGTCCGGTTGCTAAAAGTATCCATCCTGATCTTATTCAGAAAGTGACTATTAATTCCAAAAACTAGTAACCTCTATAATGGTGATTGATATGACTACTAAAACTTTACTCATCGTCGCGCATGCGCCGTCGACTAATACCAAAAAATTAGCACAAGCTGCATACGAAGGTGCTAATCATCCTGATATAGATATTAATGTTATCCTAAAATCGCCACAAGATACTCAGCCTGAAGATGTGTTGGCAGCTGATGCATTATTATTAGGAACGACTGAGAATCTAGCTTATATGGCAGGGCTGACCAAAGACTTCTTTGATCGATGTTATTACCCTGTACTAGAAGAAAAGCAAGGCATGCCATTTGCGTTATATATTCGAGCTGGACAGGATGGTACGGGTACCAAGCTTGCTATGAAGACAATTACCACTGGACTGCGTTGGGAATGGATTCAAGAGGCACTGATTTTACGAGGCGATTGGCAAGAGACATTTACCGAGCAAGTAGAAGAGCTGGCGATGACTCTTGCAGCTGGAGTAGAAGCGGGTATTTATTAGTTTTAAAGCGTTTAGCTACTATTTGTGAATGTTCAATACGCCCTAATATCGTGATATCAATAGTATAAAAATTAGGATGTTAATAATGAATAATAATATTAATACTGATTCTATGTCTGCTGCTGTACTGCCATTCTCTCGAGCTTGTGAGAATAACAAGCAGCCTATATTAGCTATTTTGCAAAAAGAGTTAAAAGACTCTCTGCATGTGCTAGAGATTGGCTCAGGGACTGGTCAACATAGTATTTATTTTGCCCCAAGATTAGCGCACTTAACATGGCAGACCAGTGATGTTGTCAACAATCATGCAAGTATTAATGCTTGGCACACCGAACATCCTGCGGCTAACTTATATGCACCTCTTGCTTTTAATTTAGCTCATGACTCAGTGCCAGTTAACCATAATATTGATACGCCTTACGATGCAGTATTTACTGCCAACACCCTGCATATCATTGCTTGGTCTTTAGTTGAGCAGTTGTTTGCTTTGGTCGGAGATATACTACCTGTACACGGAAAGCTGATTGTATATGGACCATTCAACGAAAATGGACACTACACCAGTGCCAGTAATCAGCAGTTTGATATCAGCCTACGGCAGCATGATGCACAGAGCGGCATTCGCAATTTGGAAGACATAACAGATTTAGCAGAACAACATCATTTAACGTTAAGTGAGAAGTATGCGATGCCTGCGAATAATCAGCTATTGGTCTTTCAGAAAACAAGCTAAGACAAAGGTTGTATAGGAAGTTATGTTGCACTTGAAAAGCTGAAAAGGCATCAAGATAAAATCACTTAATTCTATCTTGATACTCTACATATGATAGATATCTTGTTGATTGGACTAACACAATTTATTCTAATTATTTATATTCTTCTACTAAAAAATCCAAATAACGCTTCCAAGAGCGTTCATCGGCACGTTTATCATATCTATCACTCCCGAATACACTAAAGGCATGTGGCGCACCACTATAAGTTACCAGCTCATGTGGTACCTTAGCAGTCTCTAACGTCTTACCCAAAGTGGCAAAGCTCTCAAGGGATACAGATTCATCAGCAGAGCCGTGGAAAACTAAGATTTCTCCAGTGGTATTGTCATAACTTTGTCCCGTTGGAATATCAAAAGCACCATGGAATGGTACAAACGCTTTTTGCGGGAAGCCTGAGCGTGCTAGCTCTAAAGCAACCGTACCGCCAAAACAATACCCCATTGTAGTGCCTTTACGCACATCATTACCTTGTAGTCGTCCGGCATTCAGTGCACCTTGTAGCAAGCGGCGCATCTTGCTACGATCGTCATATAATGCTCCGGTTAAGCGTTTATTTTCTTCAATAGAAGTAGGGTGAATGCCTTGCCCAAACATGTCTGCTGCCAATACGTTATAGCCTTCAGTTGCTAACATATCAGCGCGTTTACGCTCATAGTCTGTCAACCCATCCCAATCATGAATGAGTAAAATAAAAGGCGCATTAGGTTTATCGGCTTTAGCGTAATAACCTTCATATACTTGGTCATCAACCTTATAGGTAACGTTTTTGGTAGTAATGGCTGCAGCTGTTTGGCTAAAAGTGAGCGCCATCAAACCTAATGAAGTTCCCAGCATTAATGAGCGATAGAAGTTCTTAGAAGAAGAGTCAGATGTGGTTGATGATGTTGGTAACGGTGACATAATAGGTAGCCTCATAATTTGATAAGAGAGAGATAAATATGTGGCTAAGAATAATGTCCATTTATTTATCATCGGTGTGTAATCCTTCATAAAATCATACCTTAAAGAAGATCTACATTACAAGAATCGATTTCTAAGACGTAGGCTAAAGAAATAAGGTCTTTCTATTTAAAATGCATAAACTTTAACTAAATATCAACAAGGTTCACTATATACACCACTTAGTTTTTGGGTAATATAACTCGTAAGCTTATTATTTCTTTATCTTTTTAATAATCGGCAGTGCTAAAACACAGACAACTAATAGACATATGAAGTCAAAATTATCTCCAAGGATACTAAACCTGTGTAAGCACTTTATTAATGATTTCAAAAGAGGTCATTTTACTCATTAGCTAGGATATATTATGAATAAGAATCTAGATCATACCGACCCCGCTAAGAATATGAATACTGAACGTGGTAACGGGGGTGAGACTCATCAGCGCGCAGGTGATGACACTAAAGTTTTAACGACCCAGCAGGGCGTCGCTATTTCTGATAACCAAAATTCTCTAAAAGCAGGCGCTCGCGGGCCGACTCTATTAGAAGATTTTGTACTGCGTGAAAAGATTCATCATTTTGACCATGAGCGTATTCCTGAGCGTATTGTCCATGCGCGCGGTAGTGCAGCGCACGGTTATTTTGAACTAACAGAGTCATTAGAAGAATATACTACGGCGAAAATTTTAACTGAAACTGGTAAACAGACGCCATTGTTTACGCGCTTTTCTACGGTTGCTGGTAATAAGGGTTCAAAAGATACACCACGTGATGTACGTGGTTTTGCAGTGAAGATCTATACCGAAGAAGGTAACTGGGATATCGTTGGTAACAACATGCCAATCTTCTTTATTCAAGATGCGATGAAATTCCCAGACCTAATCCATGCGGTAAAACCAGAGCCTGATCGCGGTTTCCCGCAAGCGGCATCTGCCCATGATACGTTTTGGGACTTTGTGTCGTTAAGTCCTGAGACTATGCATAATCTAATTTGGCTGATGAGTGATCGTGCTTTACCGCGTAGCTTACGCATGATGGAAGGCTTTGGTATTCATAGCTATCGTTTGATTAACAAAGATGGTAAGAGTACCTTTGTGCGTTTTCATTGGAAGCCAGTACTTGGTGTACAGTCGACCACGTGGGATGAAGCAGTGAAAATTTCAGGTGCTGATCCTGATTATCATCGTCGTGATCTGTTTGAATCAATTAATAACGGCGACTATCCTGAGTGGGAGTTTGGTGTACAGCTATTTACCGAAGAAGAAGCCAATGAATTCCCATTTGACCATTTAGATGCTACCAAGCTGATTCCAGAAGAAATGGTGCCAGTTAAGGTAGTGGGTAAAATGGTGCTCAATCGTTATCCGGATAATTTCTTTGCGGAAACAGAGCAAGTCGCATTCTGTCCATCACACTTGCCACCTGGTATCGATTTTAGTAATGACCCATTATTACAAGGTCGTCTATTTAGTTATTTAGATACCCAGCTCTCACGGTTAGGCTCACCAAACTTTGCACAAATTCCAATCAATGCGCCAAAATGTCCGTTTGCAAATAATCAGCAAGACGGTCATATGCAAATGCAAGTACCTAAAACTCGCGTCCTTTATGAACCTCAGAGTTTAGATCCAACCAGACCGCGTGAAAGCGTTAAGCGTGGTTTTGGATCATTCCATGAGCAGTTAGATGATGGTGCGAAAGGTCGCGTACGTGCGGAGAGCTTTGCGGATCATTATAGTCAACCGCGTATGTTCTATCGCAGTCAAACGCCAGCTGAGCAAGCACATATTGCTTCTGCTTACGCGTTTGAGCTTGGTAAGGTAGATACGGCGCATGTACGTACTCGTACGCTTAGTCATCTCATTCATATCGATGAAGACTTGGCAAATCGTGTGGCAAAAGCGCTTGGTATGGAATTGCCAGAACCAGCCGACGCAGCAGCACCAGTACAAGATATGGCGACTTCCGATGCAGTACAAACGATTGGTCTTACTCCTAAGAGTTTGAAAGGACGTCTGATTGGTATCTTGGTCGCTGATGGCTCCAAACATAGCGAAATCAAAAAGTTTGAAGATGCGGCAAAAGAGCAGGGCGCTAGCGTAAAAATCGTTGCGCCCAACAAAGAAGTTGTGTTGGATGACGATACACGCATACAAGCTGACGAGCGTCTCGCTGGCGGTCCTTCAGTGATGTTTGATGCAGTGGTTAGTATCATTATGCCTGATCAAGCTAAAAAGCTTGCCAAAGACAGCTCAGCATTAGATTGGTTCAATGACGCTTATGGGCATTGCAAAGCGATTGCTTATTGCGGGGCGACCGATGAATTTATCTTAAGTAAGCTACCTATCGAAAAAGATAGCTTTGTCACGCCATTGGCTGAGTTAGATACCTTTATCGAAAATGCCAAATCACGTCTGTGGGAACGTGAGCCCAAGGTTCGTGATCTTGCCTAGTTAAATCAGTAAAGGCTAGCTTAGCAAAGATCAATTTTGTTTAAACAACGCTAACTGCAATTTCAATTATTAAATGCTTTATCTTAAACTCAGCCTATGTGCTGAGTTTTTGCTTTTCTGATGACAAATTTATAAGTTTTTTGTTCAAGCGTTATTCAATATTAACTATTTATAGTCACAAGCGTTCACTCAAAGTCATTTATTTAAAAATGACGAACGCTATACTAAAGATTATTGCTTACACTGAAAGGAAGCCTCATAACAAGAATGATTAATGAGGCAGGGAATATAAATGAGTTTATGTGAAATTGTACGCTTAGATGGATATATTCAAAGTACGTATCTTGCGATATATCCATCTAAAATTATGCTATTAGATGGTGGCTGCCGCCCTGATGTAGCGATGGTGCTAGACTATATTAGAGCGACTTTGCAGCGCCCGATAACGGATTTGAAAGTAGTGATAGTCACTCACATGCATCCAGATCATGCTGGCGGCGCACATCAATTTAAAAAAGAGACTGGCTGCCTAATTGTATCAGCAGATAAGAAGACTCAGTGGTATAGCGGTATCGGCGGGCGAACCATGCATTTTGTAGATATGGGTCTGGCTAATTATGTGGCGAGACGTCAAGGGCGCTCACCTAAAAACTTGTATTATCCAGCGCGCCTTAAGCCTGATGTTGTCGTTAAAGATGGAGATTGTGTGCCGGGGTTTGATGAATGGCAAGTCCTAGAGACGCCAGGCCATACAGATCGTGATTTATCTTTGTTCCATGTGCCAAGTAGGCAGGTATATACAGCTGATTTGATTATTAAGCTACGTCATAAATTCGTTGCACCTTTTCCCATTTATGATCCTAAAGTTTATATCCAGTCATTACAAAGAATAAAAGATTTAAAGCCATCAATAGTCATGATGGCGCATGGACGTGAGTTAGCTATAGATGAAGCGACTTTTGATATGTTAATAAAGCAAGCGCCTAAGCACCCACGTACGATTAAAGATACTATCAAGCATAAACTGCTGTGGCGAAAAGATGCTGACTTCAGTATTTTTAAAGGTAACCGTAAGAAATAAAGAAAAGCTTCAGACGAAAAAAAGCCCAGTCACTATATCGTATAGTGACTGGGCTTTTAGGAATATGGTGGGCCGTCCGCGATTCGAACGCGGGACCAATTGATTAAAAGTCAACTGCTCTACCAACTGAGCTAACGGCCCTGAGAAGCGTATAAAAAAAGCACTGCTTTTTTAGCTTCGCAAGAGAAAATCCTTTAAATAGGATTATCTAATACTTATGCATATAATCAATATATCTGATTGTATGCAAGAATAATTTCCTTAAAGGGAAATTATATAAAACTTGAAACCTAAATAAGGTCTTTCAAACTAATTTATTAAACAACTACCGGATAGGGCAGAACGCTTAATAAGGATTAAACTAAAAATGGTGGGCCGTCCGCGATTCGAACGCGGGACCAATTGATTAAAAGTCAACTGCTCTACCAACTGAGCTAACGGCCCTGAGAAGTGTATAAAAAAAGCACTGCTTTTTTAGCTTCGCAAGAATAATTTCCTTAAAAGGAGATTATTTCAAACTTAATTTCTTTATATATCGACTTATCAATATCAACAGAGACATCAAGTTTGTTCTCTCGTTTAAAGAATTTGTATCCCTAAACGTGAGAGCACATTATATATATTATTATGACAATTACAACCCCGCATTTTAAAAAAAGTGCAAATCTCACATAAAAATTTAGATTTCTTTCTTTTTTTACTGTTTTATCTATTCTTAACCCTTTATATCTTATATGTTGCTTCATAAATCATTAGCTAATCTCTAGAAAGTGCTTCAACGGGATCAAGTTTGGCGGCATTTCGTGCTGGCAAAAATCCGAAAACAACCCCAATCAGCGTTGAGCAAACAAAAGCAGCAATAATAGAAGTTGGCGAGTAAATAACTTTGAAGCTATCGCCGCCAACACGGTTGATTAATCCACCAATGGCGAATGCCAACCCAATACCCAGTAGACCACCTAAAATACAGACCAACACAGCCTCAATCAAAAACTGTTGCATAATGTCATTTTGACGCGCACCAACTGCCATACGCACCCCAATCTCGTTGGTACGCTCGGTAACTGATACCAACATAATATTCATCACGCCAATACCGCCAACTATCAGTGAGATAACGGCAACTGATGAGATTAGTAGCGTCAAAGCGCCTGTTGTTGACTCGATAGTTTGACGTATAGAGTCTGAGTTGCGAATTTGGAAATCCTCTTCACCATGACGGCTCTCTATTAAGTCAGAGATTGCAGACTCAGCCACACTGGAGGAGACATCATCACTTACCAAGGCCACAAATCGATCGATATTGGTACTGCCTCTAATACGTGACATTACGGTGGTATAAGGCATGTATATGGTAGGCGTAGTAAGATCTGCGCCAAAACCGCCATCATTTTCTTCAAGCACACCAATGATTCGCCCTGGAACGCTGCCAATTAATATTACCTCGCCAATAGGATTGTCATTATCTGCAAAAAAGGTTTGCTTGGTATTGTCATCTATAATGATATCTTGGCTACGCAAGTTAATACTTTGCTCGTCGAAACCTTGGCCGAGTGCTAAGGTCTCACCAGTGACTTGTAGGTAGTCTTTACCGACACCATTGACGGTAGATTCCTCTTGTATGTTGCGATAGCGAACACTGGAGTTGGCATTAACCTGCGGACTAACACTGGTAATATAGGGCTGATTACCAACCGCTTGTGCATCCTCTGGGGTCAGGTTGTCATCATTGTAACGACGTCTTGGATCGCCCCTAGGGTAACCATCACTAACGGTAATGGTGTTAGTACCCAGTGAGCTGATATTGGCAAGAATCTGCTGCTGGGAGCCTTGACCAAGACCTACAATAGAGACGACAGCAGCAATACCGATAATAATACCCAGCATGGTTAGCAAGGTGCGCATCTTATGGGCTCGCATAGCAAGCAAAGACATCTTAAATGCTTCGAACAGACGATCAATAAAACTAGCAAACGCGCTTTTGCGGTGATTGTCTAAAATGGGTTCGGGTTTAGCATCAGTTTGCTGATAATTGTCATTTTTATAATTAGCAATGACATAGCCGTCTTTGAGCTCAATTACTCGTTCAGCTTGTGCAGCAAGGTTTGGGTCATGAGTAACCATGATGATGGTATGACCTTTTGCATTTAGGTCGTGTAATATTGCCATCACATCTTCGCCAGACTTACTATCAAGCGCACCAGTTGGCTCATCGGCTAAGATGATATCACCACCATTCATCAAGGCCCTAGCGACAGAGACACGTTGTTGTTGTCCGCCTGAAAGCTGATTGGGGCGATTACCGACTTTATCCCCAAGCCCTAAGTCGGTAAGTAACTTTTCGGCACGGTTAATCCGAGCTTCCGTATCCATGCCAGCATATACGGCAGGGACAGCAACATTGTCTCTTGCACTGATATCACCAAGCAAATGATAGCGCTGAAAGATAAAGCCAAAGTGCTCACGGCGTAGCTTGGCAAGCTCATCAGCGTCTAACTTACGTGCTGACTTACCATAGATTTTATATTCACCAGCTGTTGCTTGATCGAGGCAGCCTAAGATATTCATCAAGGTGGACTTGCCAGAGCCAGATTGCCCGATGATAGCGACCATTTCGCCTTGATTAATGGTTAAATTGATATCGTGCAAGACGCGAATGGTTTGTTCACCTGCAGGAAACTCTCGAATAATACCCGACAGTTGCATGATAGGCTTATCAGCTGCCGATTGAGTATGATTCTGTGAGTCAGGTTTTCTAGTGGCGTTAGCACTGTTGGCAGACGATTGTTGCTCTAAGCCTTGGCTTGCTTCACTGTTAGACGATGGTTTAGAAGATTGAGATATAGTCATAGCAATGTCTTTAATCAAAGGTGATGAACGTCGCTGCAGTAGGGCTATCGTGCTTAAGCCCCATTGCAACCAACATATACAAAGAGCAAGTTACATTCCTGGTGGGCCGCCACGCATACGACCGCTACCAGAACCTTTGGCACTACCTTCACTGATAATGACTTGTTCACCTTCTTTTAGACCACTTAGAATTTGTGCATTTACTCGGTTATCAATCCCTACAGTTACTGCGCGTTCTTCTACTGTTTCATCGTTATTTAATACGCGTATGAATTTACTGGTTTTAGCTTTTTTATCGGCTTTATTTTTAGATGGTTTTTCTTGCACTGCAGCTGATGGTACGAGCAACGCGTCTTTGGCTTGGTCGATAACAATATAAATTTGCGCCGTCATATCAATGCGAAACAATCTGTCAAGGTTTGGCACTTCCACGTAGCCCACATAATAGATAGCAGAGTCCGTTGAACTGGTCTCACTAATTTTCTCAGGTGCTGGTTCAATAGCAGTCAGCACTGCATCATATTGCTGGTCCGGATTACCAATGATATTGAAATAGGCGGGCATACCAGCTTCAACATTGATAACATCGGCCTCAGAGATTTGTGCATTGATACGAACCGTTGATAAATCCGCTAAAGTGACCAGTGTCGGTGCGGTTTGATTGGCATTAACAGTCGTCCCTTGCTCGGTAGTAATAGAAACGACGGTGCCTGATATAGGTGCACGGATGGTGGTATAATTGAGATCTTCCTCTGCCGTACTTACATTAGTTTGCGCTTTACGTAATGCTGCCTGTTGGCCATTAATATTAGCCTGCGTAGTGGCAATAGCAGCCTTAGCAGTATCTATAGCAGCGCGCGCATTAGCAACCGCGGCTTTTGCTGTTTCAACGCTAGTCGCTTGAGTGTCATACTCTTGCTGCGAAATCGCATCGATAGCGACTAAGTCTTGCAAACGTGCAAAGTCTGACTGTGCTTGCTTAAGCTCAGACTGGCGGCTGGCAAGATCAGCATAGGCACTTTTTAGACCAGCTTGACGGCTTAATGCTTCTGCGCGTGCACTTTGTAATGCGGCCTCACTTTGCTCAAGGCTAGCTTGCTCATTGCTTAAGTTATTATTTTGAGTTACTTGATCGATTTGAGCAATAAGATCGCCTTCTTGTACTTCATCACCAACCTCAACGTAGAGACGTTTTACTTCACCAGATACCTGTGCACCGACATCAACGGTATTGAGGGCTTTGACTTTCCCTGAGGCCATGACATTGTTTTCGATATCACCAATCTCAGCAGTCGCTGTCAGATAGTTGGGTTTTTCTTCTTCTGGTTTTAGAGTAGTGTAAGCTAACGCCGACAACGCTACGACAATCAGGACAATGACACCCCATTTAATAGCAGACTTTTTGCTCATTTTACGCATAACAACAATCCAATCACAGTGAACTCAAGTGTATGTATAGTAGAGACTTCATAGGTAAAAGGGAATGGCAATTAGTTTAAGAAAGGTTAAGGGGGTTTTGAAAAAACAAGAGTGTGGAAGGTAAGTTTAGCCTGAGTATAGATTATCTAGAGTGGGCTATATAAGGATCAGTCGAAAATAAGAAGGCTAATGGTAGTGATTGTTGATTTAATTGGTTTTACAATAATGATTATAGAGAGCGGGTAAAACATATTTCTAATACTTATTGCATAGCGAACAACCTTCGCCCTGATAGCTCTAACGCTGCTTGCAACAGTAATTCCCAAGCTGGCTGACGAACCAGTCCTTTGATCGCTTGGTCACAGCGATAAAGCAGGGCAGGCCATTCGGCAGTATAGGCTTTTGACTGACGGCGGCAAGCTTGTTGATATAAGCCTTGTTTGCTGCGCCATATGCCAAGAGCTTGTGGGTCTTGTCCATCCATCAATTGCATAATCTGACGCATGTCCTTGCTAATCGCCCAGAGCACTAAGGTCGTTGGCTCATCAGTGGCTTTAAGCTGAAAGATGATTTTTGCCACTTGTGGACTATTACCAGCAAGCATTGCATCCGATAAATCAAACACGCTAAATTGGGCATCACTGACTAAGGCGGCTTGTAAATCTTTTATATCCAAGGCGACATTGGTAGCAGGCTTTGAAGAATTTGTAGCAAGCTTTGCAGATGTACCATGCTCTTGACTGGCATCATCACCATTCGCCATTAGTTGTGGCGCAAACAGATAAGAGAGTCGCCACAGTGTTTGATAGGCACTTAACAGATGGTGCTCAGTATGTGACATAAGCAGTTGCCAAGCCTCTTGAGACAGCTTTAAGCCAAACTGTTGAGCTTGTATTTGCAATAGCTGTTGACGTTGTTGTTCGTTGTATAAGTTGCAATCAATAACGTGACCATATTGAGCAAACGGTGTAAACCATTTACTGCTTTGGGCACGCTTGTCTTGTTTGGATGTTAACCATAATAAACTATGACTATGTGCACCTGTTTGCGCGTCCTGAGCGAAGCGTTCTAGCTCAGCGATAACTCCCTTATCTGGCTTATGGTTGCCAGTCACGATGAGCGCACTTGCATCGTCAAATAAAGACTGGCTACCCAGCTCCGACAATACTTCTTGCCAGCTTTTCACCGATATCAGCTCGATACGCTTGATGGCATAGTTTTGCGCGCGCCAATGTGGGCGCATGGCATCGATAAGCCATTGACTCAGTAACGGCTCATCACCATGTGCCAGCCACAAGCCTGCCACTGCAACTGAAGGTTGTAGTAATTTTGGGTAAGCCTGTATAAAGGTATCTTGCATAACTATTGAGCTATAACCTTTTAGAATTAAAATAACACCAAAAGATGCTAATAATAAGCGTTAAGAGCTTGGCACAATTACAGCGGTCTTCTCTGGACTTTTAAGCGTTTGAGAAGACTTATTGGCACTAGCAGGCGCAACTTTAGGCAGAGAAATAGCGACGTATTGATCAGTAATACGGCGCGCTAAAGTATCATAAAGCCAGTCACGAATCTGATTGCCTTGCTGATCATCGGTACTGACAGATGCCTCATTATATTGATAGCTGCGCTCAACTTGAATAGGATTGCTTAGCGTCACAGGTTTGCTATTCTCTATGGTTTGGTAGCTAACATCTGCTGATAATACTAAACGAATCTCTGTTAATACACCGACTAATTCATAACGTTTAAAGCGTATGTTATTTACCGTAATAGCAGCAATGGGGTCAGCGCCCACATTGTTGCTGTTGTTAGCGATGTCAGCCAAGGTCATGTTATCGATTACGTCGAGACCTAAAGCTTCTAAGCGTCGTGTTAATGGCAACTTGAGTGGAAATGCAGTGCGATTGTCTTCAATAATTACCGCTGTTTTGGCAATATCAAAAAGCATTGGTGTATCATAACCACGTAGCTGAAACCCGCAACCACTAAGACCTGCTGTCGCACTAAGCACCGTAAGCATTGGCAAAGTAGCGAGTAGTACTTTCGCTAGTTTTTGTCTGCTTGATTTCTCTTGATGTGACTGCACAGCTTGATGCTTATCTAACATAATCGCTATCCTTATTTTGATAAAAAGGCTTAAAGCACTAAGTGTTAAAAGGTTTAGCCTGCAACCACAATATTAACCAGTTTATTAGGCACGACGATCTCTTTTTTAATCTCACCGGTAAGGAATTTTGCCACACTTTCCATTGTCCGTGCTTGTACTTTTAGCTGCTCTGGATCGCTGTTAGGGGCTACATCCATCTTACCGCGCATTTTACCATTGACCTGCACCACCATCGTGATCATATCCTGCACAAGGGCACTTTCGTCAACCACTGGATAGTTTAGTGTTACTGTATCAAGCCCTAGCTGCTCAAGTAAGTGCTCACCGACGTGCGGTGCATATACTGATAACATGATAAGCAAATCAATCAGTGCTTCATGCTGTACTTGCAGATCTTGCTCACTATTGGCACTGAAGCTAGCAAGTTCGTTGGCAAGCTCCATAAGGCTTGATACTGGTGTATTTAATGCTAAACGATCACCCAAGTCACTATCAATCTTGGCTATCGTTGAATGAGTCTTACGGCGCAAATCTTTGGCAGCTTTGCTTAAGCCGTCAATATTGAGGGCTTCTTTGTTTAGCGTATCAAGGTCTAAGTTCGCTGCAGTGAGTGCTTGCATGTGCTCAGTCGCAATACGCCACACTTTTTTAACGAAGTTATAAGGACCTTTTAGTGCATCATCTGACCATTCTAGTGTTTGATCAGCAGGAGCGGTAAATAGCGTGTATAGACGAACCGTATCAGCACCGTATTTATCAATGGTTATCTGCGGATCAACACCGTTATTTTTTGACTTAGACATTTTTTCAATTTTGCCAATTGTTACAGGCTGTCCATCTGATTTTAGGATAGCTTTAATCGGTTGTCCGCGCTCGTTATAATCAATATCAATGTCTTCAGTGAAGTAATAAGTTGTACTACCATCAGCATTAACGCGATAGAAAGTGCCAGCAAGTACCATACCTTGGGTCATAAGGTTTGCAAACGGCTCATCGCCTGATACCAGTGACTCATCGCGCATTAGCTTGTGGAAGAAGCGTGCATAAAGCAGATGCATAACGGCGTGCTCTACACCGCCGACGTATTGATCGACAGGCAACCATTTGTTAGCAGCAGACTTATTGACCATGTTTTGCGAGTCGTTCGGGCTAGCAAAGCGCGCATAGTACCAGCTTGATTCAACGAAAGTATCAAAGGTATCGGTTTCACGCTCAGCAGGGTTACCACACTTAGGGCAAGTAGTATTAACAAATTCTGGAATATTTTTAAGTGGATTACCACGTCCATCAGGTACGACATCAGTCGGTAAGACGACTGGTAAATCTTGCTCTTCAACAGGTACCGTGCCGCAATGCTCACAGTTGACCATTGGAATAGGGCAGCCCCAATAGCGCTGGCGAGATACACCCCAATCACGCAGGCGATACTGAATCTTTTTATTAGCGAGACCTTGCGGTTCAAGCTTCACTAGCATTGCTTCAAACGCTTGCTCAAAATCCATACCGTCAAATTCATCTGAATTGACTAGGGTATTGCGCTCAGTATAAGCAAGGTTTGGCTCAGAACCATCTGTTTTGGCTTCGGCGATAACGGACTCAGCATAACCATCAGGGGACTTGATAACTTGCTTGATAGGTAAGTTGTATTTAATAGCAAACTCGTAGTCGCGCTCATCATGCGCTGGCACTGCCATGACCGCACCTGAGCCATAGCTCATTAATACGTAGTTAGCAACCCAAACAGATACTTTTTCGCCTGTTAATGGATGGGTAACGGTTAGCCCAGTATCCATACCGATTTTTTCAGCTTTTGCTAGATCGGCTTCAGCAACTGAGCCTTTTTTACAAAGTGCACAAAATTCAGCAATTGCTTCACTATGTTCAGCAGCGTATTGCGCTAGCGGATGTTCAGCGGCGACCGCTACATAAGTGACGCCCATTAAGGTATCAGGGCGAGTAGTGAACACGTCTAAAGTGTTGTCTTCCCCAGCAAGCTCATAAGGAAAATGCACTTCCATACCTGCACTACGACCGATCCAATTGCGCTGCATGGTTAGTACTTCAGATGGCCAATGACCTTCTAACTGATCTAAATCATCAAGCAACTCATCAGCATAATCGGTGATGTTAAAGTAATACATTGGGATGTCGCGTTTTTCGACCGCAGCACCGCTACGCCAGCCTTTACCATCGATGACTTGCTCATTGGCTAAAACGGTATTATCAATCGGATCCCAGTTGACGGTAGCAAGCTTCTTATAAACCAAACCCTTTTTGTATAACTGTAAAAATAACCACTGCTCCCATTGATAATACTCAGGGCTACAGGTAGCAAATTCACGTGACCAATCAATGGATAAACCAAGCAATTTGAGCTGCGCGCGCATGTTATCGATATTGGCAAACGTCCATTCGGCAGGTGGGGTCTGGTTGGCAATCGCTGCGTTTTCAGCTGGCAAGCCAAAACCATCCCAGCCCATTGGCTGCATGACTTCATAGCCTTTTAGGCGATAATAGCGGCTTAATACATCAGAGATCGTATAGTTACGCACGTGACCCATATGTAGCTTACCACTTGGGTAAGGGAACATAGACAGCATATAGCGACTTGGCTTATCACTTGGCTCATTACTTACTTCAAAGCGCTTGTCGCTCGCCCACTTGGCTTGCTGCGCTGCTTCAATCAGCTGCGGCTGATATTGGGTGCTGTCAGTAGCAATATTATTAACGTTATTAGCGTTGGCATTAGCATTGTTAGTATTAGATTGGTCTGCTGTCACGGCGTTGCTCATAGTCGGCTCGGAATTGGTTAATACAGATAAAAATAGGTGAAATTTTACAATGCCATAGCATAGCGTAATTTGGTGAAAATTGCGATGATATGATGGTTTGCTTGCGTGATATGTTTGGCGTTTAAAAACTGATTATAGCTAAGGTTGCGGTCTACAACTAGCCAGTCTTGGGTATAATAAAGAGAATAACGATAATTAACTTGGAGTTCCAATGACCATCACTATTTACGGTATCAAATCTTGTAGCACGATGAAAAAATCATTTACTAAGCTTGATGAGCTGAATGTAAGCTATGATTTTCACGATTATAAAAAGCAAGGTGCTGATAAAAAAGGTATTGATAAACAAAGCGTCCAGCGTTGGGTAGATGCGCTTGGTATTGATAAAGTATTGAATAAGCGCGGGACGACATGGCGCAAATTAGATGATGAGCAAAAGCAAGCAGCTGATACCAATGTAGACAAGGCTATTGAATTGCTAGTAGAAAATACCAGCATGATTAAACGTCCAATCTTAGAAGGTAAGCTGGCAGATAAAAATAAAGGTCGACCGATATTGCTTTGCGGCTTTGATGAAGAAACGTTTGACATGACTTTTTCATAAAAAGGCTATTCTAAAGGTGATGATCGCATTAATGTTGCTTATGTCTCAGGGCCAAATGGTCGTTTAGATGGTGACCGTTATGACAATGAGACCTCGTACTTTACTGAGCGTAAAGGTAATCACCGCATGAAAGTGTATGGTAATAGCAGTCATAGCTCCGTAGAGTTTTGCGCTTATTAAGAAATTAGCATTTTTAGGTAAAAAGAGGTAGCAAAACCTGAGCTTAGAATAATCTAAGTTCAGGTTTTATAACCCCCAAGATAAACCAGATTAGGCTAGCTACCCAAATAATTAGCACATACATCCGAATCTGTTCAGCATTCCAGTCAAGTGCAAACCATTCAATAAGAAAAAACGATTTCCAACCTTCTATCCATTTTGCGCCGCCGTAACCAATTATCCACCAGCAATATAGACTCTCTAAAATAAAAAGCAGACACCATAGCCACAATGCCATTACTTGCTCCTAGTCTCAGCTCATCGATGAACCCAAATCACGACTAATTAACGTGCCGACACCTTCGTTGGTGAAAATCTCTAATAGCGTGGCATGCGGGACGCGACCATCAACGATAACTGCACTTTTCACGCCGCTACGTACTGCATCAAGCGCACATTGAATCTTAGGAATCATACCGCCTGAAATCGTACCATCTTCAATTAAGCTATCGACTTTCTGTGGCGTTAAGCCAGTGACTACTTCACCGTCACGACCTAGTACCCCTTTAATATTGGTCAGCAGCATCAGTTTTTCCGCTTGTAAAAACTCTGCAACCTTACCCGCAACCAAATCTGCATTGATGTTATAAGTATTACCTTCTTCATCGACCCCAAGCGGTGCAATGACGGGGATGAAGTTAGAAGCAATAAGCATATTAATCACATCTTTATTGACGCTGACCACATCGCCGACATAGCCTAAGTCTACAGGTACCGCAATACCGTCTTCACCGATTTTTTCTACTAGTAGTTTTTTAGCTTGGATGAGATTGGCATCTTTACCAGTCAGTCCAATAGCGCTGCCACCATGCTTATTAATAAGGCTAACGATAGATTTGTTAACACTGCCACCAAGTACCATTTCAACGATATCCATGGTGCGCTTATCTGTCACGCGCATACCGTCAATACGATCAGACTGGCGACCAAGCTCTTTTAACAAATTATCGACTTGTGGACCGCCGCCATGGACGACTACTGGATGTAGGCCGACAGTCTTTAGAAGTACGATATCACGTGCAAATGAGCTTTCAAGTGCAGGATCGGTCATCGCGTTACCACCGTATTTGACGACAATCAATTTACCGACGAAGCGTTGAATATAAGGCAGCGCCGTGGTCAACACTTCAGCGGTGTTTTTTGCATCATCTAAATTAAGCGACATCATACTCTCCTAAAATACAATTATAAAACGGTCGTTACCCACGCATTTTTATACTAATTTTTATGCCAGTAATGGCAAAGAATTTATATTTAAAGCTATTGTTAAATAAATATTGTTTTGAATGATTATTCGTTGCTGTTGCTGCTTTTACTCAGCAGAAATAGCGGCAATTTGCTCAGCTATTTGTGTATCAAAGGCCTGACACAATGTCACAAAGCGCGCTTGCACGTCTTTCATGTCGACCAAATTGTCTCCTGCGAAACGTACTGTAAGGCTATGACTGGTATTTGATTGACGCAGTACACCGAAGCCATGAGCAAAGTCTAAACGTACACCATCGATAAAAGATAACAGCGTGCCTTTTGGTAAGAGCTGTTTAGCCTGTGTGGAGGTTATCTGCTGTACATTATCGAAGCAACGACATGATGGCAAGGTCATTAAACCCTTTGTTTTTATAATGTCTGTTTGTAAGGTCGCTGCATCCATAACAGAAGACTCAACGTTAGTTTCTTCAACCAAGTGCTGTAGATAATGACAAAACGTAGTCAGATGCTTTACGATTGAACAATGATTAGAAGCATCGTCCGACAGTGGTAAGTAGTTGTCAGCAGTACTCACAAGCTTTGGTAAATGTTGCGTAATATCAGTCAGCCGATACGGCAGGGTTGCTCTTCTAGGCGCGCCCCATTCATCATAATTTGGAGGCAGATTGCGGGTAGAGGTCTTAGTAACGATACCTCGTAGTGCGGTAATGTCAGATTTGACAACGGTCGATGCCAGCCAGTGTAGCAAGCGCAGTCCAGCATACATAGCGTCATCATAAACAATAAAATAGTCGTCGTTAAAGATAAAGTGCCCTGATAATTCACCGGCAAATATAGCTTGGCTATTATGAGACTGGAGCTGTTGGCGCAGTAAGCTACTACCCGTTTTACTCATCACTGGTATCGCATCGAGCTGATCAAGTAAGCGTGGCAAATGATGAGAGCACTTTACATCAAACAGTACCTGCGGGGCGTTTGATTTTTTGTTGAGCGTAGGACGTTCTATGATTGCCACTCGTGCTAATAAATACAGCAAATGATCAGGGGTGACGACCTTACCGCTATTATCAACGATCATCAATCTATCACCGTCACCATCAAAGGCCAGACCTATATCTGCCTCATTGATAATAACAGTTTGCTGAAGCTCTGCCAGACGGTTAGGCTCAGTAGGATCTGGATTACCTGTTGGAAAATTACCGTCAGGAATATCATTAAGCACAATAACTTGCTTACAAAAGCGTTCAAATAAAGGTTGAGCAATCCTACTGGTTGCACCATTTAGGCAATCAAGAACGATCTTTAAGTCCAGTTTGGTTGCAGTACCACGATTATGAGAGGGGGATTGATTAGTTTGTTTTTCGATACGAGCAAATACTTGCTCGATAGCACTTATATAAGTGGAGGCGACAGTATTAGTAGGCAAGCTGATAAGGTTGCTGGCAAGAATATTTGCATTACAGGCACTAGATGTATTTACTTGAAATTTGTTGTCTTGCTGGTTATTTTTGTTATGTTGAAAGCTAGAGTCATTTGAGGAATTATCACTCGTTAGGCTTTGGTGAATTACTTGAATGTCAGCGTCACTAGGGGAGGCATTATTTACCAGCCACTTTATCCCTAGGATGTTCTTTTCAGAATGGCTGGCGGTGACTATAATGCCATGCCCATCATATTGCTGCGCCCAAAATGCCATCATTGGAGTCGTGATAAGCCCCAACTGGATAACCGTTAATCCATGCTGACTTAAACTGCTGGCAAGCATGTGAGCTATGGTATCGCTATCACAGCGCACATCATAACCTATGACCACAGTATTAGTTTGAAAGTTGGCTTGAGGATTCGCTTTATTGATTTGATGATGTTTGCGCGCTGAATGCTTTTCCGCTGCGTGAATGTTTTTTGTATTGCAGTTTTCTAAATGGTTGTTTTTTGAGTGATTGCATTCTAGATGACTACTTTTTGAACGAAAAACTTGCGCTTTATATAGCTGCGCGAAAACCTCACCCAATGCCGCTATAAATTCAGTAGTAAAATACTGGCGCGCCCCGCGAATATCGTAAGCACGAAATAGGGGGAGCTGTGCGGCAAAAGTCGTCATGACTACAAACTCCTTATATCCCTATTAATAGTAAGATGGTGAACCTAGTTAAAAGTACACCGCCGCTGTATATATTTAAACGTTATATAGTCAGTTCAAAATAAAAAAGGTACAAAATTTTGGCATGCTACTGGTATAAATTTTCCTTGCATGCTGTTTACACAGAGGCTGCGCAAAGTTCATCCCAGTAGCACTGTATTCTTTTTATTGAATCGACTATATCTATTTTAATTTAAACGTTTTATTTTAAGTATTGTAAGTTTAATGACGACCTGAATGCCCAAAGCCACCTGCGCCGCGAAGACTTTCATCACTAAAATCTGACACCACTTCGAATTCTGGGCGGGCAACTGGTACTACAATATACTGTGCCATACGCTCAGCAGGATTAAGTACGAAGTCTTCAGTGCTACGATTCCAAACACTGACCATCAGCTCACCTTGATAGTCTGCATCGATAAGACCCACCAAGTTGCCCAATACAATGCCATGCTTATGACCGAGTCCTGAACGCGGCAAAATCATTCCGGCATAATTAGGGTCTTGAATATAGACCGCTAAGCCAGTACCTACCAAATGCGTCGCACCGGCTTTGATGGTCAAAGGCTCATCAAGGCAAGCGCGTAAATCGATACCTGCTGATCCATCTGTTGCACGCGTTGGCATTGGAAAGTCAGGATGCGTACCAATTTTTGGATTTATGATTTTGACTTGTACAGCTTGCATAACACACTCACTTAAGTTTTTTGTAATTTTCATCATACTATTGTATTTGTAAGGCTAATATTAATAGCCATTTATAAACAGATAGCGATTATAGAGAACAACTACTCTCTGTCACGTTGTAATTTTGGACTGAAATTTTTGCTCGCACCTTGCAAAGAGTAACAACTACAGCAGCAACACACTTGCCAGCCCTAAAAATGACATAAAGCCGACAATATCAGTCACTGTCGTCAGAATAACTGAGGCTGATAGCGCAGGATCGATATTCATGCGCTTAAGCATCAGCGGAATACTAATGCCGGATACATTGGCAGCAGTCATATTAATGGCGATAGCAAAGCCAATCACTGCACTAATCTTAACATCATGAAACCACATTTGTGCAATAATCGCCATGATAATTGCCCAAATAAGTCCATTTATTGCTCCAACCCATAACTCTTTATTAAAAAGCCATAAACGGTTGGAACCACCGATTTGACCCATGGCCATACCGCGAATGACAATGGTTAGCGTCTGCGAGCCAGCTATACCGCCCATACTTGCCACTACTGGCATGAGTATCGCCAGCGCTACTACTTTTGCAAGTACCGCTTCAAACTGTCCAATAACTGCAGCGGCGAGTAGTGCAGTACATAAGTTAATTCCTAGCCAGATGCTACGACTTTTGGCACTGGTCAAGATAGGCGCAAATAGTTCCTCATCTTGACTAACACCAGCAAGGTTTTTCATGGTGCTATCGACATCATCTTGGATAATTTCCATGATATCTTCACCATTTAACTGCCCAACCAGCTCGCCATGGCTATTGATAACAGGTGCAAAGCGAATATCTTCCGAACGAAAAATCGCCGCGGCATCTTGAATATCTAAACGGTCGTTGATAGTAATGGCGTTGTCTGTAAAGCTTGAAACCAGTGATTTTTGATTATGTTTAATCAGATCAACCAGACTTAACAGCCCTAATAACTGCTGACTTTGATCGACCACTAATAACTCTTGGCTTTGATCATCAAGCAGATCCTCGTTTTCTCGTAGCCACTCTTGCACTTGTCCCAAACTAATATCATCTTGAACCTGAATAGTATCAGGATCCATATAGCTGCCAACTTCCCAATCTGCATAGGTATCGAGTTTGTTCACCTGAATGCGAACGTCTTCGTCCAAAGTTGCCATTACTGAGGTACGCACGGTCTCAGTAACCGTCTCTAAAATCTCTGAGATGTCTTGCGCATCGAGATCTTGGGTAAATAATGAGATCTCTTTTGAGGAGATGTTTTCCATTAATGGTTGACGCGTATCAACCTCTAGCTCAGCAAGAACTTCACCTTTGAGATGGTCAGGAACTTGTGCCCAGATAATTTGTCGATCTTGATTGGGGAACGATTCCAGTAGGTTAGCAATTTCATACTCAGACTGCTGCGCTAAGAATTCAGTAATCGCTGCATACGCATTATCAGCCACCAAACCTTGCAAATATAACAGTTTATATTCAGCGTTATATTCTAACGGATTATATTCTGCCTGCGGTTTGGCTGGTTGTTCTGAATTGGGCGTAGGGGCGGGCATAGGCGTTCCAAAAAATCAAAAATAAATGATAAAAGTAATAAAAATGCCAGCCAATGCTTATTAATAAACAAACATTAAACGCTATTGGCAGACCTTTAACTATAAGCATAGTTAATATTAAAAATAAACGTTAAAGCCAGTGTTAGCGATTACCAAGCAATGCACGAATATTAGCCAAGTATTCATCAGCGACTGCTTCCGGGTCTTTAGTGGCTTTTTTCTTTTTCGCTTTGGCTGGCCAGTCAATATGATCCTCAGGCAACTCATCTAAGAATCTTGACTCTGAGGTGACACGCATCTGACCGCCAGCACGACGCTGGGTAGCTAAAGTCAGTGTCAGCTCGCGACGAGCACGGGTAATACCCACATACATCAAACGGCGTTCTTCTTCGACTGTCTCACTCATGATAGAGTTGCGATGCGGTAGCATCTCTTCCTCAAGCCCCATGATATACACAAAATCAAACTCCAAGCCTTTTGCCGCATGCAAGGTCATCAAGTTTACTTTGTTAGTATTTTCTTCTTCTTGCTGCTGCTCAAGCATATCGAGCAAAACGAGCTTACGAATGATGGTATCAATTGTCCGATCTTCATCTTCTTCGGCACGATTAATTAAAGACTGAATGCTGGTGTAAAGCATGTCGATATTATCGATACGATTCTTTTCTTGTTGCGGCGTTTTGGCATCACTGCGTACAAAGTCAATATAACCAGTTTCATCGATCATTTGGCGTACGATTGGCACAGGATCAGGATGTTGATCCAGCTCACGAGTATAATGCTCGATGAATTCACCAAACTCTTTTATCGTCCCATAAGCCTTAGACGGCAAGACATGAGCAAGACCGGCGTGAGTACAAGAGGCTAATAACGATATGCTATGCTCTTGCGAAAACAGACCAAGTTTTTCGAGGGTCGCAGGTCCCATGCCGCGTTTGGGCGTATTGATAATACGCAAAAATGCGCTGTCATCTTCAGGGTTTAGGATAAGACGCAGATAACCCATGATGTCTTTAATTTCACTACGGGCGAAGAACGACTGACCGCCGGATAATTTATAAGGAACTTGCAGCTGACGTAACTGTGCTTCTAACATCCGCGCCTGAAAGTTACTGCGATAAAGAACAGCGTACTGCTCCCACTCATTACCAAAGCGTAATTTATGAGTGACAATCTCTTTTGCCACGCGCTCGGACTCATCATCGTCATTACGGCAGTTGATAATACGGATTTTTTCGCCTTGACCTTTATCTGACCACAGCTTTTTTTCAAATAAATGCTCATTGTTGGTAATGACTGCGTTGGCAGAAGTCAAAATACGCGTGGTCGAACGATAGTTTTGTTCAAGCATAACGATTTTAAGCTTAGGGAAATCTTCTTTGAGCAGCGCCATGTTTTCAGGCTTGGCACCGCGCCATGCATAGATAGATTGGTCATCATCACCAACGACAGTAAAGCGCCCTTGCGGTCCTACCAGATATTTAATCATCTCATACTGTGCAGTATTGGTATCTTGATATTCATCGACCAATAGATAGCGAATACGGTTTTGCCATTTATCACGCAGCTCCCTATTTTCACGTAATATTTTAGTCGGCAGTACAATTAGATCATCAAAATCAACCGCATTATAAGCGCGCAAATTACGCTCATATAATGCATATAGGGTGGCAAAAATCATATCTTCTGGATCGTCTAAGGTTTCCATCGCCTTGTCAGGATCAATTAGATCGTTCTTCCAGTCAGAGATAAATTTGATGGCTTTACCAACCAGCTCGCGACTTTCAGCGCCGCTTAAATTGTCGCGCATCATAAGCTCCATGAGCAGGCGCTTACTGTCATCGCTGTCCATGATAGAGAAGTTGCCCTTTAGAGGCGTATGAATCAACTCATAACGTAAAAACTGTAAGCCAAATTGGTGAAAGGTCGATACTGTCAGTCCACGCGTCTTTTCACTAGGCAGCAGTTTACTTACCCGAGCTTTCATCTCACGGGCGGCTTTATTGGTAAAGGTCACCGCTGTGATGCGTTCGGCTGGCATGTTGCATTCTTCAATAAGGTATGCAATTTTGCGCGTAATAACCGAAGTCTTACCGGAGCCGGCACCTGCTAGCACGAGCAATGGGCCGGATACGTAGAGCATAGCTTCTTGTTGTTTGGGATTAAGTTGACTCATAACGTGACCTGTAAGACAAAAGCAAAAAAGGGTAGGCGCTGATGTGCCCTAGCAAAAAAACGAGGCAGCGGGCGCAATAACGGCAATAAAATGTAGAGGTTAGCGTTGAGACGCCATGAAAATCAGGTGGGTTATTATAAAGCAAAAGCGTGGCTTTTTGGGAGGAGATGGATAAAGCGTTAAAGCGTATTATCCTTAAAACCTAACTACCTTATAGTTGTAGCGAAGAAGATATTAATTGCAGCAATAAAATCGCGCCCACAGACATAGAGCTATAGACGCGACAAGAAAGATTTAGATAACTAAGACAATATTAAGCATTATTCAACTGACGTGCTGCTTCCAATGCAAAATAAGTCAAGATACCATCAGCACCGGCTCGGCGGAAACCAATTAGCGACTCTAGAATAACCGCGTCACTGAGCCAGCCGTTTTGAATGGCCGCCATATGCATAGCGTATTCACCAGAGACTTGATAGGCAAACGTCGGTACGCCAAAGGTGTTTTTGACTTCCCGAATCAGATCAAGGTAGGGCTGACCCGGTTTAATCATAACCATATCTGCGCCTTCATTGATATCCATGGCAACTTCGTGCAAAGCTTCCGCGCGGTTACCAAAATCCATCTGATATTGCTTTTTATGGCCACCTTTTAAGTTACCTGCACTACCGACTGCATCACGGAATGGGCCATAATAAGCAGAGGCGTATTTTGCAGAGTAGGCCATGATAGCCGTATTCACAAAGCCTTCTGCTTCAAAGGCATCACGCATGGCTTTAATACGCCCGTCCATCATATCGCTAGGGGAGATGATATCGGCCCCAGCGCGAGCGTGAACTAGCGCTTGTTTGACCAACACTTCGATGGTTGCATCATTGATAACATAGCCGCTGTCATCAAGCAAACCGTCTTGACCATGTGAGGTATAAGGGTCTAAAGCCACATCTGTCATAACGACCATTTCTGGTACGGCGTCTTTTACCGCGGCTACTGCACGCGCAGTAAGACCATTTGCGTCATAGGCCGCTTTACCATCTGGTGTTTTTAGGGAGTTATCAATGACAGGAAAGATATCAATAGTCGTAACACCCTCCGCTAATAATTCTTTCGCATAATTAATGAGCAAATCAATTGATAAGCGTTCGACACCCGGCATACTAGCAATAGCCTCACGTTGATTTTCACCTTCTAGTACGAATACTGGCGCAATAAAATGCTTGGGATGTAGCTCAACTTCGCGAATCATTGCCCGTACATTATCGTTGTAGCGTAAGCGGCGCAAACGAGTTTCAGGGTATTGGCGGTTAAAGGTATAAGACATAATCGTTCCTTATTATATTTTCAATAATGATTGTTTCAACAGCTATGGTTTCAGTAAACTTAGCTTTATCAAATTTAGCTTCATTAAAGCCTGTAATTCTTTACAAAGTTGGTTTGTATAAAACGGTGTTCAGTAAGGTGAGACTACTATAACCAAAAGCAGCCGATGAAAGTAAAAAGCCCCACCAATGTGGTAGGGCTAATTGTAAAGTGTTTATCTACCTCTCACATTACAGCTATTTAAGGCTCAATAATCTGCGTTACCGGTACTTGCTCAACAGGTGTCTCTTGGGTCACGACACCGACGGCAGCATCATTTCTACCATCGTTATTAACATCGACGACAGCAGTAGGCTTAAAGGTAGATGTCGCTGGCGTTTTAGATTGTTTGATTGCCAGTGCTTCTTGTGGAGATGCCACGCGAGCTGAGCTTGCAGCATCTATGGCATAAGCAGCTTTAGCTTTTGCGCTGTTCGCAGGTAGGCTGGCGATTTGAGCTACGTTAGTATACTGCGGCACAGGAATAGCCGTTGGTATATCTAAATTAGCACCGCCACCAAGCGCTTGGTATAGCTCGATTTGACTAACGATTTTTTGTAGCTCTAAATCTAAAATACCTTGCTGGGTTGAAAACAATGAACGCTGAGCATCAAGGACATCTAGATAGTTTGAGATACCTGCTTTGAAGCGTGCATCTGCTATCTGATAGGTTTGTTCAAAGTTATCTTGCAGACGATATTGCGCTGCAAGTTGCTCACCTAGTGTGGCTCGTGTTGCCAGCACATCAGAGACTTCACGGAAGGCTGT
Organism: Psychrobacter sp. ASPA161_9; assembly: GCF_051970275.1. Classification (NCBI taxonomy): domain Bacteria; kingdom Pseudomonadati; phylum Pseudomonadota; class Gammaproteobacteria; order Moraxellales; family Moraxellaceae; genus Psychrobacter; species Psychrobacter sp. ASPA161_9. Next base: position 98,353 of record NZ_JBEFNI010000011.1, on the reverse strand, counting down.
CTGAATAGATTTCTCATAACTTGCAAGCGTCTGCTCACGTTCGATTTTAGCCATGTCATAATTAGCATCCAAGCGTCCTGCATCAAAGATAGGCACGCTAACGCTTGGACCAAATGACCATCCAACTGAACCACTCTTGAACAGATCGTCTAAGCTACCGCTACTTACACCGATGCTACTAGCAAGGCTGATAGAAGGGAAATAAGAGGCACGCGCTACTTCGATATTAGCACCAGCTGCTTTTAGATTATATTCCGCTTGCAGAACATCTGGACGGTAACGCAATAGCTCACTTGGTAAACCAGCACTAAAGATTTCATGCGTAGTGATGTTGCTGACCGCAGGCGTTGGAATAAGCTGGCTCGGAATAGGCGTACCAACTAAAAACTGCAAGGCATTGCGTGATTTTAAAATACTGCTTTGCGCACGTAATACAGCTAGTTTGGCATTTTCAAGTGCCGCCGAAGACTGTAATGAAGGTAACTTAGGATCGATACCTGCCTCAAAACGTTTGCTAGCAATAAACAGTGAACGCTCACGACTTTCTACCGTTGCTTCTGCTAGTTTAAGTTGCGCTAGGCTATAGCTTAAATTGGCATAGCTTTGAGCAATATTACTAACAAGGCTAATCTGAGTAGAGTCTTTTGCCGCCGTTGTCGCTAAGAAATTCTGCAACGCTTGATCTTTTAGACTAGAAATCTTACCCCAAAAGTCTAGCTCATAATTAGCCAGACCCAGATTTACGTTATAGCTATCGCTTGTTGTACTTCTTTGGCGTTGGCGAGAATAGCCTGCACTACCATCAATCGTTGGTAGGTCACGAATATCAGTAATTTGATATTGCGCCCGTGCTTTTTCAATCGCTAAACGTGCACTTTCAAAGTCTTTGTTGTTTTCAAGACCTAACGCAATCAGCCCTTTTAGGCGCTCATCACTATAGAAGTTCTGCCAGCGTTGACTAGCGAGACTAGGCTGCTCAGCATTGCTAACCGTCTCACGATCGAAAGCACCATAGCTTTGTCCAACAGGTATATTGGGCTCAGCGAGCACAGGGCGCATATCAGCTTTTGGGATCGTGTTGCAGGCAGCCATGCTCATCGCTAGTACGGTTAAACCTATTAAACGACCGCTTTTTCTGCGCACCTGTGAAATAACTGGTCTCACAAATTTAGCAACTGACGCTGCTTGTTTGTTTGTCATTGGGCGCACATTAGCAGCAGTATTGACTACTGCTGTTGAGTTGGTTATAAAAGGTTGTGAACTCATTGTGTATTATCTCCAAAGCTTGCAGGCTGATAACTCTCTGAGGGAGTTGGGTTCTGCGGAGTAGGCGTACCATTGCCGCCATCGCCTTTATCATTTGGCTGATTGTTGTCATATTTGTATGGGAACACACTGCGTACCCAAATATAGAACATCGGGATAAAGAATATGCCTAAGAGAGTCGCCGTGACTACACCGCCTACAACACTAGTACCAATGGCATTTTGACTGCCTGAACCCGGACCAGTCGCCAAGAATAATGGCACAACACCTAGACCAAAGGCAAGTGAGGTCATGATAATTGGACGCAAACGTTGACGAGCTGCGGTCATGACAGCCTCTTTCAGACTATAACCTTCCTCTTGGTGCTCTTTAGCAAACTCAATAATCAAGATGGCGTTTTTAGCCGATAGACCAACCACCGTGAGTAGACCTACTTGCAAGTAAATATCATTGGCAAAACCTCGTAGCCAAGTAAATATGACTGCCCCTAGAACCCCAAGTGGAATGACCAATAGTACGGAGAAAGGAATAGACCAGCTTTCATATAGGGCTGCTAAGCATAAGAATACGACTAAGATTGAAAGCGCATAAAGCATTGGCGCTTGTGCACCTGATTTTTGCTCTTCCAATGACATACCTGTCCACTCATAACCAATACCTTCAGGTAGCTGTTCTATCATCGCTTCCATCGAGCTCATTGCTTCACCAGTACTCAAACCGGGCGCTGCACTACCTTGGATGTTCATCGAGGGCAAGCTGTTATAACGGGTCAGACGCGGTGAGCCTGACTGCCACTCGCTGGATGAAAATGCATCGAATGAAATCATATCATTCATATCATTTCGCACATACCATTTGCCAATATCATCAGGATTGGTACGGCTACTTGCTTCACCTTGAACAAAGACGCGTTTGATACGACCACGATCAATGAAGTCATTAACATAGCTTGAACCCCAAGCCGTTGAAATGACACTATTGATATTACTTAATGACAAGCCATAAGCTGCAGCTTGCTCTTGGTTGATGTTCACCTTAAGCTGCGGTGAATCTTCTTGACCGTTGGGACGTACACCAGCGACTTGGTCATTTTGTGCTGCCATACCTAAGAGCATATTACGTGCTTCAAGTAGCCCATCGTGTCCAAGGTTACCATTATCTTGAATCATTAAATCAAAACCACTGGCATTACCAAGTTCAGTAATCGCTGGAGGTACAATCGCAAAAACCTGCGCTTCATTTAATTGAGTGAAGAAGTAACCCATCGCACGACCAGCAACAGCCTGTGCAGTATTTTCATCGCCGGAACGCGACTCCCAATCAGACAAGCGAACGAATGCCAGTCCCATATTTTGCCCTTGACCAGCAAAACTAAAGCCTGCAATGGTAAAGACAGAGGCAATGTTATCTGTCTCTTGAGTATCGTAATAGTTTCTTACTTTATCGAGGACATCTTGTGTCTCATCAAGCGTAGAGCCAGCAGGAAGCTGAACCAAGGTAAACATAATACCTTGATCCTCTTCTGGTAAAAATGAGCCAGGAATACGTAAGAAGACCACTGCCATGATGCCGATAATAGCCGCGTAGCCAATCAAATATAACCATTTAAAACGAATACTCTTACCCACAAAATTTTCGTAAGAGCGGCTAAGCTTGAAGAAACCACGGTTAAACCAGCCAAAAAAGCCTTTTTGCTTTTCGGTGCTACCTTTTTCATGGCTCTTACCACGTTTTAGTAAAGTGACACATAGAGCAGGGGTGAAGATAAGCGCAACCAGTGCTGAGAGTACCATAGCGGTAATCAGAGTAATGGAGAACTGACGATAAATTACGCCTGTTGAACCACCGAAGAAGGCCATCGGTACGAATACTGCTGATAGAATCAAAGCAATACCGATAACAATCTTACTAATCTCACCCATTGATTGAACGGTCGCGTCTTTGATAGAAATGTGAGGATCTTCTTCTAAGATACGTTCAACGTTCTCTACCACAACGATAGCATCATCGACCAGTAGACCGATGGAAAGTACCATCGCAAACATGGTCAGCACGTTGATACTAAAGCCCGCTACATAAAGCACTGCAAACGTGCCCAGTAATACAACAGGTACGGCAAGCGTCGGGATAATAGTTGCACGCCAGTTCTGTAAGAAAATGAACATGACGATAAATACCAACACAATCGCCTCAATGAGGGTCATGACGACTTGTTCAATAGATAAGCGTACAAAAGGCGTAGTGTCGTATGGTACGACCGAGATTAAACCAGCTGGGAAGTTTCTTTCCAGTTCAGCCATACGCGCGCCAACTGCTTCACGAGTCTCAAGCGCGTTAGCACCACCAGCGAGTGAAATACCCAAACCAGCAGCTTCTTGACCGTTATATAAAGAAACAACGCTATAGTTCTCACTGCCAATTTCGACATCTGCAACATCACCTAAGCGGACTTGAGCGCCAGAGGTATCAGTTTTCAGCAGAATGTTTTGGAATTCTTCAGGCGTTTGTAAATAGCTTTGAACAGTGACCGTCGCGTTAATAACCTGTTGGTCTGTATCAGCAGGTGCTTGACCCAATTGTCCGGCAGATACCTGAGTGTTCTGTGCTCGTATGGCATTGACGACATCAGACGGTACCATGTTATAGCTACGGAGACGTGAAGGATCAAGCCAAACACGCATCGCATAGGTGGACCCGAAAACTTGAACTTCACCCACACCTTCAACACGGCTAAGCGAATCGACGACATTGGAGTTAATATAATCGGCAATATCAGCTCGATCCATAGAGTCATCTTCGGAAATAAAAGCTTGCACCATCAAAAAGCTGCTAGACGATTTATTAACGTTGACGCCTTGACGCTGAACAGACTCAGGTAGCGAGCTCATCGCCGCTTGAAGTTTGTTCTGCACCTGTACCTGAGCGGTATCAGAATCAGTACCATTTTCAAAGGTGAGTGTTACTGACGCGCTACCGTTTGAGGAGCTTGATGATGACATATACATCAAACCATCAAGGCCTTTCATACGTTGCTCAATGATCTGCACAACTGAGTTTTCAACGGTTTGTGCGTTAGCACCAGGATAGCTTGCACTGACCGAAATGGTCGGTGGCGCAATACGTGGATACTGTTCGATCGGTAAATTAATGACCGATATCACCCCGATGAGCATGACTAAAATAGCCATAACCCATGCAAAAATAGGGCGATTAATAAAAAAACGTGACATAGTATATCCCTAAGTCTTCCTATCTTTGAATGGAATTAGTTAGCAGCGGCTTCTGTAGGTTTTTTAGCGGAAGCAGGTTTATCCGCTTCTTTAGCAGCCTGCTGCGGTGTTTTAGCAGTAGGCGCACCTTGAGCGGATGGAGCAGGGTTTGGATTTTCTAACGGCTTGACGACGACCTCTTGTTCAGGCTTAACTTTCGCGCCACCGATGATAACGACCTGATCTCCTGCTTGTAGACCTTTAGTAACTACCCACTGTCCATCATAAGTACCATTAATAGTGACAGGACGTGCTTGAATCTTATTATTTTGATCAACGATATATACCTGCGTCTCACTCTTAGGTGTACGCATAACCGCACTCTGCGGTACTAAAGCCGCATTGGTAATAACGCTTTGAGTCAGACGTGCAGTTACGTACATGCCAGGCAATAAGATATTATTGCTATTAGGGAATATAGCCCGCAGGGTAACCGCGCCTGTTGATTTGTCAACCTTTGCTTCAGATAAAGCAAGCTTACCGCGTACAGGATAGACTGAGCCGTCCTCTAACACCAATTCAACAGAATTCATCCCTGCCTGTGCTTTGCCTTCAGCTATTTGCTGACGCAACTTTAGCAGCTCAGAGGATGATTGACTGATATCGACATAGATAGGGTCTAAGCGCGAAATAGTAACTAATGGATCGGGCTGACCAGCGCTGACGAGCGTACCAGCGGTGACGCTAGAGCGATCAGTACGACCAGTCAACGGTGCGCGCACGATAGTACGGTTAAGATCTAAAGTACTAGCATTTAAGCCCGCTTTTGAGGTTTGAATGCCAGCTTTTGCGCTTTCAATACCTGCTTGTGTTTGCCCAACGGCGGCAGCGGCACTCTGAACAGCAGCTTGTGCCGTACGAACTTGTGTTTGAGCCTGTTCATATTGTTGCTTAGAGATAGCATCTATATCAACAAGTCCACGTAGACGTTGCAAGTCGTTTTGCGCTTGCGCAAGTGATGCTTGACGACTAGCGAGCTCAGCTTTGGCATTGGCATTATTTGCTAAAGCCGTTTGATAGTTGGCCTGTGCTTGCTGTACCGCAGCTTCACCGCTGGCAACAGAGGAGGTATAGTTATCAGTGTTAATGCGATAGAGAGGCTGACCTTGTTTGACGTTACCACCTTCACGGAATAGGATTTCTTCAATAACCCCATTCACCTGTGGACGGACGTCTGCAGTTTGATAAGCTGCAGTGCGTCCAGAAAAAGTCTGTACTTGGGGTACGCTATCAAAGGTCACGGTCTGGACGTTGACGACGGCTGGCGGCATCTGCTGCTGTGCGGCGGCATCAGCGGAGTCCTCGTTTTTGTCACAGCCAACCAGTACAGCTCCAGATAGTACAGATGCTATTACAAGCGCAAGATAAGAATGCTTCATCAATGTCCTCGTCAATAATGTAGATACGATATAAATAAAATTTTAGTAATAAACTTCAACGTTATATAGGTTCTAACGTCACAGATATGACTATCAACTGGTTCTTTAAGCCATCATAATGATTGATATATAGTAAATCTATAATCTAAATCCTGCCGCACAAAAAGCCGAACCAACTCATATTCTAAGTGGTTAGACCTAATCAGTATCTTATCAATTAAATAGTGAAATCATTCAGCGAGGTTTTAGTATTAAAAACAACCAAATGGTAAAGGTTGGTAAGTAAATTTAGTAGAGTATTATAAACTATAGGGTATACCCTACAGTCAAGCACAGAAAAACAGCTTTTACTTGTTGTAGAAGTTCTATTCTTTCTACAAGTTGGTAAAAACGTTGGAAATAAAAGCGTTACACTAAAAACCTGTAGAAGACTCTGTCTCAACTTGATAAGTAAAAAATTGTTAATTTTTGTTTTTTATACAAGATTAAGACGGATAAAGTAGACAATATCATGAATAAGAACAAGAAAATGAGGCTGTGATGAAAACGGCAACATTAGCAATGAGTAATTGCGATTGAACTGTAAAAGGTTGTTGTTAAACGATGGACAGTGGTAAAAAAATACGATGACATAGGCTAGAAATTAAACATAAACTTTAGTAATTTATCAAAATTTGGTGTTGACGCTTATTAAGGTAGCTGGTGAGTTAGAGCTCCAGCATACCCTATGTGCCTATTGTTCTTATGTTTTTACAGTGGTTGTTTTTTCTATTATTTGCCAGATACAGTATGATGAACGAAGCTTTTTCAATACGATATAACGTTTATAGCAAACGTGCACTGGCAAGCTCAGTCAATTGATATAACCCTTGACGATAGCGATTGTCAGGTAGGGTGCTTAGTGCTTGTTGTGCTAGTTTAGTTTCTTCTAGGGCGCGCTTAGTACAGTAGGCGAGAGACCCAGAGTTTCTTACCAATTCAATAAGTTGCTCAGCATTCGGCGTTTTACCCGTCTGTACCGCAATACGTAGCTTCTCATAGCTGTCTTTATCGTTATCCTTAAGCAATTCAAGTGCTTTGATAGTAGGCAGAGTAGGCTTGCCTTCTGCGAGATCATCACCAAGATTTTTACCCATCAGCTCACTATCACCGCTGTAATCAAGTACATCATCAATAATTTGAAACGCATTACCAAAGTGTTGACCAAAGTCTGCTAATGCTGACAAATACTGGGTTTGCTCTTGCAAGATAGCTGCCCCTTGAGTCGCCATCATAAATAACCGCGACGTCTTGCCGTCAATAATGCTTAGATAGTCATCTTCAGTTGCCGCAGGGTTATGTTGATGCTGGAGCTGTAATACTTCCCCTTCAGCAATATCGCAAGTACCGTCTGAGAAAACTTGTAATAACGGCAAGCTTTGGAATCCGACCAATAAGTTAAAGGCGCGGGCAATCAAATAATCACCGACCAATACCGCCGTGGCATTGTCCCAAGTGGCATTCGCCGTTGGCTTACCTCGGCGCTGTCCTGACTCATCAATTACATCATCATGGACTAGAGTTGCTGTATGCAACATTTCGGTAATGGCCGCCAAATGCATAGCCTGTTGTGATGGTTCATCGTTGAGCATACGCGCACACAACAAAGTAATTAATGGACGCATACGTTTGCCACCCGCATTAATCACATGCTGAGAGACACTCATAACGAGTTGTACTTTCGAGTTAAGACTGCCAAAAACTTGCTTATCCATAATGTCAAAGTCATCAGCAACGATACTTTGAATATCGGCATAACTTGGCGTAGATACAGACGGGGTAGAAGCGTTCGATAAAGTGGTCGTCATAGTAAATAGTCGTATTAATAAAAGGTAGAAAGAATCGTCTAATAGTGGTCTCTTACGAGACTATTAGTGTGCTTATAGTAGCATAGCTACACTATCAAATCGGTGATTAAAGTAAAGTAGGTATTGATATCGCATTGTAAGCTACTGATTGCATGAGTTATAATAACTGTACTTAAGCTTAAATTAACAGCTATTATTATCGTCAAGCTCGCTCCATGGTTTACTTCGCAGAAAGTTTGCTTATATACTTGGTCAGTTAGATGTTAGAGTAAATAGTATTAATATATTAGGTAAGTATCACCAACTTTTAAAAAGAAGAGGCGCGGCTTGCTTTTATGAGCAAAAAGCCGTAAAATCTTGCCTTTAATTTTTCCCTGTCGTGTTCGTCGTAAAAGCGTTGGTATGATATCAGCCACGGCACACGGGTTAAACGGAGTCATACAATGTACGCAGTAATCAAAACTGGTGGTAAACAGCACCGTGTAGTCGTCGATGAGCTTTTAAAAGTTGAATTACTAAAAGCAGAAACAGGCGAAACAATCAAATTTGAAGACGTGTTGATGGTTGTTGACGGCGATAACGTCAAAATCGGTCAGCCTGTCGTTGATGGCGCTAGCGTAGAAGTTGAAGTGGTTAAGCACGGTCGTGGTGACAAAATCCGTATCATCAAGCACAACCGTCGTAAGCATTATCACAAAGAACAAGGTCACCGCCAATGGTACACCTTGTTAAAAATCAAAGCCATTAATGCCTAATTGCCCATTTAGCAATTATTGCTAAAATAGCGCACTAAATGCTTAAGAGTTATCGCATCAGCGATAAGTCACATTAACAAGGAGATTTTCTCATGGCACATAAAAAAGCTGCCGGTTCGAGCCGTAACGGTCGTGATTCAAACCCAAAAATGCTAGGCGTTAAAATCTTTGGTGGCCAAGCTATCACAGCTGGTAACATCATCGTTCGTCAACGTGGTACAGAATTCCATGCAGGTGAAGGCGTTGGCATGGGTCGTGATCATACTTTATTTGCACTGAATGACGGTGTGGTAAAGTTTGCGACCAAAGGTAAATTTAACCGTCGTTATGTTATGGTTGAAGGCGAGTAGTTATCGCTTTTAAGCACAAGCTGCTTTATGGTATGTAATTAAAGCAGCTTGCTACATATTAAAGTCCCTATTACCGATTGGTGATAGGGGCTTTTTTTATGACTAATATTATAATTAACTCTCTAATTATTGTTGATGATACAAAAATTTCAGAATGAAATATTGTAACTACTGTCGTTACAAGTGTGTATGGCAGGCGTAGTATTGATTGCAATTGAAGACTAGGCGCGTAATAAAAAAACTGGCACACTGTGGTCATTGGTTAATAGCACTATATTTGTTGAGAGTTAATTGAAATACTTTTAATAGATAAGCAGCTAACGACTAATGGTTAGATCAAAATAAGGAGTTTATATCTTTATCGCGATAACTCACAATGCACGTGATTTTATTTAGTGCAATAGATGAACACAACAAAAACGCAGTGATCTAACTTTTATAACCATTGATTGAAATTTTATTTTTATTACGAGAGGAAGAATTATGACTTTATCTACTACAGTAAAACAAAAAATGATGAGTGGCGCCTTGGCTGGTGTATTGATGACCACGCTTGGTGTTGCAGCGCCAATGATAGCGTTGACTCAATCGGCGACTGCTGCACCTGCTGATAATTTGGTAGCAGCCAAACGCTTGAACAAACTGTTAACCAACACTAAAAGTATGACCGCCAACTTTACTCAAACTACTAAAGGCGCAACCAATGGTACTTTTAAGGGTTCGATGAGCGTTCAGCGTCCGAATAACTTTCGCTGGGAAACTAAGTCGCCATCAGAACAATTGATTGTGGCAAATGGTGACTCAATGTGGATTTACGATAAGGATTTGGAGCAAGCGACCAAACAAGGTGTGGATAGCCAAGTAGGCAACACGCCAGCACTATTACTATCAGGTGATCCAAGTAAAATCGACAAAAACTTTAAGATCACTCAGCCATATGAAAATAAAAACTACTATGTGCTGTATCCTAAATCAGGTGACGCCAGCTTTAAGAATCTATCGGTAAGTTTTAGCGGTGGTAAGCCAGTAATGATGGTACTTAATGATACATTGGGACAAACTACTTCAATTAAGTTCAACGGCATCAAACTTAATCCAAGTATCAGTAGTAATCAGTTCAAATTCACGCCACCAAAAGGTGTGGATGTGATTAATCAGTAATTAGTTGATAAATAACGAGTCAGTAAAATACAGTATAGTTTACTGATTAACAGTCTCATGATTGACAAAAGGGCAGACCAATATTTGGATCTGCCCTTTTTTATGAGCTAAAATAAGTGACTAAAAGCTGCTGTACCTAGCAATATTTACTTAAAGTAGAGTTATGGATAGGTTGCAATTAGACATATTTGGTTTACAATATCCGCAGTCTTGCTATGCATGTTAAATGCTCCATCATATAATGCTAATATCTTGAAATAAGCCTACTAAAAATTTGATGTTTGACTCAATTGCTTGATATTTTTTAGTATAAATATCGAGCCGTTAATCAAATTGTCTATTTTATTGTGGTTTTGCCAATGTGTAGCACATTTTTCTTGATGAGATACATATTTTGTAGCATATAAAGTGACCACTCAATGCAGTTAAAAACTGGCTTTTGATTGGTGATATGCGTATAGTGAGCAAACAGTTTATGCCAGTTGTCACGCCATTGTTGATCACGCGTAATGAGTTATTAAATCAATTAAATGTCTAAATATGATATTGATTTAATAAATTTATCTTGCGTCTTTATTAGATGGATTTGATGACCAGCCTTTATCTAGGTATGCCACAGTTTTTACTGATAGGATAGCTGGAGATTGCCAGTCTTTCTGCTCTAGACTTTGTCGTCAGAGTTTAGTGGATTGTCTTAGTCATTCTCAGCACTTAGATAAATTTACGGTTGGTATCATCTTATACCGTCGTCAATAATCTTGATAATTGGTCGTTACCAGCACAGCCTTTGTGTTTTCGTCTGCGTCAAGTACTGTCATTCCATTTTGCTCTATATAGTAATGGTCTGCAGTACTTATGACACTAGATTGGGTGAGGAGCACGTATTATCATGTCTGCCTATAATTGGTCAGCAGTTGCCTTTATTCTAGCCGCTATTGGGCTAGTTGTTTTTATGCTGACTGTTCCGCGCTTACTGGGCGGTCGCTCTCAGGGCTTACAAAAAGAAGAGATATTTGAAGCGGGTGTTGTCGGATCTGGCAACGCCCGTATTCGTTTGTCTGCTAAATTCTATTTAGTGGCTATCTTTTTCGTTATTTTTGATTTAGAAGCGCTGTATTTGTATGCTTACGCGGTTTCAGTTCGTGAGGCTGGCTGGCTTGGATTTGCAGCGGCTACGGTCTTTATTACTGTCTTAATCATTGGCTTGATATATGAGCTAAGTTTAGGCGCTATGAACTGGGCACCTGCTGATAAGCTGCGTAAAAGACCACGTCTCTATGCTGCACCAGCTGGCTTTAATTTAGGTGATATCACCAAGTTCGATGGCGTTGATGAGCTAATGGTGGACCCTACTGGCAAAATACCGGCGCAGTCTTCAGGTCAGATTAATGTCTCAAATAATATTGAGGCCAATCGTCGTCATTTACAAAGCATTGATCATATTAATACTACAGGTAATATTACCTCTGTGGATTTTGCGACGTCTGCACAACCGCCTAACATTGAACGTTAACCGTTTTTGCTCATAGCTATCTTTGCTTAGAAAGATCTGTAAATTGTTGATAGCAACGATATATATAATGACAATGTCAGTATGTTTATATTAATGGTCAATTATTAATCATAAAAGTTATGGCGATAGTGATAACAAGACAATTGCCACGCTTTGCTTAATAGAAAGGTTGTATGTTATGAAATACACATTAACAAAAGCCAACCCTGATGCAGATGTCTATCCTGCACAGTCTCGCCAAACGGTCAATGATCCTATTGAAGATGAAGTCAATAAAAACGTCTTTATGGGTCGTCTCGAAGACCTCGTTCATTCGACAGCAAACTGGGGGCGTAAGCACTCACTATGGCCATTCAACTTTGGTACTTCTTGCTGTTATGTTGAATATGCCACCACTTTAACTGCGGTTCATGATTTATCACGTTTTGGTGCAGAAGTTATTCGTGCTTCGCCTCGTCAGGCGGACGTGATGATTGTCGCCGGTACTTGCTTTGTCAAAATGGCCCCCGTTATTCAGCGCTTATATGAGCAAATGCTTGAGCCAAAATGGGTCATCTCAATGGGTGCTTGTGCCAACTCGGGCGGCATGTATGATATCTATTCGGTCGTGCAAGGCGTGGATAAAATTATTCCTGTCGATGTCTATGTACCAGGTTGTCCCCCGCGTCCAGAAGCGTTGATTCAAGGTCTTATGTTATTGCAAGAATCTATCACTAAAGAGCGTCGTCCGTTAGGTATTCATATGAATGATCAAGGCATCTATCAGCCACAAATGACGCCTGAGCGTGACCGTAAACAAGCAGATCGTATCGCTGTGAAAAACTTGCGTAGCCCAGATAGTATTTAGTCTGAATAGTGTTTAGTTTGGTAGCTTGGCTCAATAATTAGTAGTCTGTAAAAGTATGCATACGCTCATCATAGTTCAGTTATGATTAATATAGTTCGGTTATGATTAACATAGTTTAGTTATGATTAATGAAGGAATACATCATTCATGGTCACGGTAGTCGAAAACATAGATCCTAAGATTAAGCCTGTCCCAGCAGTTATTAAAGAGCTGGAACATAATTATGCCGGTAAGTTCGTCGTGCAGCAGACTGTTGATGATATTCCAACCGTTTGGGTGGCACGTGCTGATTTGCTCGATGTACTGTTATTTCTGCGTAAGCTACCAAAGCCTTATGTCATGTTATTTGACTTGTCAGCGATAGATGAGCGTTTACGCCAACATCGCGAAGGCTTACCAGCCAGCGACTTTACGGTGTTTTATCATTTGATGTCACTTGAGCGTAATAGCGATGTGCGTATTAAAGTGGCGCTGAGTGAAGATGATTTAAATGTACCTAGTGCTACCAATATTTGGCCAAATGCCAACTGGTATGAGCGCGAAGTGTGGGATATGTTCGGCATTGTCTTCAGCGGCCATCCGCACCTAACCCGTATCTTACTACCTAAATATTGGGAAGGTCATCCATTACGTAAAGAGTATCATGCGCGTGCGACTGAATTTACCCCTTATTTCTTGAATACTGCTAAACAGCAGTATGAGCAAGAAAATCTGCGCTTTGTCCCCGAAGAATGGGGTATGAAACGTTCAGGGCGCGATGAAGACTTTATGTTTTTGAACATCGGTCCCAACCATCCATCTGCTCACGGTGCTTTCCGTTTGGTGCTACAGCTTGATGGCGAAGAGGTGATTGACTGTATTCCAGATATTGGTTATCACCATCGTGGCGCAGAAAAAATGGCTGAGCGTCAGACATGGCACTCATTCATTCCTTATACCGACCGTATTGATTATCTCGGCGGGGTAATGAATGAGCTACCGTACATCATGTCGGTCGAAAAGCTTGCCGGTATCACCATACCAGATCGCGCGCAAACCATTCGCGTGATGATGAGCGAGTTTTTCCGTATTACTAATAACTTACTATTTGTTGGTACCTTTATTCAGGATGCGGGCGGTATGACCCCTGTATTTTATATGTTTACCGATCGCCAAAAAGCGTATGACGTCATCGAAGCCGTGACTGGCTATCGTATGCATCCAGCTTGGTTCCGTATTGGCGGTACTGCTGCTGACCTGCCACGTGGCTGGCAGCGTTTGGTTCGTGAGTTTTTAGACTGGATGCCTAAACGCTTGGATGAATATGTCAAAGCAGCGCTACAAAACAGCGTGCTTAAGGGCCGTACCCAAGGCGTTGCGCAGTATAATGCCAAGCAAGCACTTGCTTGGGGTGTGACTGGTGCAGGTTTGCGCGCGACAGGCGTGGATTTTGATCTACGTAAAGCACGTCCATACATGGGCTATGAGAACTACGACTTTGAAGTTCCTGTCGGCTATAACGGTGACGCTTACGACCGTTGTATGATTAAAGTCGAAGAGATGCGTCAGTCATTACGAATTATTCGTCAGTGTATGGATCATATGCCGCAAGGCCCTTATAAAGCTGATCATCCGCTAGCTGTACCACCACCAAAAGACCGTACCTTAAACGATATTGAGACTTTGATTAATCACTTTATCTCAGTATCTTGGGGTCCTGTGATGCCAGCGGGGGAATGCACCACAATCGTCGAGGCGACCAAAGGTCTGAACAGCTATTACATAACCTCAGATAAAGCGACGATGAGCTATCGCACGCGTATTCGTACCCCGACATTTGCACATTTGCAGCAGATGCCTTCGGTGATTAATGGCTCACTGGTGTCTGATGCCATTATGTATTTGGCATCGATTGATATTGTGATGGCAGATTGTGATCGCTAATGCTTTAATCTAAGAATTGTAGTTTTAGAAAAAGATACGTTAATCAATATATTATTGCCAAGTGGCACACCAAAATGCTGTCATATTTCTATATAACGATAGTCGCAATAAGGCTATCAGTAATGTGATAAAGCGTGATGAGTGAGGAAAGATAGAAGATGATGAAAATTGTTTCCGATAAAATGCCAAAAGTAGATGTGGCAAGTATCCTCACCGCTGAGGAAATTGCTGCCATTCATGAGTTTATGCATCATTACCCACAGGCACGTGCCGCCTCACTAGATGCGTTAAAAATTGTGCAAAAGCGTAATGGTTGGGTTGATGATGCGCAAGTGAATGCCATTGCCAATATTTTAGATATTCCGATGACAGATATGGATGGGGTTGCCACTTTCTTTAACCGTATTTATCGTCAACCTGTTGGCCGTCATGTGATTCTTATTTGTGATTCAGTCGCCTGTTATCTGACTGGCTATGAGGCATTATCAGCTGAGCTACGCTCACAGCTAGGTATTGAATACGGTCAGACGACAACCGACGGTCGCTTTACGCTATTACCAATTTGCTGCTTAGGTAATTGTGATAAAGGTCCTGCCGTGTTGATTGACGAAGACACCTACGGCCCTGTCCAGCCTGAAGAAGTTGCCCAACTATTGGAGCTATACGCATGAGATTAACACTTTCAGAGCAGATCGCTCGTCGCGGTCAAGGCAAAGCACCAAGCCAATTGAATGATCAGCGCGTTCCAATTTATGGTGACAAGGCAACAGCGACTAGCGAAACCAAACCTTTAACTTGGCGTCTAGCGCATCATGATGCAGTGCTTGACTTGGCAACTTATGAATCTTTAAAAGGCTTTACTGGTTTAAAAGAAGCGTTATCAAAGTCGCCTAAAGATGTCGGCAATATGATTAAAGCGGCCAACGTTAGAGGTCGCGGCGGTGCAGGCTTTAATGCCGGCCTTAAATGGTCATTTATGTCACCTCCTGATGGCTTGCCACGTTACCTAATCTGTAATGCTGATGAGATGGAGCCGGGTACTTTCAAAGACCGTTTATTAATGGAGCGTCTACCGTTTCAGTTGATTGAAGGTATGCTCATCACTGCCCATGCTATCGGTGCGACTGATGGATATATCTTTATTCGCGGGGAGTATATTTTAGCCGCAGAGCGTTTGGTCACTGCTATTGAAGAATGTCTAGCCAATAACTTAATGGGCGACAACATCTTAGGCTCAGACTTTAGCTTCAATCTACATGTGCACACGGGCGCTGGGCGTTATATTTGTGGTGAAGAAACCGCACTTATCAATAGTTTAGAAGGTCGCCGTGCTAATCCACGTACCAAACCACCTTTTCCACAAATCTCTGGTGCATGGGGCAGACCTACCGTGGTCAATAACGTCGAGACCTTGTGTAATATGCCAGCCATCTTAAATCATGGCGTAGAATGGTATCAGTCACTGTCTGAGATTAAAGGCAAAAGTAAAACCCCAGGCACGAAACTGTTTGGTTGTTCAGGCTTAGTCAATGATCCCGGTCTGTGGGAGCTACCATTTGGCTATACCGCTCGTGAAATCATCGAAGATTTGGCGGGTGGTATGAAAGACGGCAAAAAGCTTAAAGCATGGTTGCCGGGCGGTGCATCGACCGACTTTTTGACGGCTGATCATTTAGATGTGGTCGTTGATTTTGACACGATTCAAGAAGCCGGTAGCCGTATGGGTACTGGGCTGATTATGGTTGTGGACGAAGAACAAGATATGGTGCCACTGCTTCGTAATCTTGAGATTTTCTTTCAGCGTGAATCATGCGGTTGGTGTACGCCATGCCGTGATGGTCTACCGTGGGGTGTTAAATTGCTCACCGCCATTAACGATGGTGAAGGGCAAGTCGGCGATGTGGAAAAACTAGAGGGCCTCACGCGTGACTTATGGATTGGTAAAACATTCTGTGCGCATGCGCCGGGTGCGATGGAACCACTGATGAGTGCGATTAAATATTTCCGTCCAGAGTTTGATCAAAAAATCGCGCAGGCGGTTGGTGTAGATGTTATTGATGCTGCAGCCAATCAACAGCCAGAAGTGAAATAAGGAGAGCGGCATGGCAGTCATACATATTGATGGGACCACCGTCGAGGTAGATAGCGCAGATAACTTGCTACAAGCCTGCTTATCACTCGGCATTGATGTGCCGTATTTTTGTTATCATCCAGCCCTTGGCTCAGTAGGATCGTGCCGTCAGTGCGCGGTCAAGCAATTCCAAAACAAAGAAGATATGGAAGCGGGTCGCGGTCGTCTCGTGATGTCATGTATGGTTGCCCCTGGCGACGATATGTACATCTCGGTCACTGACGATGAAGCCAAAGCATTTCGTAAGTCGATGGTTGAGCTACTGATGACCAACCATCCGCATGACTGCCCAACCTGTGAAGAGGGCGGACATTGTCACTTGCAAGACATGACATATATGTCAGGCCATAGCCGTCGTCGCTATCGCTTTACCAAACGCACCCATCATAACCAAGAGCTTGGTCCATTTATCGCCCATGAGATGAACCGTTGTATCGCTTGCTATCGCTGTGTACGCTTCTATAAAGACTATGCGGGTGGCGAAGATTTGGGTGTTTATGGCTCAAATAACCGCGTTTATTTTGGCCGTGATAAAGATGGCCAGTTTGAAAGTGAGTTTTCAGGAAACTTAACCGAAGTTTGCCCAACCGGTGTATTTACCGATAAGACGCATTCTGAACGTTATAACCGTAAATGGGATATGCAGTATGCGCCAAGCATCTGTCATGGCTGCTCCGCAGGTTGTAACATCTCACCAGGTGAGCGTTATGGCGAATTGCGCCGTATTGAAAACCGCTATAATGGTGAAGTAAATCGTTACTTCCTATGTGACCGTGGTCGCTTTGGTTACGGCTATGTCAACCGCGACGATCGCCCAACGCAAGCGCTTGAGCGTATCAATGACAAGCACGTCAAAATTAATATTGACTATGCGTTAGATGAAACCATCAAACGTATTAAAGATAAAAAAGTCATTGGTATCGGCTCACCACGGGCCAGTTTAGAGACCAACTTTGCCCTAAAAAACCTCGTTGGCTTTGATAATTTCTCAACCGGTCTCAATCATCAGCAGCAAGAACTGGTCAACAAATGTATTGAGGTACTTAGCACCGAGGGTATTTATAACCCAGGTATAACGGATATTGAAAGCCACGATGCGGTATTAGTCTTGGGTGAAGATATTACCCAAACTTCATCACGAGTCGCATTGTCAGTACGCCAAGCAGCAAAAAACGAAGGCCTAAAAATGGCAGCGGCATTACAGACACAGCCTTGGCTTGCCGAACCTGTTAAACGTATCGCTCAAGATGCGCTAAGCCCAGTCTACGTCATTGATGTCATCCAAACTAAGCTAGAAGACATCAGTAAAGTTAGCGTGGTCGCAACGCCTGAAGATATTACCAAGCTTGGTTTTAAAGTGGCTGATGAGATTGCTAATTTTGCGGATGATTTATCAGAAATAACAGATCCACAAACAGTAGAACAAAATGATGATGTGGACGCGATGCAAGCGCTCGCTCAGCAAATCGCTTATGACTTAATACAAGCCGATAAGCCGCTAGTCATCTCAGGCAGCAGCTTATCATCTAATGCCTTGATAGAAGCGGCTGCACAAATTACCCAAGCACTAAGCCAAAAGCGTGCGGCGATTAAAGTCACTGAACAGCAGCAGGTTGAAACGCATAATGCTCTAGTTCGTGATAAACAGCTTCGTGATGAACAGCTTCGCGCCGCTGAAAAACAAGCAGCAACCGCTCAGCAAAGTGAAGATAAAGATCTATCTGCCAAACCGAATAAACCTGAAACAGGCGTTGATACAGAAGCACAAGACGATGTAGAGCGCGAGCCTGCAACTAAACTTGAGCTAAAAGAAGTGAATGACAGCTATCATGTGCAAGCTGGTATTTATTTAGCAGTTCCTGATGCTAACAGCATTGGCGTCTGTATGCTTGGCGGTCAATCAGTCGAAGAGTTACTGGCGACTGATTTTGATGTGGTGATAGTTGCTGAAAATCAGCTCACTGACGCTATCGATGCCAATAAGTTAACCCAGCTGTTAGCAGATAAAACCGTCATTGCACTAGATCATCAGCTACTTGATTGGCATAAAGACGTCGACATTGTATTGCCAGCAGCAAGCTTTGCTGAAGCTGATGGTACTTTGGTATCTGCTGAAGGCCGTGCTCAGCGCTTCTTCCAAGTTTATGATAATAACTACTATCATCCGATGAGCAGTATTAAAGAAGGCTGGCGCTGGTTGCATGCGGTACATAGCAGCATTGAAGGTAGAGATGTCGATTGGACACAGCTAGATGACGTGATTAATGCCTTAATAGCGACACATCCTAAACTTGCTGGAATTAAAGGCGCTGCACCTGATGCCGATTACCGTATTACAGGTCTAAAAATTGCTCGTCAGCCGCGCCGTTATTCAGGTCGTACCGCTATGCGTGCCCCGATATCCGTACATGAGCCAATGCAGCCCAAAGATTGGGATACGGGCTTAACTTTTTCAATGGAAGGCTATAGTGGTAAACAAACACCAAGCTCGATGATTCCTTTTGCCAATGCGGCAGGCTGGAACTCACCGCAAGCATGGAACAAGTATCAAGATAAAGTGGGTGGCAGCCTCAAAAACGGCGATCCGGGTGTACGCTTATTCGATCAGCTAGAGCGTTTAGCCACACGTCAGTATGTTGCACCAGAAGCGATGTCTGCAACCACAACTGACATGCAGCAGGGACAAGCAAAGCTTGTGCCTATTTATAATATTTATGCCAGCTCAATGATGGCTTCGCGTAGCCCAATCGTTGCCGAGCAATTGCCTGTCGCGGCATGGCGTATCGGTATGGACGATGCCAAAGACTGGAATATCACTGAAGGTGATTACTTAGCCATTGAGATTGATAAGCAACAAATTACCTTGCCAGTTCAGCTTGTCGGTTATCTAGCAGAAGGCTGTATCGGTTATCCAGTTGGGCAGGTGAGTATTATCCACCCTTCAATGCCAGCTTCGGTACGCAAAGTAGACGCCCCAGTTACGATGATGGGTAGTATGGCTGACGATAGTGCTTTAACTGCTAATACTAACGATAACCGCGCAACGCAAGTCACTGTAGCTACTACAGCGCCGACCACCACGCAGGAGGTGTAATATGCAAGTTACCCGTATTATCCCTGATGTGCCAAGCTTTTTGGCCGGTAGCATGACCTTTGATACTTGGTCCATTCTATTTATGGTCGCGCAGTCGCTGGTCATTTTTTTAGTAGTAGTCATGGTTGCCGCTATGATGATTGTCTATGAGCGCCGCATGTTGGCCTTATGGCAAGATCGTTACGGTCCAAACCGTGTCGGACCTTTTGGCTCTTTGCAGCTAGTTGCTGACATGCTCAAAATATTTTTCAAAGAAGATTGGACACCAAACTTTACCGATAAGTTTATGTTCACTTTGGCGCCTGCGGTAGCGATGTTTACTGCATTGGCCTCATTTGCCATCATTCCTATCTCACCAACGCTTGGCGTAGCTGATTGGGATATCGGTATCTTGTTCTTCTTTGCAATGGCAGGTATTGCTGTCTATGCAGTGATGTTCGGTGGTTGGGCATCTGCAAACAAGTTCTCCCTATTAGGTGGCTTACGTTCAGCGGCACAAACGATCAGTTATGAAGTGTTCTTAGGTTTATCGTTGATGGGTGTTGTTGCGCTGACAGGTTCTTTTAATTTACGTGAGATTGTTGAGTCACAAATTGATGGCTGGTATATAATTCCGCAGTTTTTCGGATTTTTAACTTTTGTAGTGGCCGGTGTGGCGGTAACCCATAGACATCCTTTTGACCAGCCAGAAGCGGAGCAAGAGCTTGCCGAAGGTTACCATGTTGAATATTCGGGTATGAAGTTCGGTATGTTCTTCATTGGCGAGTATGTCAACGTTGTATTAATCTCTGCGCTAATGACCTGTCTATTCTTTGGTGGTTGGCTTGCGCCCTTTAATTTAGATATTCCATTTGTTCCACCAGCTTTTTGGTTCATGATTAAGACGCTGTTCTTTATGACCATGTTTATTTTGGCTCGAGGCTCCCTCATGCGTCCGCGTTATGATCAGGTAATGAATTTCGGTTGGAAAGTTTGTCTGCCGGTTACTTTGATCAATTTGCTGATTACTGCTGCGGTTATTCTGATTTTTTCTCCAACGCTGTAATTTCGGTAATGATCTGAAGTAATGCTGATAAGGATAATAATCCCATGTTTACTACGATAAAAAAGACTGTCATTGGTATATTTACCATTGTCCGCAGCATGTGGATGGTTAATAGCCATGCGATTAGGCCACGCGATACAATATTGTATCCTGAAGTGCCAGTGCCAGTACCGCCACGCTTTCGTGGGCGTATCATATTGTCCCGCGACCCTGATGGTGATGAACGCTGCGTCGCTTGTAACTTGTGCGCTGTGGCATGTCCAGTCGGTTGCATCTCTCTACAAAAAGCTGAGCGTGAAGATGGACGCTGGTATCCAGAGTTTTTTCGGATTAACTTCTCACGCTGTATTTTTTGTGGTCTATGTGAAGAAGCTTGTCCAACGACAGCGATTCAAATGACCCCTGATTTTGAGATGGGTGAGTATGTGCGTCAAGACTTGGTCTACGAAAAAGAGCATTTGCTTATCTCAGGACCAGGTAAATACCCTGATTATAACTATTATCGCGTATCTGGTATGGCGGTGGCAGATAAACCAAAAGGGGCGGCGCAAAATGAAGCTGCACCTATTGATCTTAGGAGCTTGCTGCCATGATGAATATCTTAAATAATCCTGAATTGGCAGGGTTCTATTCGCTCGCAGCGGTGGCTATTTTTGCTAGTCTACGAGTAATTACGAATGCCAATCCAGTACATGCTATTTTATCGATGATTGTATCGTTGTTAGCAATAGCAGGTATCTTTTTCGTACTAGGTGCTCCCTTTGCAGGGGCGCTTGAGATTGTCGTATACGCTGGCGCAATCATGGTTCTTTTCGTCTTTGTTATTATGATGCTCAATCTTGGTATGGCTAATGATGCACGTGAAGAGCGCTGGCTTGATGCAAAAACATGGGCGGTACCAACTGGCTTAACTGCGATCATTGCGGTTGTACTGTATGCGATGATTGGACTCAATCATGAAGAGGCCGCGGTAATTGGTGGCACCACTATCTCAGCCAAAGCAGTCGGTACGGCATTATTTACTAAATATATCATGCTGGTTGAAGTAGCAGCGCTGCTATTATTAGCCGCCTTGGTTGCTGCTTATCATTTAGGCAAAGAGTCTGTAGACGATGAGATTATTGGCAATGATAGCCAAGATTTTCGCCCAAGCGTTGGTAGCATCATAGAATATGAGAATGACGGCAGCGATACAGTTGGTGATGCCGTTAAAATGGCTAAACCATACGAATATAAAGAAGTAGATCCACATGATTATGTGGGTATGCAGGTTGGTACGCAAAAAGCTACGCGCAAGGAGTCAGACTGATGGTACTAGCAGCGAGCGTGGCACAAGACGTGTCAAACGTGCCGTTCGCCCATGAAGTAGCAGGCTTTGTACAGCCTGTTGCTGAGGCACAGGGTGTATTGGGTATGATACCCATGAGCCACGGATTAATCCTAGCGGGTATTTTGTTCGCTATTGGTCTATGCGGTGTGATGGTTCGGCGCAATTTTTTGTTTATGCTAATGAGCCTTGAGATCATGATGAATGCAGCAGCACTAGCGTTTGTAGTGGCGGGTAGCCGTTGGGTTGATCCAGATGGACAAATTATGTTTATCTTTATTTTGACATTAGCAGCAGCTGAGGCAGCCATCGGTTTGGCAATATTACTACAGTTTTATCATAAGCGTGGGCATCTCGATGTCGATAGCGCCAATGAGATGAAAGGATGATGTCATGAGTTTATTACCATTAACCTTTATATTCCCGCTCATTGGCTTTTTAATTTTAGCCTTTATGCGTGACAAATTAAGCGAACAGGCAGCAGCGTTCGTCGGTGTCGGTAGTATGTTGCTATCAGCACTATGTACACTGGTTGCCAGTTACACTTTTTTGACGGCTAATCCAGCAGGTACGGTAATCCAGATGCCGCTTTGGACTTGGTTTCAAGTTGGCGATTTTGCGCCAAGCTTTGGTCTTAGTTTTGATGGATTAGCACTGACGATGACTGGAGTTATTACAGGCATTGGCTTCTTGATTCACCTGTTTGCCGCTTGGTATATGAAAGGTGATAAAGGCTTTGCACGTTTCTTTAGTTATATGAACTTGTTCGTGGCTAGTATGTTATTGCTGGTATTAGCAGACGACTTATTATTGCTATATCTTGGTTGGGAAGGTGTGGGTATCTGCTCATACTTGCTGATTGGTTTTTACTTTGAAGATCGTGCCAATGGCCGCGCTGCAATGAAAGCCTTTACGGTGACACGTGTCGGTGATGTGTTTTTGGCATTTGGGCTGTTTTTACTATTTCGTGAATTTGGTACACTTAATATTCAAGAGATTATCACTCGCGCTCCTGAAGTATTCGATGTTAATAATCCAACGATGATTTTGACAACGATGATGTTGGTTGGCGGTGCAATGGGTAAATCAGCACAGTTGCCGTTACATACATGGCTTGCTGATGCAATGGCAGGTCCGACACCGGTATCTGCATTGATTCACGCAGCAACGATGGTTACCGCGGGTGTCTATTTAATTGCCCGTATGCATCCGCTATTTATTCTAACCCCTGGCGTTTTATTGTATTGGGTTGGGGCAGTAGGTGCGTTGACACTGGTGGTCGCTGGATTTTGTGCACTGGTACAAACAGATATTAAGCGTATCTTAGCGTATTCGACCATGAGCCAAATCGGTTATATGTTTTTAGCTCTTGGCGTTGGTGCATGGCAAGGTGCAATCTTCCATCTAATGACGCATGCTTTCTTCAAAGCTTTGTTGTTTTTATCTTCAGGTGCGGTCATTTTAGCGGTTCATCATGAGCAAAATATCTTTAAGATGGGTGGCTTACGTAAAAAAATACCATTAGTATTTTGGTGCTATATCGTTGGTGGCGGTGCACTCGCAGCCATACCTTGGGTGACAGTTGGTTTCTATTCAAAAGAAGCAATTCTGTGGGAAGCTTTTGCAACCGGTCATCAAGTCTTATTCTATATGGGTGTATTCGGTGCTTTCTTAACCGCGATTTATACTTTCCGTATGATTTGGATTATCTTTTTTGGCGAAGAAAAAACGCCAGCGCATAAACTATCTGGTGTGTCGTATTGGTTGCCACTCAGCGTGTTATTAGTGCTATCAACTGCAGTTGGTGCATGGATAACGCCACCGTTACAAGGTGTGTTACCAGAGAGTGTTGGGCATTTATTAGAGGTCGCTAATCAAGCCGAAGGTAAACATACAGCAGAATATATTGCCATGGGTGCGATGCTTGCAGGACTGATATTAGCAGCACTATTATATGTGGTTGATAAAGGTCGCCTGCTTACGCGCTTTAAGCAATCAAGTATTGGTGGCGCGCTGTATTATTGGTGCTATAACGGTATGGGCTTTGATGCGCTATACGATTTAGTGTTTGTAAAACCCTTTTTATTCATTGGCCGCTTATTTAAAGCCGATCCTATTGATAAATCGTGGACGATATTACCTATGCTGGCATCAGCAGGTAACAAAGCTATGTCTGCAACGCAAACAGGGTCACTTCGAGGCTATGCTGCAAGCTTCGGCTTGGGCATGGCTGTGCTGTTGGTGCTGGTAATGATGACGGTGGTATAAAATGATAGAGTTACAACAAACGTGGATGCTGCCAGCATTGATCGCAATTCCATTTATTGCAGGATTGTTATGTTGGTTGGTTGAGCGGATAAATAAGCGTCTGCCGCGCTGGATTGCCTTAATCGGGATGATGCTAACCTTTGGTTTGTCACTCGTATTATGGCAGTATGGCGACTTTTCGGGCATGAGTAAGCAAGTAATTGCGCCGCAGTCTGCAGTACCATGGGTTGCCGAATATAGTGTGCCATGGATACCAAGCTTTGGTATTAGCTTTCACTTGGCGATAGATGGTATGTCGCTGTTGATGATTGCATTGACAGGATTACTCGGTGTTGCGGCTGTTGCCTGTTCGTGGAATGAGATTCAACGCCGTGTCGGCTTCTTCCATCTAAACTTGTTATGGAGTTTGGGCGGTGTCATTGGTGTGTTCTTAGCGATTGATATGTTCCTGTTTTTCTTCTTTTGGGAGATGATGCTGGTTCCTATCTATTTCTTGATTGCCATTTGGGGTCATGACGTCGCTGGTGGTAAGACCAAAGAATATGCAGCAACCAAGTTCTTTATCTATACCCAAGCTTCTGGGCTTATCATGCTCATTGGTATTTTATTATTAGTACTATTTAGCTACGCCAATAGCGGTGTGGTTAGCTTTAACTATAATGACTTGCTCGGTACGCCACTTGGCGGCTGGGAATATCCGATCATGCTTTGCTTCTTTATCGGCTTTGCAGTCAAGCTACCTATTATTCCATTCCATGGCTGGTTGCCTGATGCGCATGCGCAAGCGCCAACAGCAGGTTCGGTGGATTTGGCAGGGGTACTGATTAAGACCGCGGCTTATGGTCTGATTCGCTTTGTATTACCGTTATTTCCAGCAGCCTCTCAAGAGTTTGCACCGATTGCTATTACATTAGGTACGATTGGTATCTTTTACGGGGCATGGCTTGCCTTTATGCAAACTGATATGAAGCGTTTGCTCGCTTATACCAGTATCTCGCATATGGGCTTTGTGGTCTTGGCGATTTATGCAGGTACGTTGCTCAGCTTACAAGGCTTAATGATTCAAATGCTTGCGCACGGTCTGAGCTCGGCAGCTCTATTCATCATGGCAGGCCAGCTCTATGAGCGCTTGCATACTCGTGATTTGACCTTGATGGGTGGTATGTGGGGACAATTCCGCTACTATGCACCGATATTGATGTTCTTTAGTGCTGCACTTCTAGGTATTCCTGGTACCGGTAACTTTATCGGTGAATTCATGATTCTGTTTGGCGCATTTGCGCAGTATCCAGTGTTTGTGGTACTAGCAACCTTTAGCCTAGTATTAGCAGGTCTATACTCATTAATCTTGATTTACCGCGCGCTATTTGGTGTCAACAACATCGAAGAATTGGCGTTACATGAAACCAAATCACACGGTTTACCTGCTCGCAAGTTAAAAGATTTGGGCAAGCGTGAGCTGTCGTTATTACTTATGTTAGCAGCTGGATTGGTATGGCTCGGACTGTATCCGCAGCCGATACTTGATACATCAAGTCACGCTATGCAGTGGATTAACAATGCATATATCTATAGTGAGATTACTCAAGTAGATATGTCACAGTTACTTGATGCAATGGAGGCACGTTAAGTCATGAATGAATTTACGATGAATGATTTGATGGGGCTAATGCCTTATGCACCAATCATTGCAGTAGCAGTTACATCACTGTTAGTCATGATTGCGATTACTGTCAAGCGCTCGCATGTGGTCACCGGTACTATTACTGTAATCGGTCTAAACGTTGGCCTATTTACCTTACTTGCGCAAATAGGCGGCGTGATAAGTAGAAAGGGTGTACTACCAAATGCTGAGCAGCTGTTTGTAATTGATAACTTTGCTCAGTTTAATATGGTCATTATCTTTATCTGTGCACTGGCTTGCTGTACGTTAGCGTATGCGTATCTTGCCAATTTAAAAGACAATAAGGATGAGCTGTATTTGCTGATGCTGGTATCGACCACCGGTGCGCTATTGATGGTATCTGCACAGCATATGGCTGCTTTCTTTATGAGCTTAGAGCTGCTTTCAATACCGCTATATGGTCTGCTGTCTTATACCTTTTTACGTAACCGCTCGCTTGAGTCGGGGCTTAAGTATTTGGTGCTATCAGCGACTGCGTCTGCAACTTTACTGATGGGTATGGCCTTTATTTATGCGCAAGTTGGCTCGTTAGCCTTCAAGCCAATCAGTTTAGTATTAGGTGACATGTTTGAGTCACCGCTGCTGATATTAGGCGCAGCGCTAATGATGTTTGGTATTGCTTTTAAACTATCAGCAGCACCTTTTCATATATGGACACCCGATGTCTATGAAGGTGCACCAGCTCCTATTGCAACTTATCTGGCATCCGTATCTAAAGTTGCTATGATGGCACTTGCTGTCCGCTTTTTAATTGATACGGCTTTATTGGCATTGCCTTCAGTACAGATGTTATTAATGGTAATGGCCACACTATCTATCTTAGTTGGTAACCTATTGGCAGTACGTCAAACCAACCTGAAACGTCTGCTGGGTTATTCTTCTATTGCTCATATGGGTTATGTGCTGATTGTGATTGTTAGTATTGGTAGTGCGGCTGATAGCATATCTAGTATGTATATGGCCGCCTATGCCTTCACCTCTATTGGGGCCTTTGGTGTGGTGACATTAATGTCTAGCCCTTATCGGTTATCTGGTGAAGCTGACGAGTTGGTACATTATCAAGGACTGTTCTGGCGTCGTCCAGTGCTTACTGCGGTCATGACTATTATGATGTTATCGTTGGCCGGTATTCCACTGACCGCGGGCTTTATTACCAAGCTATTTGCGATACTGGCAGCTGTTCAAGGTGCTAATTGGTTCTTGGCTGCAATGATTATCTTAGGTAGTGCTATTGGTCTGTTCTATTACTTACGCGTCATGCTGACACTATTTAAACGTCCAAAACAGTTTATTGAGTTTGATGTAGCAGGGCAATGGGGTATCCGTATGGGCGGACTGATGGTTATTGGTGTTACCTTGGTAGTTATTTTCTTCGGTATATTACCAAACAGTATGATTGTGTGGTCAGGCATGGCAAGTATTTGGTAATCTAAGTTTAACGTGTGGCCTGTCAAATACAGGCTAAGTCGTTGCAATCCTTTACTGTTAGTCTGCCGTTACTGTTAGAAAACCAAGATGCGCCAAGTCTATGATAAGCTTGGCGCATCTTTTTTATTTGTTCGTTTTAATAAGCTTTATAAAAATAAATATTAATAAATTGTGAGTGACTAATTATTATGAGTGAAAATAATATTCAAACCGTTAAAGTGCTTAGCAAAACTACATGGACACCAAGTTTATTTAGTTTTACAGTCACCCGTCCAGATAGCTTTAAATTTACTGCTGGACAGTTTGTACGTTTGGGAGTTAACCCCAGCAAACTAAAATACTACGAGCAGCAAAACGAAGAGTCTGATGAAGCATTGAATGAAGATATCTTTCGTGCTTATTCTATAGTATCTTCACCGTTTGATGAGGTACTGGAGTTTTTCTCCATTGTGATTCCTGATGGAGCATTTACCTCGCAGCTGCAGCACTTGCAAGTAGGAGATGAGCTCCTACTCAATACCGTGCCATTTGGATTTTTGACCTTGGCACGTTATCAAAAACCGTTACCAAAAGACTTATGGATGCTGGCAACAGGTACTGGCCTTGCACCCTTTTTATCTATGCTACAAGACCTGCAAACATGGCAAGACTACGATCATATCGTATTGGCTTATAGTGCGCGCTCGCAAGAGGAACTGGCATACGTTGAGCAAATAAGACAGCTACAGGCGGACTTTGGATCGTTGGTTGATAGTCCTGCTGATTTAATATTTGTGCCAATCGTGACTCGTGAGCCAATGGAAGGAGCATTATCTGAGCGTCTGCCGAAACTACTGCTTAATGGAGAACTAGAGGAGCGCGCAGGTATAAAGCTGGACATCGATAATGCGCATGTGATGCTATGTGGTAATCCAGAGATGGTAGAGGATACTAAGGAGACCCTAAAAGATTTGGGTCTGGTCATGAATCGACGTGGTGAGGGTAATATTGCGGTAGAGAATTATTGGTAAACCTCTTAAGTCGTTAATTGCTTTAAGTTATTGACAGAAAAACGCCGCAATCTAATGATAAGCGGCGTTTTTTATTAGTTAGCCAAAGCAGTAACGGTATGCAAGAATTACTCTGTGATGTAAAAGCTACTCTGTACTTGGCTCAGTGGCATCATCTATAGGATTAATAGGACCTTGCATTAACTCGGGTTCATCATCATCACTGATGATATCCTCACCACTACTACCGCCTAATAGGTCGCGATAGTTAATCTGTGCCTTTAGAATTAGCTGATCTTCTTCGACTTCACCGTAGTTCACCTGTACCTTATGTAAGGTACTCATGATTTTTTGGTTCTTTTTTAGCCAGCGATTAATATCGAGATAAATAATATCTTCTTTCGCGCGGGCGATATTGATATAAGTCAGGATAACGCCTAACGGGTCTTTCTTGAGCACACTATGATAGAACCAGATGGCAAGTTTGATACCTTGAAGCTTCAAAAATGACTCACAGCGTAAGTTGAGGACGTCTGTATAAGTCAGCTGGCCAAATACAAAGCGCTGTACATTGCGGTCAAGCTGGGCATGTACAAGGCTAAAGTTACTAGCTACTTCAGCGTAAACACCAGCGGCATTAACCGTACAATATAAACGAAACCAGTCATCATGCAGCTCAACTCGTAACTCTAAGATAGCTTTGACATTGTCTGTGACAAACTTTTGCAGGGCATCATTGACGTATTTTTGCGCAACGGGCAAAGCCAATTCATCATCAAGCTTATCAGCAGTTTTGTTGTACATATTTTTGATATTTTGGGTTAAGCTCTCCCAACCATCACTAAATGACTCGTTAAAACGATAGCCAAGATTATCAGAGAAGTCATCAAAGTTATCGAAGTTACTCAAACTTGTTATCCTTATGATTATAGTAGGATTATTTTAACCGTATAATTGGTTGTCAGCTGCTAATTGATATAATAAGTAATTGATAGACATGACCAGTAGCAATATGACAAGTGAAAATAGTATATAGCAAAATAGCATGGTACAAAACTTAAGGCCTTGTATTGTAGCAAATAACTTAAGAAATATAACGAAGATAGGCAGGCGTGCCTAAATAGCTTCTTCCTCAGCTCTTAAGCTTTATGGCTATTTTGAATAGCGATAAAATGACAGAATAGCGATATAATTGCTGCTCATGTTATGATAGCGCGGATATTATTATTGGTAGGCATAGTTATTGCTTGTATGATGGCTGCAAAAACATTACTGATGCAAAATAATCGTATCAATACGGTTATTACTGTTTTTATTCTTATAATTTGAGACTTACTGTGGCACATATTAAAGATTCTCAAAGCTATCATTTTTCTACTCAAGCTCCAACACGCAACTTTAGCTTACCGATAGCTATTACTATTGCGTTGTTGGTACATGGTGTTATTATCTTTGGTGTCAGCTTTTCTATGGGGCAAGATCCTGCGGCGCTGATGCAAGATGTGGCAAAGGCTTTGACAGACAATATGCAGCCGAATGAGGATGCTCACTATATCGCTAATGCTTCACAAGAAGGCGGAGGCTCGGTACGCCAGCAAGTACGGCAAGAAAGCGCGCAAACTAGCCCACTGAGCTCAGAGCAGATAAGCGAGACTCAAGATGTCATCAATCTGCAACGCCAAGTGCGTCAACAGCGTTATCAAGAGAGCTATCTGCGCACGACTTTGAGTTGGCGTAAGGCTGATGTAGAAGCTGACAACGACAGTAAGCAAGCGCAAGATGATATGATGGCACAAGAGGAGCGTTTACGTAAACAGATTGCGACTTTAGAGGCGCAGCTGTCTCAGCGTCAACAAGTCTATGCAACCAAGTCCAAAGTCGTAACCGTCGATAGCAACTCTACTACTCGCGGCGCTGCGGCAGATTATATCGAAACCTTCCGTGAGCATGTTGAGCGTGTTGGTAACTTGTATTATCCGGTGCAAGCGCGTGCGCAAGGTATCACTGGTGAAGTACGTCTCATGGTGATTATCAGTAATGATGGCAATATTAAAGCTATTCGTTTACTTGAAAGCTCAGGCTCGACGATATTGGATGAAGCGGCCAAGCAATCAGTACGGCAAGCGGCACCCTTTGGTAAGTTTACCGCAGATATGAGCGATATTGTAGAGCTACGTTTGATTCGTACTTATCGTTATAGTGATAAAGTAGAAGTAACTTATTAAAACGGAAAAATCTAAAACGTAAACTTTCAAAAAGTAATCTGTTAAAAAATACGGTATTAAAAAACCATTGGTTAAAATCACGAACAAACTGTAATTATGAATGGGTTAAAATAAATAATGAATTAGAATGAGTGCCAGTATCTGATTCTATTTTAATATGTCCTAATAAACAAACGAAGCTATAGAGTAAAGAGTCAGTATGGAATTTTTAGGTTTTACTATCGATGTTGCCACGTTAACGAGTAACGCACTAAGCTTAGCGCTTAAAGTCGTCTTAGCGATATTAATATTTGTAGTAGGGCGTTGGCTCGCCAAAAAAGCGGTTACGTTCGCTCATAGCATTATGCTGCGTAGCCGTTTAGATGATACCGTGGCTAGTTTTTTAGGTCGTCTAATATATGGCGTGTTGCTGGTTGTGGTTGCTCTAGCAGCCCTTAGCAAAGTTGGCGTACAGACTACATCAGTCGTTGCCATATTGGGTGGTGCCGCAGTAGCCATTGGTTTGTCATTAAAAGATCAGCTGTCAAACTTTGCGGCTGGTATTATGATTGTGACTTTTCGCCCGTTTGTACGTGGTGATTATGTGCAGATTAGTAGTTACACCGGTACAGTGACTGAAATTACTTTGGTCAATACCCATCTAACGACGATTAATAATCACGATATCATTATACCTAATAGCGATATTACCACTTCAGCGGTTATCAACTATACCGCGCTGCCCAACCGCCGTGTCGATATCACAGTAGGGATTGGCTATGATGCCGATATCAAAACTGCCAAAAATGTGATGCTGAGCTTAGCGAAAAACAATGCGATGGCCTTTACTGATCCTGAGCCTATTGTGCGTGTGACCAATCTTGGCGACAATTCAGTTGATCTGACTCTAAACGTTTGGACGACCAATGCTGATTGGTGGACAATGCAATGTGATTTGCTTGAGCAGTTTAAATACGCCTTGGATGATGAGAAAATCGAGATTCCATTCCCGCAGCGTAGTGTCCATGTTAAAGGCTTAGATCAGATGATTAACCAAATGGGTCAAGCACAAAAAATTCCCATGACTAAAGATTAGCTAAGTTAAATTTAGGAATTTGGAGCTTATGAGTTGAGAAGTTTAGAGTTTAAGAGGTTTGGCGATTAGGTATTTGAAACATAAGGGTTTGGTAGGTTCAAACCTGCCAAAATCTCAATTTCAAAACGCTCCATCTCATCCTGTTCAGCTTGACCGAGCTCATGATCGAAGCCTAATAAATGCAGCACGCCATGTACCAATAAGTGGCTAATGTGCTGCACTAGCGTTTTGTTTTGCTCTGCGGCTTCACGTACCATTACTTCATGACAGATAATTAGCTCACCAAGTGGCAGGGTTGGCATCAGCTCAATAATATTAGCTGGCATCTCGCTTGGGTAAGATAAAATGTTGGTCGCATAATCCTTGCCACGTGCTTCCAAATTCAATTCTTGGCCTTCAGTCTCGTCAGTAATATATATATCTAATGCTTTAGGTTTCTGCTGCCACATCTCAAGACTAATATCTGCAAAGTAGGGTAGCATCAGCCCATTCTTCTTACGCTTATCTATATAATCTAAAGTTGCCATCATGACTGGCAACAGACTATCTTCGTTATAAAAGCTATCAATCAAATTATCATCAATACTATCAATAGCGCTGGCATTTAGCTCAGCACTGGTTAGACTATTTGACTCTATTTCATTCATATTATTTTTATCCGTAAATTACACTTATTGCCTAATCTAGTTATAAGTTATTTCATAAAATATATCAATTATATTCAATGTGCCTATTTTCTCAGAGCATGATTAATCTGCAATAAATATTGCCGCTAACATTAAACTGTTATCAGGTAATGTTTATGCCTTTTCTACTCGAATGACTTTCCAATTAGATTCCATAAGCGAAAAACCTAATGTCGAATGTATACTGTTGGCATAAATATATTATTAGATAGTCCACTTCTAGTATAAGTGATACTAAAGAT
Source organism: Psychrobacter sp. ASPA161_9 (assembly GCF_051970275.1). NCBI lineage: Bacteria > Pseudomonadati > Pseudomonadota > Gammaproteobacteria > Moraxellales > Moraxellaceae > Psychrobacter > Psychrobacter sp. ASPA161_9. Next base: position 65,849 of record NZ_JBEFNI010000011.1, on the reverse strand, counting down.
CTATTAACAATTTGGAAAGAATTAAGCATGCTAGAAGTGAGTAAAGCTATATGTTATATGTAAGAATCATATGTGATTGTAGTAGTTTTCTATTGTTCCGTTTTTCACTAGAAATATTGCGTATGTAAGTCGAGCTTGAACCGTTTTTTCTTTAACAAAATAACTAAAAATTATTACTCATTTTCTATCCGGTCATCAATAAGACGGGGACCGCTAGGGTTATTTGCAGTTATGAAAACTTGTTGATATATTCTATAATTTGCATTTTCTCTGCGGCTTGTCAATCTATTTAATTCTCTTTCGTAGTATATTGTTTGACCTGGTCTTAACCCAGATTCATCAGTTGAGGAATTCGGCCACCAGTCGACTCCCAAATTTGGATATATCCATGCTGCTTCTCCAATAAAATCATCATCGTCTCGGAAAAGTCTATCATGCATCTTCGATGATGCTACTCTAGCTGCAACTGCCAACTCTTCCCTTGTAGGAGTCCTTCCATCATCAAAGGCTGTTTGAGCTGCTACTCTTACCGTTTCATATAAAATGTTATTGTTGTCACGCCGATGCCGATGTAGGGAACGATCTTCTTCCACCGTTCTTATGACAAGCCCAAAGAATGGATTATTATTGGTAGGTACATTTTTTGAACTTATAACACCTCTTGCTGTTCGGGCTTGCGGATTAGCCCAACCGCTTGGACTATCTAATGCAGGTAATTCAAAAGTAGGATATACGTCACCAGTAGTGTATCCATGCACTTTAACTCTACCATTGAACGCTGTAACAAAAAAAATTTGAAGACTCGCTTCGTCAACGCGTGGGTCGTCGCCCGCTACACCTTCTTCTGGATCTTCGATTGCCAAACCCCATACTACGCTAATCCAAGCCATTCCAACCTCCGATTACTCGTGTAAAAACGTCTATAGCAATTTCAATAATAGATTAATAGTGCTTACTAATAACCTATCACAGATCATTTTTAGATGATATAGCATAATATGAAATGTTTTTTTAAGTTGCATGAAGTGCTAAGTCATAAAAGCGAGGCTATTATCACTAATAGTCTCGCTCTTTTTTAACTCAAATATTCAAAATTCTAACTCTAAGCTAATTACTTACAACTTAGATGCCGCGTTGGCTATTGCCTGTCTGCGCTCTTGCTCAGCAATACGCTCTTGTTTACGTTTTTCTTCCAATATTAACTGCTCACTGTCAAAGACATCATAAGCTTCAACGATTTGCTGTACCAATTGATGACGTACCACATCTTTTGAGTCAAACTTAGTGATATGAATCTCTTCAATACCGCTTAAAATTTCTAGCGCTTGCGTCAGTCCTGACTTAGTACCACGTGGCAAGTCGACCTGCGTAATATCACCAGTGATGACTGCACGCGAGCCAAAGCCTAAGCGTGTCAAAAACATTTTCATTTGCTCAGGTGTGGTATTTTGCGCCTCATCCAAGATGACAAACGAGTTATTCAAGGTCCGGCCACGCATATAGGCAAGTGGAGCAACTTCAATAATCTGACGCTCAATCATTTTACCGACTTTTTCAAAGCCAAGCATTTCATATAAAGCGTCATATAACGGGCGTAAATACGGGTCAATTTTTTGCGCCAAGTCACCAGGTAAAAAGCCTAACTTTTCGCCTGCTTCTACGGCTGGACGTACGAGCAAAATGCGCTCAATCTCATTACGCTCTATCATATCGACTGCGCAAGCGACCGCCAGATAAGTCTTACCCGTACCGGCAGGACCAATACCAAACGACACATCAGAGCTAAGCACGTTTTTTACATAACGCTGCTGGTTGCCACCGCGTGGAATGATTTTACCTTTACGTGTGCGCAGACTAATGGGTGTAAAGTCATTTGGCGAATCCAAATCGTTTTTATCTTCTTCGCTATCAGTGACTTGCTCATCATCTTCCGTATCTTGATCGCGTGAGATACTAGATTGGATGATGAGATGTAACTCTTCTGCACTAATATCTTTTGTGTTTTGAGCTTCATCAACTAGCTTATATATAATACGTTCGCCGCGCTCAACACCTGTGACATCGCCGCTCAGACAGAAGTCGCCTTGGCGTTGGCTGATTTTGATGTCGAGGCGGTCTTGAAGATATTTCATATGGTTGTTGTATTCGCCAAGCACGGTTTTAAGCTGTGCTGGGGTCAATGACTCAAACTTTATACGGCGGCTCATGGAATCAGTCAAGCGATTATCCTTATATTAGTTACCCGATACTATTGTTAATTCTCAATAGATTGATGGGCTTAATAGATAAAACAGTAGTAGGGTTTTATTACTTGTAGATAGTAGAAAAAATGACGGTAAAGTTATTATTGTTTATATGTATGGTAAGTGAAAGTCCTGTCTTCATTATGGTTGATAGTTTTTAAATTTCAAGCATTGTGTAGCAATGGACTGGGCTGTTTTTGTATGGTGATTGCAACCACTGCATATATCGACAAATTTTTGCTATGCTCATAAGCTTAGAAGTAGCTACTCAGCGTTAAGCATACCGGGAAGGACACAGAGGTTTGGGCAATTTGTGGTAATCTATGAGTTGTCTAAAAATCGTTTGGTCATGACGCTTAAAACCATAAAATGCTGATAAATAACTCTTTATAATTAAGTATAAAAAGTCTTCCTAATCGTATATAACCGCTTTATCCAACAGATTCCAATAGGGATAACAATGATACAAAATACTCATTCAGATATGCCAACGATATCAAATTCTGCGCCATCGAACACTGTTAATAAGACATCTAATATGAAAAATAATAAAACGGCAATGACCGAGCAACAGGTGCTCATCGCTGGCGGCGGTCATGTAGGTTTATCCTTTGCATTGCTATTAGCACATCATGGTATTGCTAGTACTTTGCTAGAAAAAAACAGCTACCCAACTATTAGCCCACATGATGATAGTATGCGCAGTCATTATTTAGACAGTCGCAATACGGCATTATCTCGGCGCACCGTACAGATTTATCAAGAGATTGGGTTGTGGGACGAGCTGCAAAGTCATGCTTGCCGCATTGATGCCGTGCAAATCAGTGAGCAGGGTAGCTTTGGACGTGCGCAATTAAATAAAGCTGAAGAGCAGGTAGAATCGTTCGGACAAGTCATGGAAAACGCTTGGCTTGGACGTAAGTTATTACTGGCTGCTCAGCAAGAACCGCTGATTACTTTGATTGATAATGCTAATGTCATCGCTGTGGAACAACAGAGCGACGGTGTGACGCTGAGCTTTAGCTATTATGGTGAAGAGGAGCATGAGCAGCAATTGCAAGCCAGCGTCTTAGTCGCTTGTGATGGTCGCGACTCTACGGTACGTCAGCTTTTAGATATTGGTACGACGACTTATGATTATCAGCAAACCGCTATCGTCGGTGTGGTAGAGACAGATAAGCCACACGCGCATGTCGCGATTGAGCGATTTAGTCCGGCAGGCCCGCTTGCGGTGTTGCCATTGACTGATCCAAAAGGTGATGGTAATGATGAATATCAAAAGGGCTATAGACGCTCGGTAGTCTGGGTATGTCCAACCGGTGAAGAGCATAAATACCTAGAAGATAATGCGCATTTTCTGGCGACTTTACAGCAGGCATTTGGTCAGCGTGCTGGCAAGTTCATCGCTGCTGGTCGCCGCGGTGCCTATCCGTTGACACGCGTGCTAGCGGACAAACAAGCAGAGGGCCGCTGCGTCATCATGGGTAATGCTGCGCATACCTTGCATCCTGTGGCGGGTCAGGGCTTTAACCTTTGTATGCGTGATGCGCATGTACTGGCGCAAATGATGAGTGCGCAAGTCCTCAAAGGCGCAGATATCGGTGACCCAACACTACTCAAACGCTATGAAAAAGCCCGCCAGACCGACCAAAAACGAGTTATTCGTTTCTGTGATGCCGTTGTACATGGCTTTACTCATCCTAACCCAGCAGTGAAGCTGGCGCGTAATGTGGCCTTAGTTGCCTTTGACAAGCTGCCGAATATTAAACCACTAATTGCTAATTATGCGATGGGCTTAAAATCATAGTCTTATAATAAGCGTTCTAACATTGAGAGATAACTTATGAAAAATAACCATACGCTGATTATAGGCAGCGGTATCGTCGGTGCGACATTGGCGCTAAAGCTTGCGCAAGCCAAAATGCCAGTGACCTTGATTGATGCACGTCCTGCGCGTGATGAGTCAGATTGGCAAGAAGTATTGAGCGCGCGCGATGCACGTGTCTATGCGCTTAGCTTAGCTAGTATTAACTTACTCAAAGATGTTGGCGCTTGGCAAAAGACTGCCCTATCTGGGCGTAAGGCGGATTACTCGCAGATGCAGGTATGGCAACTGAACGGTATGGGCGAGTTATTATTTGGTGATAGCGAAAGCAGTGCGCCAAAACTACTGGGAAGTATGGTTGAGCCTGCCGTTATTGAGCACGCATTATGGCAGCGTTTATCTGAGGATGATGTCAGTGACTATCTGACCGTCATCGCTGGACATAAAGTCGTGGGAATGGATTGGTTAGGCGCACAGCAAGGCTACCGTGTGACTTTGGATAACGATACAGCTATCGATGCTCAACTGTTGATTGGTGCTGATGGTCGCGGCTCGTTTGTGCGTAAGCAAGCAGGAATTGAGCTGGATACGCTTGATTATAATCAAACCGCGATTTGCTGTGCGATTCAAACGACCAAGCCTCATCAAGCGACTGCTCGCCAAGCTATGCTACCCACTGGAACGCTGGCATTATTGCCGTTAGCGGATATCACTGATGCTGATAAGGCCAATCCGCAACACTGGCAGTCGATAGTTTGGACACTGCCACGCAATCAGGCATTGGCATTGATAGAGGAAGACGCGCGCGTGATTGCCGATAAGCTGGCTGCTGCAAGTAATTATGAGCTTGGTGCTATTAGTCAGATTGAGTCAATCGCTAGCTTTCCACTGACCGCGCAACAAGCAAAGAGTTATGTCGCTGATAATTTAGTCTTGATAGGAGACGCTGCGCATGGCGTGCATCCACTTGCTGGACAAGGGCTTAATTTAGGCATGCTCGATGTACAGGCGTTAAGTGAACAGCTAATGCATGATTTTGCACGTAGTGGTGGCACGCTTTGGGGCAGCAATCAAACCCTGCGTACTTACGAGCGTCTGCGTCGTCCACATAATATTCTGATGATGCATAGCTTCTCGGCACTAAACTGGCTATTTGCAGGGTCACTTGCACAGATGCGTCCTATTCAACAAATCCGTAGCGAAGGTATGTACCGCGTGGGTAAGATGAAACCGCTTATGCGATTGTTTGCGAAGCAGGCGAGTGGGGTTTAGGGTTTTAACTTAAGGAAGAGTAGAGTATGAACGTTAAATTATGGACAATAGCGCCGATGATGATAGGTGTATTAGCACTGACAGGTTGTCAAACAGCTGACTTGTCTAATCGAACAAGTCAAACTATCAACATGCCAATGGTTGTGGTTAATGTAGATAGTGACGGTGATGGAGTGCCTGATAAGTTAGATCAGTGCCCGAATACGCCAGAAAACGTAGTGATCGATGAAAGAGGTTGCCCTTTTACGATGCCTGGGGTAGGTCTAAAAATGGAGTATCGTGCCTTTTTTGCCAAAGGTAGTAGCGAGCTACTACCAAAATATCAAGCTGAGCTTGATAAGGTAGGAATGAGGTTACAAGAGTATAAAACCGCCACCATATTGATTGAAGGTCATAATTCAAGAACTGAAGTCGATAGCGCCTCTATAAACGAAGCGAATGCCTTGGCGCAAGACAGAGCGAATAAGGTTAAAAATTATTTAATATCGAAATATAACATTGCCTCTGAGCGCATCACGGCGACTGAGTATGGTGCAAGAAGACCGATTGCGCCGTCTGATAGCGAAGAGGGCAATATGTTGAACCGGCGCGTATATGCGATTGCGTCTGAACCTCAGGAATAAAAAAAACTTTATTACTGAAACGATTTGAGGTAAATCATCAAATCTAATTGAATAAGGGCTTCGATTCGATATGAAACTAAATTTCTATCTAGCCAGTACCGTTTTTTGTAGTTCTTTGACGTTATCGGCGTGTCAAATCACTCCAACTGCGCCGTCTAAAGATGCAGCTCAACATGAAATCATCAGGACGATGCAAGCAGAGATTGATTCAGATAGTGACGGTATGCTTGATGCTGTAGACGAATGCCCTGAAACGCCACCTAACGTAGTGGTCGACGTCAAAGGCTGTGAAATAATAATTGAGGGAGGCGAGGCGCTTGAGATGGAATTACAAGGATTTTTTGCACCGCTGAGTAGTCGATTAATTAATACCTATGATAAAGAGTTTGCAAAAATTGAAGAAAAGCTTAACGAATATCTAGATGCTAATGTCTTTATTTTTGGGCATTTGTCATCGAATGAGCTTGCATTATCAAAGAGCAATGACAACTTATCACGCCAACGTGCACTCACTATTAAAAACAGACTTATAACCGAGCATCATATCGCATCTGACCGTATTACTACTTACGACTGCTTAGATCGGTATCCTTCTACCAACATAGATCTGAGTTATGATGATCCTAAACAGATCGAATCCAAAGACAGAAGAGTAGTTTTTAAGGCAAGCAGACAAGTCAAAGTTTTATCGAATCTAAAATACGCAGGTGATAGAGATAGTTATGGTAAGTACGCCAAGCATTGTGAGCCGTTTGAATAATAACGACTGATTTTTATCAACCGTTAAAACTTATACTTACCCCAACGACGAAAACAACACCATCAACACTGGCGACACAATATTAATAATAAAGCCAAAGCTAATCGCCAGTGGCACAACTTTTAGACCACCTGATTGTTGAATGATAGGCAAGGTAAAATCCAAACTGGTCGCGCCGCCAAGCCCAACTGCCGCTGATGGATATTTGCGCATAAAGACAGGAATAAATAATAGCGCAAAGAACTCACGCACCAAGTCATTAAATAGCGCCACACTGCCCCAAACCGCGCCATAAGCATCAGTCATGATAATCGCTGACAATGAATACCAACCAAACCCTGATGCCAGTGCTAAGCCTTTCGTCCATGACACATCGCTAAACATCAGCGCAAAGATAAGACCGCCAACCAATATCGATAGCGTAAAGATAATACTCATCTCAACGCCGCGTTTATTTAGTAGCACTTCTTTAAGGGTAATTCCTGAGCCTTTTAACCCAATGCCGACCAGTAAGATTAATATCATTAGCATGACGGTCATGGAGTTTTCAGGCGGCATATAATCTACTGGCAAGAAGTAGCCAATCACCATACCAATCACGACACAAATCACTTGTGCCAAGCTGCCACGAATACTGACGCGATGTTCTTTGGATTTTACGCTGGGCTTTTTGGCGTGCCATGGACGCACACGATCGAATAGCATGAGGGCAAACAAACCACTGCCAATCGTCAAGATCGATAGGATAGTGACATATAGGGCGATTTCACCTATTTGGCTACCCAGCCCTTCTACTTGTGATAGCTCAATACCGATAAGGGTTAAGATGACATAAACCAAGTACGACAAGCCTTTATCAGCAAGCTTAGTCATTTTGGGATTAGAGGGAATGGCAAAGCCAATAAACATTGGCATTAATACCAAAACAAGGGTAACTAGGCTTTGCATGATGATGTGCTCGCAGCGTTTTGACAAGGCGTTTTTAGGAAGCTGGAGATTGTATCATATTAGGCTATAAATGCTGGAACGAGCGGACAAAAATTACCATGTTCTTGCAAGTTTACAGGGTGCTAACGGCTGATCGCAAATGCTTATCTTGTTGGCTATATTTTTCACTGACTATAGCAAATTTATCAGATGCATAAATATGGCGAGGCAGACTGTCTGATAGAGGGGTAATTACACTCACTTTAGGTTTGCTCGCTAAGTTTGGATAATCTTTTCGGTAATGCCCACCGCGACTCTCGTGACGCTGATAAGCCGACTGTATAATCAATGCCGCTAATTGCAACTGTCTTGCTAATTGAAAGTAGGGCAAATTATTCAGAACAGTGGCGTTGTCTTTGTTAACGATAGCTATTTGATTGGGGTTTACGCAGTTAAGCTTCTGTTGCCATTGCTGAATTTGTACCAGCGCTTGTGTTAATTGTTTAGCATCACGGGTAATACCCATATGAGACGTCATCAAAGCTTTTAATTCTGCGGTTATTCCAGTGATGTCAGCATTCGTATTGACGTTGTGATTGTCATTAGAGTTGCTTTCACACTCAATAGACAATGGTAAAGTAATGCGCTGACAATCTCGAAGCGTTGGCAATGTCCAAATATCATGGATTGATTGATCTGAATTAGTATAAATTGACGTTGTATCTAGCTTTTCAGTTGCTTTTAGATAGTGTGGTAAGTCAGCGGCGATATTACGCCCAACCACCACACATTCCAATAGTGAATTACTTGCCAAGCGGTTTGCCCCATGCAGACCTGTATAAGCAACTTCACCTGCGGCATAAAGCCCTAGCACGTCAGTCAGGCCATTGGCAGACGTCACTATGCCACCGCAGCTATAATGAGCGGTAGGCGCGACTGGAATAGGGTCGGTAGTAATATCGATACCGAGGTCTAACAGCGTTTGATAAATCTGTGGGAAATGCTCGCGTAAAAATTCCGTTGGCAAGTGACTGACATCAAGATTGACGTAGCCAAATTCATTCATGCTAATTTGCTCCGCGATGGCACGGGCGACGATGTCTCTTGGTGCTAACTCTGCACGAGTATCGACGTCTAACATAAAGCGCTTACCAGTTTGCGGACAATATAACCGTCCACCTTCGCCGCGTAATGCCTCAGATATCAAAAAACTACTATCGCTAAATGCTAATCCGGTTGGATGAAATTGGATAAATTCTAGATTTGCTAAGCGACAGCCCGCTTGCCATGCCATCATAACTCCATCACCGACACAGACATTGGGTGCGCTGGCACGTTTAAACAGCTGCCCTAGACCGCCACTCGCCATTACGACTGCGCGACTATGAAAAGTGAGTTTACGTTGACTGACGTGATCAAAAACAAGCGCACCTTGGCATTGATTATCATTATTTTTTAAAAGGCTGAGTGCTTCATGGTAAGGCAGAATAGTGATATTGGACGCAGCTTGCGCTTTTAAGGTCAAGGCTTCCATGATATGTCGACCAGTTGCATCATCAGCATGGGCAACTCGTCTACAGCCATGCCCACCTTCTTTGGTTAGGTGTAGTTGAGAGAGGTCGAAACCCGCTTTTATGTGACTTTTTGATTTTTGCTGGGGAATTTGAGTAAAGGGGACGCCTTGTTCGCATAGCCATTGTACGGCTTGTTGACCAGCATTTAGGATGTTAGTCGTATTATTAGCTTCACATAATCCTGCGCCAGCGATGAGCGTATCGGCGATATGATCAGCGACACAGTCATTTTTACCCAAACTAGCCGCGATACCGCCTTGGGCGTAATGGCTTGAGCAAACATCCATTGCTGCTTTGCTTAATACTGTAACAGTTAACGATTTTGGCAAAGCGAGAGCAGTACTTAGTCCCGCTAAGCCAGCACCAATGATAAGTACGTCTGTTTGCCTAACATCATTAACATCAGCAATAGCGTTATTGTTTGCTCTATCCAATACGCGCGCCTCACTCATATTAGGCAGCTCCAACGTTAGCAAATAGTGCACGGTCTTTGACAATATCACCGCTCGCTGCCACACGTTGATTTTGCGCTTCGGCAAAATCAAGCATACGTTGTAAAGGTTTTTTTGCAGATGCTGCCAGCTCAGGCGTCATCAATACTTCGCCGCTGCGCTGGGTTAAGCACTGTTCAATACCTTGCAAGCCATTCATCGCCATCCACGGGCAAAAAGCACAGCTTTTACAACTGGCGCTCTCACCAGCGGTAGGGGCAGCTAAGAAACGCTTATTTGGTGAGCGCTTTTGCATCTCGTGCAAGATGCCTAAATCGGTAGCAACGATAAAGGTATCGGCATCCATCTCATAAGTTGATTGTAATAGCTTGCTGGTTGAGCCAACCACATCGGCAAGCGCAACTACACTATCAGGTGATTCAGGATGCACCAATACTTTGGCGTCTGGGTGTTCTTCTTTTAATTGCATCAGTTCAGTCGCTTTAAACTCATTATGTACCAAGCACGACCCTTGCCAGAGCAGCATATCTGCGCCAGTCTCTTGTGCAATATATTTACCCAAATGACGGTCAGGCCCCCAAATGATTTTCTCACCTTGCTCATGCAAATGACGGATAATCTCGATACCAACGGACGAAGTCACGACCCAATCAGCTCGCGCTTTAACCGCAGCGCTGGTATTGGCATAGACCACCACCGTACGCTCAGGATGGGCATCACAAAATGCAGAAAACTCATCAGCAGGACAGCCCAAGTCAAGCGAACACTCAGCCTCCAAGTCTGGCATAAGTACCGTTTTTTCCATGCTTAGTATTTTTGCCGATTCGCCCATAAAGCGCACGCCAGCGACCACCAAAGTTTGTGCGCTATGGGCCTGTCCAAAGCGTGCCATCTCAAGCGAATCACCAACACACCCACCAGTTGCTAATGCCAAATCTTGAATAAAAGGATCAACATAATAGTGTGCGACCAATACCGCATTATGCTCTTTTAGCAACTGTTTAATATTATCTTCAACCGCGAGACGTTCTGCACGCGGTAAGTCTGTTGGAATTTTAGCTTTAGCATATTCAATGTTCATTTGAGTAGCAATACGATTATCAGTACTCATGATGGGTGCGTCATAAGGATAAGTTTTCATAAGTGCAAGCCTTTGGTGCGTTAACGACAAGCAATATGTCGCTAAAATAAATCAATTAAAAACAGCTAATAAATAAAACTATATTAATTATGCTCATTTTGAGCATAAAAACAAGATGTTTTTGTATGTTTTATAATTAAAATAATAAGTTTGGACAGTATTAATGCTCTTATTGATTTGAACTAAGCGGTATTCTCAGTTAATAATTACAACCGTTTCCTACGATAAATCATGATTCACGCTATACTGAGCCTTGTCCAACATAAATTGCAAATTATCAATCATTAACCATTAAGGATAATAATAAAGAACTATGACGTTGTCTTATTCACATGCGCATCAGCAGGGTAGTGGCACTACAGAAGTAGTGGCTGTATTGATTGCTATTACCGACCATACAGCGCGGGTTTTAACGGTTGATCAAGGTAAGTTATTGCCCAATGGTCCGCTCATGCCACTGCATCGTTCCTTGCAAGCTGGTGTGCGCCAATGGGTCGAAGAACAGACGCAGCAGCCACTTGGTTATCTAGAGCAGCTATATACTTTTGTAGATACCAATAGGCGCAACATCGACGGTCATGCTTTGGTTTATGTTAGCTATTTAGGGTTGGTACAAGAGACGCAAACGCAAGAGTTACAGAGCCAAGCTTTGTGGCGCGACTGGTATGATTATTTTCCTTGGGAAAATCACTTAGATGGTGTGCCAAGCATCATTATGGATTTTATTGTGCCTGCGCTATTGGAATGGGCTAATACTGCGAAAGATGAAGTCACTCAGCAGCGTCGACGTCAGCGTATTCGCTTATGTTGGGGGCTGAGTGAGGAGTTTTTAGCGCGTGAAGTACTTACTGATAAAAGCACTGACAATCAGGTAATTGCAGATGTAGTGGATGAGAGTAGTGAGTGGGTAGCAGAGCATGCGCTCTTGCGTTATGAGATGCTCTATGAGGCAGGGCTTATTCCTGAAGCACCTAATTATTCACCTAGCTATCAGGTTAGTAATTCAGCTCTCAATTGGACACAAATGATGGGCGTTCCTATGTATTACGATCATCGTCGTGTGATTGCCACAGCCATTTCTAGATTGCGAGCCAAAATAGAATATCGCCCGTTGATTTTTGGTTTGATGCCTGAAGTATTCACATTGCTACAGTTGCAACAAAGTGTTGAGGCTTTATCAGGAGTACGGCTACATAAGCAAAACTTTCGCCGCTTGCTCGATTCACAGAACCTTGTAATGGAGACTGGGCAGAGTAGTAGTGCCCAGCGTGGTCGCCCTGCCAAGCTCTATCGCTTCCGTCATGATATTGAACTCCAAAGCTTACTGATGGATAGTAAGCTGCCTAAACGTAAATAGCTTGCAGATTTGATTTTTCATTTTGCATTAATGTTGAGCACTTACAGCGTTTCATTGAACTAACGAAAGTTACTACCTTGTCTTGCGAGCCTATTAATTTTAAGTTATATTTATGCTCATTTTGAGTTTAATTAAATTGATGTTATATCAACCACTGCGTATAAAAAGGACTAAAGATGACAGTCATAAAAGAACCAGCATTGGATGAGGTATTGCTTAAACCCTTAGTGGAAGCTGCTTTGACTGAAGATTTGGGTAGACGTGGCGATGTCACATCTCAAGCAACTATTCCAGCCGATATGCAAGCGCAATTACAGATTAAAGCGCGGCAAGCAGGTGTGATATGCGGGATGGATTTGGCACGACTGTCTTTTTTTCTAATTGACGCACAGATTGAGTTTACTGCTCAGGTCATTGATGGTGAGATGGTTGATGCTAATACGGTATTGGCAACTGTTCGCGGTAATGCGCGTCATCTACTGACTGCAGAGCGCACCGCATTGAATTTTATGACTCATCTAAGTGGTATTGCAACGGCAACACGGCAGATCGTTGATAGTGTGGCAGATTATCCAGCGCAAATTACTTGTACGCGTAAAACCATTCCAGGCTTACGTACTGTGCAGAAATATGCGGTACGCTGCGGTGGCGGGCGTAATCATCGCTTAGGATTAGATGATGCAATTTTAATCAAAGACAATCATATTGCCATTGCAGGTGATATAAAAACAGCGATTCAACAAGCACAAGATTTCGCTGGCCATCTGATTCCAATTGAAGTTGAAGTCGATACGTTAGACCAGTTAAAGCAAGCTTTGGACGCTGGTGTAACTTTAGTACTTTTAGATAATATGTCGCCTGAAATACTGTCACAGGCGGTAGCAATGTGTAACGGTCGTGCAAAAACGGAGGCGTCAGGCGGTATTACACCTGAAACCGTGCAAGCAGTAGCAGAAACAGGCGTTGATTTTATTGCGATGGGTTATTTGACTCACAGTACGACTGCGCTCGATATCGGGCTTGATTTTAGCGCTTAACCACCGCTTGATTAGTGATAATTTACTCGTTACTGGGGTGTGCAAGTATTAACCAAAGTTAATGATTTAATTAGGTTATCTGCCTATGCTACAATGCCGCTGCTAACCGACTATTGGGATATCGTTGCACTCGCACGATAGCCTTATCTTTTTGCCCCAGTTTTATCGATAGACAAGCGAGCGCTCAGTGAATACTGAAATTATCAAGATTATCTTAGCCTTTGTGGTATTGATTAATCCATTTAGTGCGTTGACACTGTTCTTAGATTTGACACGTGGCTACTCGATGATCAATCGACGTAAAGTTGCACGAATTGCTTGTCTGACTATTTTTATTACCATAAGCTTTTTTACCGTAGCAGGTGAGACGTTACTTAAGTTGCTTGGAATTTCTATTGGCTCGTTTCAGCTGGCAGGTGGCATACTGGTATTTTTGATTGCCCTCAATATGATGAATGGTGATGGTAATCCAGTGAAGCCTGATCAAGAAAACTTTGATGTCGATCATGTACAGAGTTCACCACCCAGCACTGCCTCAGCTGTCGTACCACTTGCTATACCAATGATGATTGGGCCGGGTGGTATCTCAACAGTTATTATTTATTCCTCACAAATCTCAGGTATATTACGAGTCTCAGCGGTACTTATCGCAGGCTTATTAATCAGTCTATTTTGTTATTTAGCATTGATGGCAGCCGGTCGTATTAGCCGTTTATTGGGTGATACTGGACTAAATATTATGAGCCGAATCATGGGAATGTTACTTGCAGCGGTTTCTATTGAAATTATCGTTAGTGGCTTGCGCACCCTGTTTCCTGATTTGATATAGTCTTTTTATCCCTGTTATTTCTCTTATTTGCTGTTTTTCCTATCAATTATTGCTCCATAATATTAGGGTGTGTTGAACATTGAGTATAAATTTCTGGCAAAAAAAATAGCGAACGGGTAATCTTTAAGTTCTCACACAAAAAAGATCTCGTTCGCTATGCCTCGTACTATGCTCAAAAATGAACACTGGACAAGACTAAGACCTATATTACTAGAACTTAATATCTATGACAAAGGAAATCTGAGACTGACCATTGAGGGCATCCTTTATCGTATGCGAACTGGCTGTCCTTGGCGCGATTTACCGGCTTACTTTGGAAAGCCCAATACTGTCTACAAGGCTTATCAACGCTGGTTTCGCAGTAATAAGCTCATTGGACTATTTGCTTTAGTTATCAGAGAGCCTGACCTTGAGTGGGTGTTTATAGATGGTACTCATATCAAGGCACATCAGCACAGTAGTGGTCGTCATGAAGCTGCTCAAGCCATTAGTAAGAGTGTCGCAGGACGTGCCACTAAAATTCATCTAGCGGTCGATGCTCATGGCAATCCGATTACCTTTATTCTGTCAGATGGCACAACCCACGATGTTAAAGTCGCATCTGACTTAGTAGATAAGGTTGATTTGAGCAAGACAGACGTTGTATGTGCAGATAAAGGCTATGACTCTGACACACTACGAGAGTATATTGAACAAACAGCAACTTGTAATAATATCCCTCGGAAACGAAACACCAAGTCCTCTAACGACCATATGGATTGGGACTTGTACAAAGCACGACATTTAGTAGAAAATGCTTTCGCTAAGCTAAAACAGTATAGAGCGGTTGCCACCAGATTTGATAAGCTAAGACAGAGTTATGAGAATACGGTCGCTCTTGCTTGTGCTTATATCTGGCTAAAATTATGAATGTTCAACACGCCCTAACTGTTTAAAACCAATTAGCCATTTAAACAGTTAAGTACTGCAAGTCCATACCTTTACTAAAAATCTTACCAAAAACTTTCTGTAGAACAGGTACAGTCATGAGTTCTTTTTGTCTCTTTCAAAAGTACTTTAAGGCTCTGATTAGTCTATTGATAACCAATGAACCCCTCTAATAAACGCCATTCATAAAAATATGTTATAGTAATTGCCCACTATTTCTAGCAGGAGTTAATCTTGAGTAAGATAAAAATTGCTATTTTAGGTGCAGGTCCAAGCGGTTTAGCGCAATTACGTGCTTTTGAAGCAGCTCGTTTAGCTGGTGCCACAGACTTACCTGAAATAGTTTGTTATGAGAAGCAAAATGCTATTGGCGGTATGTGGAACTACAGTTGGCGCACAGGTCTAGATAGAAACGGTGAACCCGTTCACGGTAGTATGTATCGCTATTTATGGTCAAATGGTCCCAAAGAATGCTTAGAGTTTGCAGATTATTCGTTTGACGAGCACTTTGGTGAAGCTATCCCATCATATCCGCCACGTGAAGTCTTAAAAGACTACATCATGGGTCGTATCGATAAGCAAGATATTCAAAAATACATCCGCTTCGAGTGCCCTGTACGTTGGGTGTCATTTGATGATGAAACGCAAAAATTCACCGTGACGGTGATGAATCATAAAACCAATGAGCAAGAAGTTGAAGAGTTTGATTATGTCGTGGTTGCAACGGGTCATTTCTCCACACCAAACATGCCATACTTTGAAGGCTTAGAAGCATTCCCTGGTCGTATCCTACACGCCCATGACTTCCGCGATGCGTTAGAATTTAAAGATGAAGATATCTTACTCATTGGCAGTAGTTATTCTGCTGAAGACATTGGTACGCAGTGCTATAAGTATGGTACCAAATCAGTCACTATCAGCTATCGCACACAAGCGCTTGGTTATGACTGGCCGGATGGTATTAAAGAAGTGCCATTAGTGACTCACTTCGAAGATGATGTGGCACATTTTGCAGACGGTACTAGCCAAAGCTTTGATGCCATCATTATGTGTACAGGTTATTTATTCCACTTCCCATTCATGCCTGATGAGCTGCGTTTGCAAACGCATAACTGCTTATATCCAGCCAATCTGTACAAAGGTATCTTTTGGCAGCCCAATCCAAAGCTGATATACCTAGGTATGCAGGATCAATATTTTACCTTCAACATGTTTGATGCCCAAGCGTGGTATGCTCGCGACGTAATGATGGGTGATATCGAAGTGCCTGACTTGGTGACACGTGAAGCAGATGAGCAAAAGTGGCTGACAACTTACGATAAATGTACTACGGTCAGTGATTCAATCGACTTTCAAGCCGCTTATATCCGTGATTTGACCAATGCGACCGATTACCCAGAGTTCGCTGTAGAAAAGCAGGGTGAGATTTTAAAGCAATGGCAAGAAGACAAAGCTGAAAATATCATGACCTTTAGAGAAAAGGCCTATCGTTCTACGTTGACAGGTACGTTATCGCCTGAGTTGCCAGAGCCTTGGTTAGATGTTCTTGATGATTCGTTAGAGCACTTTTTGAATTTAACCTTTGTTAAGCCCAAGAAGCGCAAAAAAGCATCATAGATAGTAAATAATCGCCAATTATTCTGACCAAACATGCTTCACAAGCGTGTTTGGTTTTTTCGTTTTTGCCGCCTTCTTTTATAGTTGGATTTGCCCACTGTTGTAGCTGTGCTTTTTTAATTTTGATAGCATTTTTAACTCTGATATAGATGCAAAGCTAAGTACAGCATAAGTATGCCTACTAGAGCATCGAGTATATTCCATGCTTTTGGTTTGGCAAATAGTGGTCTGAGTAGCCGTGCGCCATATCCAAGTGCAAAGAAGAAAAAGAACGAGGCGCTTACTGCACCAGCTGCAAATACCAATTTGCTATTCGCACCGGTTGAAACCATACCAACTAGCACCAATGTATCTAGATAGACATGCGGATTGAGCCAAGTAAAACCAAAACATAGTAATAATGCTTTTTTTAAACTGGTGACGACTTGTCCGTCGACATTGAGAGCATGCGATAGACGCACACTGGCATATAAGCTTTGTAACCCATAGCCAAGTAAGAATACGACGCCAGCGAATTTTGCAATGTCTACGACTTGTGGATAGCGTGCTGTTACTGCCCCAAACCCTGCCACACCGGCAGATATTAAAATTGCATCGCTGACTGCACAAAATAAACAGACAAAAAATATGTGCTCGCGTTTAAGCCCTTGTTT
Organism: Psychrobacter sp. ASPA161_9; assembly: GCF_051970275.1. Lineage (NCBI taxonomy): Bacteria > Pseudomonadati > Pseudomonadota > Gammaproteobacteria > Moraxellales > Moraxellaceae > Psychrobacter > Psychrobacter sp. ASPA161_9. Next base: position 48,612 of record NZ_JBEFNI010000011.1, on the reverse strand, counting down.
TAGCACAAAGGCATTTTGTGAGCCAATGGCTATAATTAGTGATAATCCAAGCAAGAAGCCAGAAATATAATCGGGAGCATTCATAATGATTGACTTATTTTTAATGACCAAAATGTTGACGTTTGCTTACTGGCAGACTGACAAAAAGCTGTTAAGATAAGTCATTGAATGCAGCACAGTCAACCATAATAATAGTCATTTAAGCAAACCGAGTGCAAATGTATAAATCGTATTTTAATTAGGTTGGTGCTGCGGTTATTATTTTGTGGATAAGGTTTAATAATGAATGGGTGAGGGGCAAACTAGGTCATGGTCGTAAGTTTGACAAGAATGCTACAGTCATTTGGGCAAGCTCAAGATGATCTGCCGACATTAGCTGCTCAAAATGCTCAGCAAATGGTTGTCAGTCAGAGTACAAAGGTCAATGATAATAACGATCAAGGAAATAGTAGGCCCTCTGTTCTTACACCTCCTGAGCGTGCAGACCGTATCTGTGCTGCGTTAGCACAGGTCAATGATATCCGCTCGTCAACGCCATTGACTGATCGCTATTTGTCCAATCGCTCTCAGATGCGCCCGATTAATAGACCACCTTTTGATCCAGATAGTTTATGGTATCTCAAACATGGAAGCTGTCCGATTATGACTGAGCTTGTTGATGTGGTTGATGAAGCCACCCTAAACGCGATGCCTATTGAGGCTGTTGCGATACTAGACCGAATTAATGGTAAGCTTAAGCGCTATCGTGAATGGAGTAGTGAGCTCAACGAGCAACAACAGCAGCAACATAATGAGCGTCAGTTTGTCATCGATAAGCTCGTGTCAGAGAGTATTCCAGAAGCGCTACATCATTATGAGCAATTACAACGCTTTAGCCCGCATCGCACTAAGAATAATATGGTGCAAGGAAAAATGACTGCAGGTGACATGCTGACTGATCTATTCTTAGAGATTGATTACGAGCTTGATGAGCTACTAGATGAGTTGCATCAAATGGTTATGAATCGTCTTGCTTCAACGCACCGTTATGTTAAAAGCCGTACGCAAAGTTAATATCTATTTAGATGAGTTAGCATCATTAAATATAATCAGCTCAATACATAACAATATAAGGCTTCAATACAGCCTTATTTTTTTGTTTAATGTTTATTTATAATAATAAGAAGTTTCTAAATCATTCTGCTAAACAATGAGGACAATCCAATGACCCAAGTAACTGCGATGTTAGTCATGTTTATTTTATACGGTGTGCTACCAGCAGCTGGGTTATATCTAGGGTATCGTGGCATCAAAAAAGTCACTGCGCCTAAAATGCTCGAATATGAAGCGATGCCGCAGCTCGGTTATATTCCCGAAAAAAGCTTACCGCAAGACGTAAAAACAGCGCTTGCTCAAATTAATCAAAAAGGTGAAAAGCTGCGTGCTATCTATGGTGATACCAATAATGATGGCAAAATGGATGACAAAGATACCGTCAACGAAACATACATCATGATTCAAAATTTGATGGATAGACATGTTCCGCTAGCAGTAGCTGACTATCGCCGCTTGCATGACTTGGACGGTGCACTTGCTGAAAATACTAAGATTAAGCACTCTGATGTCACTGGTAAAGAGGCATTGCTTGAGGTACTTGAAACGATTAATATGCAGTTTGATGATTTGCTCAATGCTTCATATCATCAGGACGGTCAAAAGCTGCTAGCGACCAATCGATATTTACAGAAGCGTTTTGATAATCCAAAGGTTGAATCAGCAAACGCTCAACAGCTTGATAAACTTGATAGTCTTGAAAACAAAGAAACTACGGTCAAAGTCATTGAAAACCCTAGTAGCGAAAGCCCTAAAGCTGAAGATATTAAACTGTAAATGATAGGTTATATATACTAAAAGGAAATTGCCTGACTGATATATAAAGAGTGAATGGATATGAGTATAGTATTGGGAGTTGGTATAGCAGTTACCACGATTACGACCATCTACTTAGGTAAAAAAGGTTGGCAAGCGCTGCATAACGCAGTTGGTATCACGCCAGGTGTACTTATTTATCAGGACTCTAACGCGCCATTGTCATTGTCTACTATAAGTTGGCAACAACTTAATTTAGACAACAATCATCTAAAATGTTTGTCAGATCACCAGTTACGCCAACTGCAACGTATTGATGAAAAGGTATTTGACTATCAAACCTACCAAAAAGAGTTACAAGCGCAGAAAATGACTTCTGTAGTCAATGAACAGCAGTTTGTGTTAAATAAGATGCTTCAAGTTAGGTTGCCTGAAATGCTAGCCAGTCATCACTTAGCGAATATTAGTACAAGCTCTAAAAATATAAATAGTGAAAAGAAAGCAGAGGCTAGTGAGTTATTGCAACAGGTGTTAAATAATATTGAGCAGCGTTTAGATGTATTGTTAGATGAAATGGAAGCGCAGCATTTGCAAGATTTACGAGTAATGAAGAACTATATCGATAGCCACGACAGCTAAATACCTAGACATCTGAACATCCAAGTTGGTAATCACGTTTTGACCAATCTGTATACAAACTGCATAAAAAAGCTGCCAATGATTATTCATCATTGGCAGCTTTTTTATGGTTTACTCCGAATCTATAGAAGATTCAAAGTGGCGTTACATTAACGCTTATCGTTGCGGTCACGAGTATTGCGTGAACCACGACTAGCAGGGCTAGCACTACTCTTAGGTTTTGCGCTGGTAGTGCGATTATCAGTACGACGCGCTTTAAGCGGTTTATTTTTGATACGTTCTTGCTTTTCTTTAGCAGCACCATGCAGACCAGTACCATAACGTGGGCGTAAGCTCACCAAATCGGTCAAAGTATTGATGTCTTTTTTATCTAGCTCTAAAAAGCGACCAGTACGCAGCTCTTTTGGTAGTGCAATCGTACCATAGCGAGTACGTAGTAGACGGCTAACCTTAAGACCTTGCGATTCAAACAAACGTCTTACTTCACGATTACGGCCTTCTGTTAGCCTGACGTGATACCACTTGTTAACGCCTTCACCGCCCCCTTCTTTGATATCTTCAAACTGTGCCATACCATCTTCTAGCATAACGCCAGCAGTAAGGTTGCGGGCAATGTCAGGGGTGACTTCACCCAGTACACGTACTGCATATTCGCGAGTAACTTCATTCGATGGATGCATCAAGCGATGTGCCATCTCGCCATCATTGGTAAATAATAATAGCCCAGTTGAATTGATATCTAGGCGTCCAACCATTACCCAGCGGTCATGAGTTAGCTTTGGTAAGCGTTCAAAGACCGTTGGACGACCTTCTGGATCTTTGGCAGAGCAAACTTCACCTTCAGGCTTATAATAAGCCAATACACGGCGACGTTTCTCATTTTCGGCAGTATATTTAATTTGACGACCATCAACGCGAATCTCATCACCTTGTTCAACGCGATCACCAATAGTTGCAGGTCCATTATTAACAGATACTCGACCTGCTTTAATAACTTCTTCCATTTGTCTGCGTGAACCAAGACCCATACGGGCGAGGGCTTTTTGTAGTTTTTCATCTTTCATAATCGTGTCCTTGAGTCGGTTAGGTTACATTTCGCAATGTATCAACATCATTGAGTGAGTTTCACCGTGTATTCTACGCTATTTTAAAATGTTTAGCGCGTAAATTGCTTTATTAACAATTTTTTAATTTCATAAAGACTATTTATAAATGCATTATTTATTGGCAATCATTCATACCTATAATGTTGCGTTCATACTTTGCTAATCAAGTTTGGCAAAAAATTTACCACCGTTTAGGCCGTTAAAAGTAATATAAATACCGTTCGTACTATTAAATGATATTTCTATTTCTCTTATGTTATGTCGGTTGTTACTATCTAAGTTGTAAGAGAAGAAAGTTGTAGAGTGGTAATACTCAACAATACTGCACGGCAATTGATTATTCTTCCATTACAAAAGTTTATAGAATATTGCGTTGTATTTAATTTGAGTGTATATTCAGCGATAATTAATCCGCTTTCTCGAATATATGTATTTTTTTAATCCGTTCTTGCGAATATATGTAACAAATATACTCGTTTTGAAGGATATAAGGTTGAGTAGACATCATGGTCAATAAGCATTCCACCCCTATGCATAACTCCTCAAAGTTGCTAAACGCATTCTATTTATCAGCTGCTGTGTTTCTAACTGGTTGTACAACCATTAATGCAGGGCTGCAATCTGGAGATTTGCCTCCTAACGGTACTTTTGTAGCAGAAAACGGTATTCGGTTTAATGTTCAGCCATTAAATCTGGCTACTCTACCGCCTAAACAAGTTGCTGTTCGTAATAATGATGTGTCTCGTCTGATTCAATCTTCTAGACCAGTAGATTATCGTATCGCTGATGGAGATATCTTAAGCATTGTATTGGTGGGTTATCCAGATATCGCCCCTTCCTCATCAGCTGGAAGCTCTAATCCTTACGCTGCAGGTTATCCTGTTGATCAACAAGGCTTTATTCAATTTCCTATGATAGGTCGTATTAAGGCGAGTGGTTTAAGTGTGCCTCAGTTTACGAACAACCTACGCGGAAGATTGCAAAAATATCTTAAATACTCGGATCCACAAGTCAAAGTGGTTAATTACCGTGGCAATAAGTTCTTTATCGATGGTGAAGTTAGACAGCCTGGTGAGTTTAATATTGAGGATGCGCCAGTATCGCTATATGGAGCTATTTCTATGGCAGGCGGAGCAACCACAATTGGTGATTCAAACAATATTATATTGAATCGTAAAGGTCAAAGCTATTCATTAGGTTTGCAGTCATTGCGCGAAATGGGTTCTTCAGCCAATCAGATATATTTGCAAGACGGTGATTCTGTACACGTCAACAGTCAGAGTCGTAACAGAGTCTTTGTTTTAGGTGAATTTGGAAGAATTGAGCCTATACCTATTTTGGAGCAAGGACTTAGCCTATCTAGCGTATTAGGAGAGTCAAGAGGCCTGAATGCTAGTACCGCTGATGCTGCCAAGATATACATCGTGCGTGATAATAAAGAAGCTCAATTTACCAATATCTATTATGTCGATATGCAGACCATTACTAGTTTTGCATTGGCCAATCGTTTTGAGATGCAGCCCAATGATATCGTCTATGTCGACCCAACTGGTCTAACTCGTTGGAACCGTGTTATCAGCGCATTGCTACCATCTACCTCTGCGGCCAGATTAATTTCAGGTATATAGAAAGAAGTATAGGTTATGGCGTTTGATAACATCTTAGTTGTTTGCGTAGGCAATATATGCCGTAGTCCGATGGCAGCTGCAATATTAGCTAAGCGTTATCCGCAAAAACATATTGACTCTGCTGGCCTATCAGCACTGATAGACCATCCTGCTGATACAAAAGCAATTGAAGTAATGGCAGTTGACGATATAGATATCAGCACACATGTCGCTAAGCAAATTAGTGAAGAGTTAGTAGGAAAAGCAGATTTAATTTTGACCATGTCAACAAGCCAGACCAAATGGATTGAAGAAAAATGGCCACATTGCCGAGGTAAAACGTTTCGGATTGGCCATTGGATTGATAAAGATATTACAGACCCTTATCGGTCTCCTAAATCGGTGTTTGAGGCTGCTAAAAGCAATATTGTTAAAAGTCTTGAACAATGGAATGAAAAAATCACTTAAGTAGCGGATATAAATATGAATACAGACTCAAAAAATCTATCAACATCCGTCAGTGATCGGGACAATGACGACATCACTCTGTCAAGCCTACTTGGCTCATTGTTACGTGGCTGGAAAACTTTGCTTTTTTTCACTCTATTAGGCTTGATAGCAGGCATATTGTATAGCCGCTACGTAATGCCTACTTATGAGTCAGATGCAGTGGTGCAAATTGATGCCAGTCCTCAAGGTGTCTCAGCGCTTGGTGAAAATATCTCTAATTTGGTTGGGTCAGAAGCTAGTATGGCTCAAGCGGAAGCAGAGCTAATAAAGTCGCGCATGATACTGGGGCCAGTCGCAGATTCATTACACTTACAAATTCGCTTGAGCAACCCTGAAATTGGGGTTATTGAGAGAATAACAAAAGATCGAATCAATACACCAATTCATTCCGAAGAGGGAGTGTCATTACAGACTGACAGCGGACAAGTCACAGTCAGTCAGTTCGACGTATCAAAAGATTATTTAGATCGCGGCTTCACTTTAGCAAGATCTGATACAGGTTTTGTACTCAGTAATGGTACTGATAGTTTTAAAGGTCAGTTAAACCAGCCGCATCAGTTTAAAGGGGTAGATGGTGATATCCAGATTACAGTAGAAGAGCTGCCTAACAATAATCAGCCTATCAATATCACTAAACAATCATTACAAATTACGACAGATACTATAAATGGCAATCTAACAGTAATGGAAGTGGGTGTATTGACCGGTATTATTCAGCTGTCTTTGACTGGACCTAACCAACAACAAACCACTTTAATCTTAAACGAAATTGTTCTGTCATATATAAATCAAAATAAATCTCGTAGTTCTGAAGAGACAACTAAAACTTTGGATTTCATGGAAACACAGATTCCTGTGTTGAAGCAAAAGCTTGAAGGCTCTGAGTCACTGTTTAATGATTTCCGTAAAAAATACGGCACTATTGATGTGGCCCAAGAAGCACAGCTACTGTTGGCAGAGGACTCTAGAATTGACGGTCAACTCAATGATCTAAAGCTTCAACAAGCTGAGTTGTCTACTTACTATACAAATGAGCATCCATTAGTTATTCAAATCAATGATCAGTTAAGAGTATTGAACAGCAGAAAGCAAGAGATTAGTAATACTATCGCAGGCTTACCTGAGATTCAAAGAGAGTTTTTGAAACTATCAGAAGATGTTGACATCAATAGAGAGATTTATCTCACTATGCTCACCAACTATGAGCAATTAAAAATCGTTAAAGCAGGTCAAATTGGTTATGCACGTATCGTTGACTTACCTGTCAGTACTTACAACGCTATTGAACCAAAAGAAAAGCTAATCATTCTGTTAGCAACCATTCTAGGAACAATAATAGGTACAGTATTAGTACTACTTAGAAGCTCAATGAGAAACGTCGTTCGAGACCCTGAAAACCTTGAATCTAAAATAGGCGTCCCTGTTATAGCGACGGTTCCTCGCTCAAAAGCATTGCAACGTCTGAGCAAGAACAGCCGTGCCACTAATCGACTGCTATCTTACGCTGATCACAATAGTCCAAGTTATGAGGCGATAAAGAGCTTAAGAACGTATCTAATGTTTGGTATGCCGAGCATTGCTAAGACCAATCAACGCGGTCGTGTAATAGTCGTCACTGGCGAAAGTCCAAATGTTGGCAAGTCTTTCATCGTCGCAAATTTGGCAGAAGTATTTGCCCAGCTAGATAAGAAAGTTCTAGTTATCGATGCAGATATGCGTTTAGGTAGTCTTCACAGCATATTTAACATGGAACAAGATGACGGTCTTGCAGACTTCTTTACGCAAGATCAAAGTACTGCTGTCAGTATTACTCATCCTACTAATATAGGTAACCTTGACTTTATTCCACGTGGTAATAATTCGCGTAACCCTTCTTCAATGCTAGCTGGTGAGAAGTTTGGTGGTTTGATGAATGAGCTAGCGGCTCATTATGATTACATCATTATTGATACACCACCTGTGCTAGCAGCGACAGATGCCGTAATACTTTCTAAATATGCTGACCAAGTAGTGATGGTGACTCGCCATAATGATTCATTAGAGGGTCAGTTAGCTTATGCTGTCAAGCAGATGAACAAAGCGAACATTCAGGTAGACGGCATTGTTATCAACGATATGCAGCAAGGAATTATGAGTAAGAATAGCTATCATCACACTTACACTTATGGCAACACCCAATAATAGCGGTAACACAACCAGTTGAGTCTTATGTCTATGAAGCCAGAGCCTAATAAAACGTATTCTGCAAATAACAACGCTGGTAACGGGTTATATGGTACTGCCCAGCGATTGTTAGAGATGCCACGCGTAGCAAAGCGCGGGTTCTTTCTGACCACAGATATGCTGATGTCAATGGTTTGTTTATTCCTTGCTTTGGCATTGCGATATGGTGATATCGATAACCATATTAGTCCTTTGTTACTGTTTCTTTATGCGCTGCCTCCTGTCATTGGTCTTTATTACATTGGCTTTTATAGAGGTGTTGCTCGTATATTTTCTGATAGGGTTATGCGCAACGTACTACAGCTATTTATCGTACTCATTATTGCCTACGAAGTCATGAATTTTTTCGAAATATTAACTGATATACCGCGTTCAGTTCCTATTTTGTACCTATTCTTATTCTTTGTTTGGTTGTGGAGCAGTCGTTTAAGTATACGAGAAATATTAGAGCGTAGCAGCGGTATCCAAAAGAATCATGTTAAAAATGAAGATACTCAGGAAAATGTCATCATTTATGGGGCAGGTGCAGCAGGTAGAGAGTTGTTTGATGCATTAGAACGATCTCATAAATATAGCACAGTCGCTTTTGTGGATGACAATCTGCAATTGGCAGGCGGGTACTTACTAGGTGTAAAAATACATGATGCTGCTGAAACGGTAGAACTTGTAGACAAGTTAGATGTCTCCCAAGTGTTCTTAGCAATGCCTTCGATTAGTCGCGCTCGTCGTAGACAGATTATTGAAGAGTTTGCAGAAGTATCAGTCAAAATTAAACAGCTACCAAGCTTGCATGAGATTGCTGATGGGCAAGTTACAGTCAGCACTATGCGTCCTGTTGATATTTTAGATGTATTAGATCGGCAGACGGTTGAGCCTGACGCCATGTTATTGAGCAAAAATATCGCAGGTAAAAACATTCTAGTCACTGGTGCTGGTGGATCTATCGGTAGTGAGCTGTGCCGACAGATAATCAAAAATAAACCTCAGTGCTTGATACTGTATGAGTTGTCCGAATATGCCTTATATAGCATTCATCAAGAGCTAAAAAACCAGCAAGTTCATAATCCTGATTATAGTGATATTCAAATCATTGCCATGATTGGTAATGTGACCAATGAAGATAAGCTCATTAGAGTATTCAAAAAATATAGTATCCATACGGTATATCACGCAGCTGCATATAAGCATGTACCTATTGTTGAACATAATCCCTTTGAAGGCGTTATCAATAATTCTAAAGGTACTTACCATTGCGCTTACGCAGCCCTGCAGGCCAAAGTTGAAACTTTTGTACTTATCTCTACTGATAAAGCGGTAAGACCGACCAATATTATGGGCGCTTCTAAACGTTTGGCTGAGCTGGTATGTCAAGGGTTGAGCCAAGTAAATAGTAAAACTTGCTTTAGCATGGTGCGCTTTGGGAATGTACTTGGTTCATCAGGTTCGGTCATTCCTTTATTCACCAAACAAATCGAGCAGGGTGGTCCTATTACTGTAACGCACGAAGATGTTACACGCTATTTTATGACCATTCCAGAAGCAGCAAGCTTAGTCATACAAGCAGGTGCAATGGCAACAGGTGGCGAAGTATTTGTCTTAGATATGGGAGAGCCAGTCAAAATCGTAGATCTGGCCAAACGTATGATTTATCTAACAGGTTGTAAGCTCAAGGACAAAAATAATCCTGATGGCGACATGGAGATTGTCGTTAGTGGATTAAGACCAGGTGAGAAGCTCTATGAAGAGCTTATCATCGGCGACGATAATGTAGAGCCTACGCAACATCCATTAATTAGGCAGGCAATGGAACAAAGCTTCCCACTAATGGATATCGAAAACATGCTGTCTCAGCTAACACGTAGAGCCCAGCCACATGATGTTGAATGGCTAAAAGAAGAATTTAAATACTTTGTAGAGGGCTACCATGAAGGTTCAGCACCTTCGTAGACCTTTTTCACTATAGTGCTCATTAATTTGGGTTATCGAAAACACTTTATTTAGAAAGGAATGTTATGAGAGATATCAATAATATAAAGATAGCAGTTATCGGCCTTGGTTATGTGGGTCTACCTCTAGCTGTTGAGTTTGGTAAAAAAGTCTCTGTAATGGGCTTTGATATCAATGCTACTCGTATTGCCGACTTGCAAGCAGGTACGGATCATACATTAGAAGTTAGTGATGAGGAGTTATCTCAAGCGACGCATCTGAGCTATACCTCAGATATTCAAGCGCTTAAAGATTGTAACTTCTTTATCGTTACTGTACCGACACCAATTGATGATTTCAAACAGCCAGATCTAACTCCTTTAATCAAGGCGTCACAATCTATAGGCGGTATTCTCAAAAAAGACGATATCGTTGTTTATGAGTCTACCGTTTATCCAGGCGCTACAGAAGAAGTATGTATTCCTGTGCTTGAAGAAGTGTCTGGTCTAACTTTCAACCAAGACTTTTATGCAGGATATAGTCCTGAGCGTATTAACCCAGGTGACAAAGAGCACAGAGTAGTTAATATCTTGAAAGTTACTGCAGGCTCTACACCTGAAATAGCAGACTTCATCGATGATGTTTACAATCTAATCATTATCGCTGGCACGCATAAAGCGCCAAGTATCAAGGTCGCAGAAGCAGCTAAAGTTATTGAGAATACACAAAGAGATGTGAATATTGCTCTAATTAATGAATTGGCCGTTATTTTCAACAAAATGGATATCGATACTGAAGCGGTGCTAACAGCCGCAGGTACTAAATGGAACTTTTTACCATTCCGTCCAGGCCTAGTAGGTGGACATTGTATCGGTGTCGATCCTTACTATTTAACGCATAAGGCACAAGCCATTGGTTATAACCCTGAGATTATTCTTGCTGGTCGTCGTTTAAACGATGGTATGGGAGAGTATGTCACGACTCAGCTTATTAAGAACATGATTAAAAAACGTATTCAAGTAGAAGGCGCAAAAGTGCTCATACTAGGGCTAAGTTTTAAAGAAAACTGTCCTGATGTGCGTAATACTAAAGTTATCGATATCGTTCACGAATTGCAAGAATATAACATCGAAGTCGATATCTATGATCCTTGGGTAGATGCTAAAGAAGCTCATCGTGAGTATGGCATCACACCAATCAGTAAACCTCAAGCAGAGCAATACGACGGTATTATTTTAGCAGTTGCACACTCAGAATTTACAGATATGGGTGTCAGTAATATCAGAGAATTAGGTAAAGAGAAACACGTGCTTTATGACCTAAAATATGTATTTGCAAAAGAAGAAACTGATATTCGCCTGTAAATATAAGATATATAGCTAATAAGGACATACCATGACGCAATATGAACAGACAACGCAGACACTAGCAAACAATCCAAAGCAATGGCTGATTACTGGAGTAGCAGGCTTTATCGGCTCAAACTTACTTGAGACTTTGTTGAAGCTCGATCAAACCGTCGTAGGTTTAGATAACTTTGCGACAGGTCATCAAAAGAACTTAGATGAAGTACAGTCGTTAGTATCTGCAGATCAGTGGCAACGTTTCAGATTTATCGAAGGCGATATAAGAAAAGTAGATGATTGCCATCAAGCATGCAAAGGTGCAGATTATGTCTTGCATCAAGCTGCACTAGGCTCTGTACCTCGTTCTTTAGCAGATCCTATTGCTACCAATGAAACCAATATTTCAGGGTTTCTGAATATGTTAGTGGCTGCGCGTGATGCGGAAGTATCAAGCTTTACTTATGCAGCGAGTAGTTCAACATATGGTGACCATCCTGCATTACCTAAAGTCGAAGACGCTATCGGCAAGCCACTATCTCCATACGCCGTGACTAAATATGTCAACGAGTTGTATGCAGAAGTATTTGCACGCAGCTATGGTTTTGAATCTATCGGTCTTCGTTATTTCAATGTGTTTGGCAGACGTCAAGATCCAGACGGTGCTTATGCAGCAGTTATTCCAAAATGGACAGCTGCCATGATTGAGAACGATGATGTGTATATCAATGGTGATGGCGAAACCAGCCGTGATTTTTGTTATATCGACAATACGGTACAGGCAAATATATTGGCAGCGACAACTACCAATAACGATGCCAGAAATCAAGTCTATAACGTGGCAGTAGGTGACAGGACGACACTAAATGAGCTGTTTAATTCAATTAAATCAGCACTAGCAGACAATGAGGTTGTTTATAACAAGCAGCCTGTGTATCGCGAATTTAGAGAAGGCGATGTGAGACATTCTCAAGCAGACGTAAGCAAAGCAAACAACTTATTAGGATATGCGCCTCAGTTTGACATTGGTCAAGGTATCGATAAAGCAATGCCTTGGTATGTCACGTCATTAAACAGTAAATAGTAGAGTTTTATGATTAATAAAGTTCGCACCATGCTAAGTAACAAAGACACTAGCCAACTTTTAAAAAACTTTTTTTCATTAGCTCTCTTAAAATTAGTTAACTCTATTTTGCCTTTTGTTACGCTACCTTATTTAATCAAGGTATTGGGAATAGAGCAGTATGGTGCGATTGTATTAGGGCTAGCTTTGATCGCCTACTTTCAGGCAATAACAGACTATGGTTTCAATCTATCAGCCACGCGAGAAATTGCAAAACATCGGACAAACGCAAAGCAGTTGAGCTTTATTTATAGTAAGACAATAATTACCAAGGTCTGCTTACTGCTGTTCTGTTTAGCTATTTTGATACCGATAATTTTGTTTGTACCACAGTTTAAAGAAGATTTAGTTGTTTACTTATTGATGTGTTTGACATTTATAGGCCAAACCTTATTCCCTGAGTGGTTCTTTCGAGGAGTCGAAAAAATGGGGTATATAGCAGGTCTAAATTTTGTGGTCAAAATGTCATTCACTATCGGTGTCTTTACCCTAATTAAAGCGCCAGAAGACTATTGGCTTTACCCGTTTTTGTTAGGTGTAAGCTACATTATCGTATCGATTGTTTCACACTACATTATTGTGAAAAATTTTAAAGTGCATTTATTTTTCATTAATCCAGCTAGAATTAAAAAGACGTTAAAGATAGGCTACCCATTGTTTGTTAATCAATTTGTGCCGAATCTTTTTAATAATACAACCAACTTTCTTATAGGGATAATCTTAGGTAAGTCTTCTGCAGGTTATTTTAGTGCAACAAGAAAAGTGGTGCAAATATTATCAGTTTTTGATTCTGTGGTATCGAACGTGGCTTTTCCATATTTGATTAGGTACAAAGAGAAGTTTAGTATTTTTAGTAAATACTATTTGTTGTTCATTGGTGGCGTTTCAGTTTTTGTGGCTCTGTTACATCCGTACGTTTTTGATATCATTGGAATAGATTATCAGTATGACTCAGAAGTTTTTTATATTCTCTTACTGGGGTTTCTATCTATAGTTTTCTATAGTGTGTATTCTACTAACTACCTCATTTCTAGAGGACATGATAAGGTGGTGATGAGGCTTACTATAGTGACATCTGTACTAGGTTTTATATTGTCTTTCCCACTCATTTACCAATTTGGTCTACTTGGTGGTGCTTTAAATATATTTATAGCTCAGTTTATTTTAGGTTTTGGTTCTTACTTCTATTCTAAGAAAGTTAGTAAACAGGTGAATTATGCAAATTAAAAAATTAATAAGAAACAAGACCTCCGAAACTTGGAAGTTTTTATCAGTGTATTCTGCATTTTATAAGAGTCATAAAAAAATATACAATTCTCCTGACTTTAAAAAAATAAGTCTGACTAAAGAGGAGAAAAGAGAGTATCGAGATTATTGGAAAACGATCTCACCGATCATGAGCTTTAAGACAGTAGAGATATCAAAGTCATTGTCAGGAATATTTAATAAGCACGTTATTCCTGAGGAGTTTTTTCCTCTATATGTAGAATACTCATTAAATACTGATAGGAGTACTAACTTTTTAACTAATAAAAGTATTTATAACAAATGGTTTGGTAAAGGGGTTTTTCCAAAGGATTTCTTTCACAAGTTTGATGATAGCTACTATACGTATGAATTCGGTATCATAGAAAATATTGAAGAGTTCGTTGATAAGACAATTAGTGAAGCTGATTTTCCTATCGTAATTAAACCCAATAAAGGTAGTTATGGTGGCAAAGATATATACTTCGTGAATAATAAAGAAGAGATTAAAAGTATTATTAAACAACATCCTAATTTAGTTGTTCAAGAAAAGATAGAGCAGTCTGAGTCGATTAATTTGTTCAATAAGGATAGTGTGAACACGGTTCGTGCCTGCTTATATAAAGACGATAATGGTGTCATGCATATGTTGAATGCCAGCCTACGTATGGGAAAAGATGGTAGTTTAGATAACATGACGGCTGGCGGAATTGTTTGTAGTATAAACTCAAAAGGAATGCTAAATAAGTACGCAAACGATATACGAGCAAAAAAATATTTAGAGCATCCTAATTCAGGTTTTGTCTTTGAAAATCACGAGTTTCCACTTTATCAGGATTTAGTCGAAGTGAGCAAAAGCGTCGCTAATGCTGTAATAGGAGCGCGCTTAATTAGTCTCGATATGGCTTTAGATTCTAATGAGAAATGGCGCTGTATAGAGTTAAACGTAAATGGTCAAACTATAGAATTTCCACAGAACGCAGGTGAAGCATTCTTGGGTGAGTACACTGACGAAGTTATGAATAAAATATCTAATCGAAATCATAAAATAGCCATTCGCTGACAGGTATGAGTCAACTCATGTAATTCAATTCAATATTAATCAATGTGTCAATAGAGCTATATTTTAGTATTTTGATTCCTTAACAAGCAAGTGATTAAGTTTATGATTAATAAATTTCGCACCATGCTACGTAATAAAGATACAAGTCAACTGTTTAAAAACTTTTTTTCTTTATCTCTATTAAAGCTTATTAATTCAATTTTACCTTTCGTTACTTTACCTTATTTAATTAAAGTATTGGGAATAGAACAGTATGGTGCGATCGTATTAGGAACAGCTTTAATTGCTTATTTTCAAGCAGTAACGGATTATGGTTTTAATTTATCAGCCACTAGGGAGATTGCAAAGAGTAGAAGCAGCCAGAAAAGTTTAAGTTACATATACAGTAAAACTATGGTAACCAAATTCTATTTATTGGTTCTTTCTTTAAGTATATTAATACCAGTAATTTTTATCGTACCACAGTTCAAAGAAGATTTAGTAATATATTTATTAATGTGTTTAATACTAATAGGTCATACACTATTTCCAGAATGGTTTTTCCGAGGTGTAGAAAAAATGGGCTATATAGCCATTTTAAATTTAATAGTTAAGATGTCGTTTACCATAGGTGTGTTCGCATTCATTAGAAAACCAGAAGATTACTGGCTATATCCATTTTTACTAGGTATTAGCTATATTATCGTAACCTGTATTTCGCATTATATATTAATAAGGGATTTCAAATTAAGAGTAGTGCCAATAAAATTTAAAAGAGTTAAGAAAACTTTAAAACTTGGTTTTCCTTTATTTGTCAACCAATTCCTTCCAAATCTTTATAATAATACTACCAACTTTTTAGTAGGCTTGATGCTGGGTAAGTCATTTGCAGGATATTTTGGAGCTACAAGACAAGTAGTCACGATATTGGGAGTTTTCAACTCTGTAGTGTCAGGTGTGGCTTTCCCATATCTAATTAGACACAAAGAAAAATTTAAAATGTATAGAAAGTATTACTTGATGTTGATTATTTCTATCATAGCTTTCCTTCTATTAATACATCAATTTATCTTTGATATTATCGGTATAGAGTATGCTAATGATTCGGAAGTTTATTATATTCTTATGTTAGGAATGTTATCTATCGTTATCTACAATATACATTCTACAAATTATCTAATTTCAAGAGGGTATGACAAAGTAGTAATGAAAATCACCATAATTACATCAATAATAGGGTTCGCATTATCTTTCCCTCTTATTCATAATTTTGGATTAATAGGTGGTGCTACAAATATATTTATCTCTCAGCTTATATTAGCAATTGGCGCTTACTACTTTTACAGGAAAATAGATAAACAAGTGCAAAATGCAAATTAAAAAAACTATAAGAAATACAAATTTCGAAAATTGAAAGTTTTTATCAATATAATTCGTTTTTTATAAGCACTGTAATTTAGTATGCAGATAATGTATTTTTAGGCAATCGTATAGACGAAATCATGAGATGTTCAATAATTATCAATAACTAGATATGTCAGTAAGTATTTCATTAAATTGAAGAATGCATTTATTAGAGCTATATTTAATATATTCTATTAGGCTATTTAAAAAAATGATGATGTTGACAAGATTTAAACCTTTAGCGACATGATTGGCTTTGAATTTTCTTTAAGAAAAGCAAACTAGTGAGTAAGATATGGACACTAAAAAATTGATCAGAAACAAAGCCGCGGGAACTTGGAAGTTTTCTTCAGTGTACTCAGCGTTCTTTAAACGTAATAAAATTATATACAGTTCTCCACATTTCAAAAGATCGAAGTTAACAAGCGACGAGAAGAAGGAGTATCGTGACTATTGGAAGGTGTTATCACCAATCGTTAACCTTAAGACAGTTGAGATAACCAAGTCGGTATCAGGAGTCTTTGAAAAAAGAATCGTTCCTGAAGAGTTTTTATCTTTATATATTGAGTCTAGATTGAACTATGATAAAAAAATTCATTTTTTAGAAAATAAAAGTATCTATAACAAATGGTTTGGTATGGGAACTTTCCCTAAAGATTTTTTTCATAAGATGGATAATAGCTACTATACATATGATTTCAAAATTATTGAAGATATAGAGAAATTTATTGAAGATAATATAACTGAAACTGATTTCCCTATGGTTATTAAACCCAATAAAGATTCTTATGGTGGTAAAGACATATATTTTGTTAATAACAAAAATGAAATTAAGGATGTTATTAATCAATATGTAAATCTAGTAGTGCAAGAAAAGCTAGATCAATCTGATTTAATTAATATTTTTAATGAAGACAGTATCAATACTGTACGTGTATGTATATATAAAGATGATACAGGTGAATATCACATCATTAATACCAATATACGTATGGGAGTAGACGGAAGCTTGGACAACTTATCAGATGGTGGAATCGTTTGTAATATTAAATCGGATGGAATGCTAAACGATTATGCAAATGATAGATATGCCAAAAAATTCTTTAGTCATCCTAATTCAAATTTCGTCTTTAAAGGTAAAAAATTCCCCCTGTACAATGACATGGTTGATACGAGTCTCAAAGTGGCAAAAGATATTGTAGGTGCTCGCCTAATCAGCCTTGATATGGCTTTAGACTCTACTGATAAATGGCGTTGTATAGAAGTAAACTTAAATGGACAAACTATGTTGTTTGCACAGTATGCAGGTGAGCCATTTTTAGGCGAATACACAGATGAAATCATAAACAACTTAAAAGCTTAAATATAAAAACTCCATTGTTTTGTAACAGATAATTAATGTATATATTCATATTTATTCATATATTTTACTAAAACAACCATTCGTACGAGTATTAATACCTTATATCTTGAATTAAGATAATAAAAAATTAATCGGTTATTATAATAGGTACCTATCGATATTAACGATTATATGAACAAACAATAGTTAATGAACGTTTGTGATTAACATGATATTCTTAATATTTATATAATGGAAATATGAATTACAGAAGGTTCAAGATATGAAGATATATATAGCAACTTTACCTAATGGTTTTTTTGGTAGTACAGGCCAAAGCTGGCGAAGCCTAGATGTCAATAAATTGGCTGCTCTGTTAAATTATGACACCGAAATAGTAACAATAAATGACCTAATGAGTATTAAGTTTCAAGAAACAGATACAGTGGTTTATACCTCAAGTGATGAAAAGCATATAAGATTTTATTTACAGGATATTATGTATTTTGTTAATAAAAAATGCAGAATTTTACCTAATTACGATATCCTTATGAGCCATGAGAACAAGGGTTTTCAAGAATTAATGAGAACTGAACTAGGCTTCGGTAATCTACAGGGTAATTATTTTTTTGATATTGATGATTCAGCGCTTTCAATTCCAAAAGTTTTGAAGACGGTCAATGGTGCAGGCAGTAGTGGAGTATTCTTAGTAAAAGAAGAAGGTGATTTACTAGACATAAGACAGAAACATTTCAGTAACTGTAATAGAAGAAAAGTAATAAAACTACAAAGAAGAATTAGATCAAAAGGTAACAAATTTTCAATCTATAACTATAGGCATAAGGGATTTAATAGATTTGTTGAACAGGATTTTATACCTAATTTGACCTACGATTTTAAAGTTTTGGTATTTGGTGATAGATATTACAGTCTGAAAAGAAATATAAGAAAGGGTGATTTTAGAGCTAGTGGAAGCAATCTTTTTGAACATGTTAAACCTTCAGTAGAGGTCTTAGATTATGCAAAAAGTATATTTAGTCAAATAAATAACCCTTATGCCTCATTGGATATTGCACAATCACCTAATGGTTGTCACTTAATAGAGTTTCAAGGGACCAATTTTTCACCAGGTACTTTACTGAAGGCTCCTAGCAGATATTTATGTATAGATGGAGAGTGGGTCAGAGAGGATAACGATAAAGACCTTGAAGCAAATTATGCTCATGCTTTGAATCTATTTATGAAAAGTAGTGAAATACCTTGTACATCAGTTCCATTGAGTATAATGACTCAAAACGATTGCTCTAAAGTTATGTAACTAATTAATAATTGGATGAAGATGATATTTACTATTGCTCGTGCTTTACTAAACTATCTTTAGAATAAGTGTTGAATATCATTTTAGGAATTTAATATGAAGGTATATATCGCTACATTGCCAAATGGTTTTTTCGGCAGCGCTGGTTGTAGTTGGCAAAGTTTAGATGTTGATAAGCTATCCGCTCTTTTGGATTACGATGTTGAAATAATAACAATAAACGACTTAATGAATATTGAGTTTGATCCAGATGATACTGTTATTTACACCTCTAGTGATGAAGAAAATATTAGACTTTATCTAAGAGATGTTATGCATTTTATAAACAAGAAATGTAGGATACTCCCTAACTATAATATGCTTTTAGCTCATGAGAACAAGGGTTTTCAGGAATTGTTTAGAACCGAGTTAGGTTTTGGTAATTTGCGTGGTAACTATTTTTTCGACATTGATGACTCTAAACTCACAATGCCGAAGGTTTTAAAGACTATATCTGGTGCAGGAGGTAGTGGTGAATATCTAGCAAAAAATAAAAGCGATATTTCTACTATAAAAAATAAGTATTTTGAAGTTTCGAGTAAAAGAAAAATAATAAAATTACAAAGAAGGATTAAGTTAAAAAGCAGTGAGTTTTCAATCTATAGTTATAGGCACAAAGGATTTAGTCTTTTCGTTGAGCAAGAGTTTGTACCCAATTTATCGAATGATTTTAAAGTTCTGGTATTTGGTGATAGGTATTATGGATTGAAAAGGACGGTTGGGAAAAATGAATTTAGAGCTAGTGGTAGCGGTTTATTTGAATGTGTTAAGCCACCTAAAGAAGTTTTGGATTTTGCAAGAAGTGTAGTTGATAAAATAGATAATCCTTATGTTTCTTTGGATATTGCTCAATCAGATGATGGCTGCTATTTGATAGAGTTTCAGGGTACCAATTTTAGTCCACTTGCTTTATTAAAATGTTCTAGTAGATATGTTTATTTCAACAATAAATGGGTGGAAGAAGAAAATAATAAAGATCTTGAAGAAAACTTTGCTTACGCTTTGAATACATTCTTAAGCTATAATTGATTTACTATCTACCGATAAGCTTCGGTAGATATGACTTCTATACTTAACAGTTCCTGTTTTAATAAGAACGTAGATGGAAGAATAGACACAAGTTTATTTAAAAATTATTGGGGTTTTTAAGAGATATCTCAAATTCAATAATTCTAACTACTTCTTAAAGGGGAAATTATGAAAAGGAAAGTTTATTTAGCTTCACTACCAAACGGTTATTTTGGAAGTGCAAAGAATAGCTGGGGTACATTAAGCGTCGAGCGTTTGGCAAGCTCATTTCCTACAGATGTCTACGATATCAACTTTATAAGTATCACTGATATACCTGAAATTGAGTTCAATTCAGATGATACTTTAATTTATACCTCTTTATATAATAATGAGGTAAGGTCATATTTAAAAGATATACTCTACTACGTAAAAGATCAATGTTTAATAATCCCTAGTTATGAGATATTGTTGGCTCATGAAAATAAAGGATTTCAGGAGGTAATGAGAAGTCAATTTAATAATGTGGATTTCTCTGGTCAATATGTTTTTGACTTAGATCAAATAAAGATACCTGTTCCTTTTGTATTAAAGACGGTAGATGGCTCAGGCAGTTCTGGCGTGCAATTAATTAAGACTGCAAAAGATTTGGCAACTGTCAAGAAAAACGCTAATCAATTGCCTCTTAAACGAGCCATGAAGAAAATCATACGTTCAAAACAATTATCAACTGAAAGTTATTCATTATATTCTTACTTTTATAAACCTTTCAAAAGATTTGTTGCACAACCTTTCCTTGAGAAGTTAAATTGCGATTATCGCGTGTTAGTCATAGAACAGCGTTTTTATGCCATGCGTAGAGATGTGAGAAAAGGTGATTTTAGAGCTAGCGGTAGCAAGAAATTCCATCACAATAAAGTACCTAGTGAATTACTAGACTATGCAAAAGAGATTTTCGAAGAGTTAGATAATCCTTTTATTTCGATGGACTTAGCTCTTAAAGATGGTAAGCCATATCTGATTGAGTTTCAGGGGACAAATTTTGGTTCTTCTGTTATAAGACGGTCTGTTGGCTATTACTGTAAAACCAATGAGGGTTGGGAGTTTCTAGAAAAAGAGTCATTGCATGAAGAAACTTTGTCTTATGGTCTGTTGAATTATGTGGAACGTAAAAATGCCTAAGAGAGTAGTGCACGTTATTATTGGATTGAATGTAGGTGGTGCTGAGCTAATGCTTAAGCGTCTAGTACTTCATAGTCAAAAGACTGGTCAATTTGAACATTCTGTTATATCTCTAACTGATTTAGGGGTTATTGGCCCAGATTTACAGGATCAAGGAATAGAGGTATATAGTCTGGGCATGAAGTCTATAGCATCAGTACCTAAGGTTTTTTTACGACTCAAGAAACTACTTAAAGAAGTTAAACCTGATGTAGTACAGACTTGGATGTATCATGCTGATTTTTTAGGTGGTTTAGCTGCAAAGAGTGTGGGTATTGATAATATTATTTGGGGTATCCGTACTACAGACGTATCGCAAGGTGCTTCTAAACAAACGGTTCATCTTAGTAAGTTATGTGCAAAATTGTCTTATTACATTCCCGATTCTATCGTTTGCGCGGCTCATGTATCTAAAGACTATCATGTAGGTATCGGCTACGATGAGTCCAAGATGATGGTTATCCCTAATGGTTTCGATTTGGAGGCGCTTTCTTCCACAGAAGAAGATGGACTCGATATTCGTAGGCAGTTTGACTTGTCACCCGATGATATTTTAATTGGATCGGTAGGAAGGTTTAATCCAGTGAAGAACCAAAAGCTTTTTGTGGAAGTTGCCTCTACGTTAATAAAAGATTTCCCAGATTTGAAGTTTATGCTAGTAGGTAGAGACAATGACTCAGAAAACAAAGAGCTAATGTCTTGGGTCAAACAGCACAACCTTGTAGATAATTTTAGATTATTGGGTCAGAGGAATGATGTGCCTAAATGTCTAAAAGCTATGGATATTTTTTGTCTACACTCCAGAACGGAAGGGTTTCCGAATGTAGTTGGAGAAGCCGTGTTATCAGACACTACATGTGTAGCAGTAAATGTCGGTGATGTCGGTGTTTTATTAGATAAAGAGTCAATTTCATTAAGTAATGATGCGCTTGGAATCAGTAATGCTATAAAAAACTACCTTGCCTATCCAAAAGACAAGTTACTCAAGAAAGCTAATGAGAACAAAGACAATATTATTACTAAATACTCTATGGAAGTGATCATAGATAAGTTCCACAGTTTATATTAAAAAATAAAAATTAATAGACGATACTGTAGCGAATAATATGAATATAAAATCTCCTAATTTCATTAGTTTAAATTCCTTTGTATTGACCTCAATACTTGTAATTTTTATTGTAAGTTTTTCAGCTCTGGCTCCATTGAGAGCACCTTTGATAGTTATACATTTTGCTTTATTTTATTTTCTTGTAATGTATAAGCATCAAATAGTAATAATGAATAAAAGTTTGATTGCTATATTCTCTCTTGTATTTTTTGTCGTTATACAAAGTATTATCTTCCAAGGTAGTATGTTGATCATAGTTCAGTCTATAGCTTTGGTCCTATTTTTATTTTTTACATCTCAGATAGCTTTAGCTGAAGGTAAGTCTTTCTATCATAAGGAACAATATAAAACACTATCTAAAATCTTACTTATATTGCTCCCTTTTTTCCTTGTAAGCTTTACGCGTTGGTCTGACTTTCGCCAACCTGGGTTATTTATGAACCCAAACATTACCAGCCATCTTGCAGTGATGTTATTACCTTTTATCTTATTGGGTTTGGATCGTAAGAAATACAAATTTCTAGCAGTAATGTTAGTAGCTGTAATCACCGTTATTACTGCGTCTAGAAGTGCAACGTTAGCATTCATATTGAGTTTGTTGTCTTATATCTTTGTCACAAAATTCCCGAGAAGTAATTTTTTCACGTTGTTTTTATTACTAGCAACAGTACTAGGTATATCTATTTATTCGGTCGAAATTGCAGATTGGGTAGCTGGTCATGTTTCTGGTTTAGCAAGTTCGTCTGATTCACGTCTATTGGACACTGGTTATAACGGGCGTGATGTATTAATGCAGTTAGCGCTCGAAAGGTTTCAAAGTCAACCTATAATAGGATTGGGTTTTGATGGTGTTAAATTTGATAGAGGTGGTGGACGTGAGCTTGGCACACACAACGGACTGATAGAAACTTTGATAAAGTTTGGAATTATTGGCACTGTTATTTTCGCTCTGTTTTGCTTGTCTTTAATATGGATGACATCCAAACATAATCCTAGATTCAAAGCTGTTACGGTAATGTCACTTGCAGCAATATTTTCTTTATCTACCAATAGTTCAACTTTCTTTGTACTTAATTACCTGTTTATTTATTCAGTTATCTTGGTTTATTTAGGTTATAGAGCACAAGATGAAAATGAGAAAGAGCTTTCTGTCGAACACTAATATATTTTAATAGAGTTATTTATGAAATTTTTACTTGTAGCTAGTTTTGCCAGTTCTTTAATTGGTTTTCGCAAACCCCTTATAGTTGCGCTATTAGAGAGAGGGTTAGAAGTTCATGTGGCTGCTCCAGAACTATTAGATAATCAAGTGGTAATGACAGAGCTAACACGATTGGGCGTCATATCTCATAGTATTTCGATGCAACGAACAGGCATCAACCCTGTAGCAGATACACAAGCTTTGATTTCTCTCTATGCTTTGATGAGAAAAATCAAGCCAGACTATATGATGGGATACACTATCAAGCCTGTCATTTACGGAACGCTTGCAGCTTGGCTGGCTCGTGTGCCTAAGCGTTTTGCTCTAATTACAGGTTTAGGCTTTGCTTTTACCGGAGAGGATGATAATAAGCGCAAACGCGTACGTGCTGTCGCTCAAGGTTTATACCGTTCAGCGTTGCGTCATTGCCAAGTGGTATTCTTCCAAAATCACGATGACGAGGCTTTGTTTCGTCAGTTGAATATTGTGTCTTCAAAAACACGTACATGTGTAGTCAGTGGCTCAGGTGTAGATGTAGAGGAATTTGATGTTGTACCTTTTGATACGCAAAAGCCATTACGCTTTTTATTGATTGCTCGATTATTAGGCGATAAAGGGGTGCGAGAATACAATCAGGCCGCTCAACAAGTTAAAAAGCTATACCCTGAAGTGCAGTTTGATTTAGTCGGAGGCCTTGATGCTAATCCAACTAGCATTACCCAAGCTGAATTAGATGAATGGATTAAAGCGGATACGGTTAACTTCTTAGGTCGCTTAAACGATGTACGCCCAGCGATTCAAGCATCTTCAGTCTATGTGTTGCCGTCTTATCGTGAAGGTACACCACGTACAGTACTAGAAGCGATGGCAATGGGACGTGCAATTATCACTACTGATGCACCAGGCTGTCGTGAAACAGTTGTAGATGGTGACAATGGTTTCTTAGTTCCTGTCAAAGACGTAGATGCTTTAGCACAAGCGATGCTACGCTTTATTGAGCAGCCAGCATTGATTGCACAGATGGGCCGACGTGCACGCATAATAGCTGAAGAAAAGTACGATGTGCATAAAGTAAATGCCCATATGATTTCGGAAATGGAACTGGAGTAACAACACATGATAAAGCGAATCTTTGATATTACAGCCGCTACTACGGCGCTAGTGGTTTTATCTCCGGTATACGCGGTTATAGCATATAAAGTTAAGAAGAATCTCGGCTCGCCGGTATTGTTTCGACAGATACGTCCCGGTATTAATGGTGAGCCTTTTGAGATGGTTAAGTTCCGTTCTATGAAGGATGCTAAAGACGCTGACGGTAACCTTTTACCTAGCAACGAGAGACTGACACCATTCGGTAAAAAATTACGCGCTAGTAGTTTGGATGAATTGCCTGAACTCTGGAACGTAGTAAAAGGTGATATGAGCCTTGTTGGCCCTCGTCCTCTACTAATGGAATACTTGCCACTTTATAGTGAAGAGCAAGCCCGTCGCCACTTAGTTCGCCCTGGCGTTACTGGTTTTGCCCAAGTCAATGGCCGCAATTCAATTTCTTGGGATGAGAAATTCAATCTTGATACATGGTACGTCGATAATCAATCCCTATGGCTAGATATCAAGATTCTATTCAAAACAGTAAAAAAAGTACTGATAAAAGATGGGATTAATGCTGATGGTGAGAAGATCATGGGCAAATTTAAGGGCAATACTGGAGAGTGATAATGAACATTTTGATAACTTCTGCTGGACAGAGAGTTTCCCTCGTTAAATCCTTCCAAAAGGAGTTGACTGACATCGATGAGAAAGCAAAGGTCTTTACTGCTGATTTTAATCCAATGTTAGCACCAGCTTGCCATATTTCAGATGGGTTTTTTTCTGTACCGAAAGTGACTGATGAAGAATACATTAGTCAATTGCTAAAAAATTGCTTAGACAATGACATAAAGTTAATCATTCCGACCATCGATACTGAATTAAATATTCTTAGTACCAATATCTCAGAGTTTGAAAAAAATGATATTCAAGTAGTGGTTAGTGATGCTTCCTTTATAAAGAAATGCCGTGATAAAAGAAAAACCAATGAGCTGTTTGAAAAGTATGGAATAGATACGCCCACACAGTTTGATCAAGATAACCTTGAGTTTCCTGTATTCGTAAAACCATACGATGGAAGTCGAAGTGAAGGCATATTTACAGCTTTTGAACCGAGCGATATAAAAGATGAGCATATCGATAATAAAAAACTAATGTATATGGAATACATCTCGGATGAGGACTACGACGAATTTACCATAGATTGTTATTATGATAAAAATTCTACTTTGAAATGTGTGGTTCCACGTAAGCGTATCTTAGTGAGGGCAGGCGAGGTAAACAAAGGCGTTACTAAGAAAAATATTATCGTAGATGAGTTTACAAAGAAGCTTGCCAAATTAGAAGGCGCTAAAGGATGCTTAACCATTCAAGTATTTCTACATAAAACTAAAGATATTATGAAAGGTATTGAAATCAATCCAAGATTTGGTGGTGGTTATCCTTTGACTTATTTGTCAGGTGCGAACTATACGAAATGGGTGATTGAAGAATATCTACTGAATAAAGAAGTCACAGACTTTAGTGATTGGGAAGGTGATTTACTCATGCTACGTTATGACGCAGAAGTTTTGGTCAGTAATTACGATAAGTAGAGTAATAGTTTTGGTTTGTATAATCTCTAGTTGTATATGATTCAGCTAGAATGTTAATCGATTAAGTAAAAGATTTTTGACTTTTCGTTTAACACAAATAATAGAGTAGATTACAAATGGCTTTTACACCAGCTCATATGGCAGCAGCATTGCCGTTTTATCCTATTAGACGTTGGTTGCAATTTGAGGCATTACTCATTGGCACCATGATGCCAGATTTACATTATTATTTGAATATTCCTGACTCGTTTTCTCGTCAATCCCATGAGTGGGCAGGTTTACTTACGTATTGTTTACCATGGGGCTTATTGGTATTTGCACTATGGTATTGGTTATTGAAACCTGCTGCTTTTGCACTTATTGAACCGTTTATAAAAGGGTTTAGAGAAAACCCTTATGAGCAAAGATATGAAGAGCTAGGGACGAATTTATCTAGTAGGGAACGACAAATTACTGGTTATACTCCTAGATATTGGTCTTTTGCAGGACTAAAGAAGCGTACTAACCATTTGTTAAGCTCATTTTGGCCAACCGTAGTATTTGGGTTGATCTTAGGTGCAGCTACCCATCTAGTTTGGGATGGTATTACTCATGCCGATGGATTTATTGCACAGCGTATAGATTGGTTACAGTATCCTTTATATTTTTATCCCTTTAAAGGAACAACTATTTCTCGGCTGCTGCAGTACTTAAGTTCGATGGCAGGGTTGTTGGCACTGTTTTGGTTTGCCGTAGTACATTTTAAGTCTTGGCAGCGTAGTAATCATGGATTGAAGAGTAGTAATCAAGTCTTAGATAGACAAGCAGAAGATAGTGTAACAAAGCCAGTATTAGCAAGAAAGCATAGCCTATTAATAGTTAGTTCCATTGCCATTTTGTCAATACTATGGAATATGGATACTTTTTTGAGATGGTATCCGTCATTAACTAGTAGTCCATATACTTTCGCTGCAAAAGTATTGGTAAGTTTGCTTCAAGATGTTGCAATACTATGTATTGGTTACGCTGTGATTTATCATTTAATTTATTTATCTATATACGCATTTCGGAAGAAATAAAAATTTGCTATAAAAAATGTTACTTCAGGTTTTTGCTATATTAAAAATTGGATAGAACTTTGTAAAGAGCACTTTAACAAAAATGGCTGACTTATCTAGTTTTTGTGTGGATAGACTGAGTATTGAAAATTTTCTCAATACTTTATAATTCAATAGTCATTGTTAGAGCATTTAATATGTATTTGCTCTGATTTTAGTTAGCTTAGTTAATTTAATGTTTGATATGGCTAGAAGTTTGTATTATATTCGGATTAAAGAATATATAGAAAAATCCCACTAAATTATTTATATATCAACACTTGGAAATATCATGATTCTTATACACAATGCGCTTATTAATAATATCAAACGCTCTGAAGCGGCTTATAAGGTCTACCAACAGGGCTTGACCTATCATCAGGCTTTGCACATTTTTCATGCGAATGAAAAAATTTATGAAGAACTTAATTTTTTGTTGAACAATAACAATATAGATATGGCTATGAGTAAAAAAATATTTAATTATATTTTTTATCTCGAAGATTGGTTTTTACAGTTTTCAAAGCTTGAGAGTGAGATTGATGATATTGAAGATCGCTTTTCTTTTGTGTCATTAAAACATAGTATAGTTTATCCATCGAGCTTCTTAGATGATGTTATACAATAGGGTGTGTTATTAACTGGTCGTTATTGTTGTTTCGATATTAGCAATACTCTTGAAGGGTTTTTAACAATTACTATTTCTCGCACACTGCATATAAAATAACAAAGATAGAATAAAATTAAAAATTATTAATAATTAATTTCCAATACTACAATGAGGAAGTCACATGCTAAATTCACCTTTTTCACCTTGGCCAAGTTTTACCCAAGAAGAGGCTGATGCTGTCAGTAAAGTGCTACTGTCTAATAAAGTAAACTACTGGACAGGCCAAGAGTGTCGTCAATTTGAGCAAGAATTCGCTGATTGGTCAGATAGTAAGTATGCTATAGCCTTGGGCAATGGTACTTTAGCATTGGATGTGGCTTTACAAGCGCTAGAAATCGGCGTAGGTGATGAAGTTATTGTTACTCCGCGTACTTTTATCGCTAGTATCTCTAGTGTGGTCAATGCGGGCGCTACGCCTATATTTGCTGATGTTGATGAGTCTACTGGTAACATTACTCCAGAAACGATCGCTGCGGTTATAACAGACAAAACCAAAGGCATCGTGTGCGTGCATCTAGCAGGCTGGCCATGCGACATGGATGGCATGATGGCGCTTGCAGATAAGCATAATCTATACGTCATTGAAGACTGTGCACAAGCGCATGGCGCTCACTATAAAGGCCGTAGTGTTGGTAGTATTGGTCACATTGGCGCATGGAGCTTTTGCCAAGATAAGATTATGACTACTGGTGGCGAAGGCGGGATGGTCACTACTAATGACGAAAATCTATGGCGTAAGATGTGGGCGTACAAAGATCATGGTAAGAGCTACGCTGCTGTGTATGAAAAAGAGCATCCACCTGGCTATCGTTGGTTACATGAGAGCTTCGGTACTAACTGGCGAATGACTGAGATGCAAGCGGTAATAGGACGTATTCAGCTTGAGAGAATGTCAGATTGGACTACTAAGCGTACTGACAATGCACAAGCGATCTTGCAGGCGTGTACTCAATGGGAAGATAAAGGTTATTTACATGCGCCAAAGCTAGAAGAAACCCCAGCGTTTGCAGATTCTAAGCATGCATACTATAAGCTATATGTTTATGTAAATGCTGATAACCTGCCTGAAGGTTGGTCACGGGACCGTATTATCGAGGAAATCAGTCAGCTAGAAGTGCCTTGTTTTTCTGGATCGGCATCTGAGGTTTATTTAGAAAAAGCATTCGATGGCACAGGATTGCGCCCTGAAACTAGGTTGCCTGTTGCAAAGGAACTTGGAGAGACTAGCTTAATGTTCTTAGTACACCCAACACTTACCGAAGTCGAAATCGAAAAAACGGTTCAGGCAATAAATACGGTATTTGCTAAAATAGACAGCTCAATTCAAGCATAATATTTGCCATTATATTAATTAGAACTTAAGATTCGCCACCAATAGCTGATATATCCGGCATTGGTGGCAGCTCTTCTAAATTAGTCAGTCCGAATGCATCTAAGAATTGCGCTGTAGTATGCAACAAGGCTGGACGACCCAACGTTTCTTTATAGCCATCTTCCTTTATCCAGCCTTTGTCAAACAACTGACGCAATATATTGCTAGATAGGGTCACACCGCGCACATATTCGATGTCACTGCGTGTCACGGGTTGTTTGTAGGCAATGACGCTCAGAGTCTCAAGCAATGCTTGGCTCAGGCGTTCTTGACGTTGAGGAAAAACGCGTTGTATCAACGCACTATAACTATCCGCTATTTGTAGGCGATAACCGCTGGCAGTCTCATGCAATCTTAAAACACCAGCGTCCAAGCGTAGCTGTAATAACTCTAAAGCTTGCTTTAACTCTTTATTAGATAAAGATAAATGCTTCTTGATGGCGTTCGCAGTGAGTGGTGCTTCTGACGCATGCAACAGTACTTCAATATGTTTGCTCAAATCTTCAAGATAATGATGATGCTCTTCAACAGAAGAAGGTAACATTGCCGATACCGGTTTTTGTCCTTTAGCACTGTGCTTTGTATCGTCAATATCTGTCATTAGAAAACGGCTCTTTTTTAATTATGCTGTGTAAATAAATAAGTAAAAAACGATTAAGCTAGCCACTGTAATGTTAACTGCCCGATTTGATTGTCTATTGCAGAATGATTAACATCAGCAGTATTTGCTACAGTAGTATCTATATTTGAATCAGCATTTACCACACCAACCAGCTGACGCTTCATCAACTCTAACACCGCAACAAAGCTGACTACCACACCTATCTTACCTTGCGCTTTATCTAGTAGCTCATAAAAGGAGCGCATGCCATCAGTGCTTAATTGCCTACTAATACTGGCAATACGGTCAGCAAGTGGTACCGCATCGATCTTGATGGTATGCATTTGATAGTCTGGCTGTAGCTGCATTTTAAACAAGCTATCGATTAATAAGGTAGGTGAGTAGTTCGGTAATTCAGCATTCATAATGTCTTGGCTAGGCATACTCACCATCGCTAAAAACACATCGCGCTCAAGACGGACTAGATTGTCCAAGCGCTGGCTTGCTGCTTTTATTTGCGCATACTCTTCAAGACGCTCAATCAGCTCTGCTTTTGGATCACACTCATCGCTAAGCGTTTCAGGCGAAGGTAGTAGCAGCTCCGTTTTGATCGCAATTAATGTCGAGGCCATCAGTAGATAGTCACCCGCTAACTCAAAATGCTCTGTATCCAACTCACTAATATAAGCCAAGTACTGCTCTGTGATAGGCAATATTGGCATTTGTGTCAAGTCGACGTTGTTTTTTTTGACCAAATATAATAAAAAATCTAATGGCCCAGCAAACTGTTCTAGCCAAATAGCAAACGCTTGCGGTGGCACATAGAGATCTTCAGGCAGCTGCTGCACTGGTGTCTGATAAATGCGCAGAGACATGTCGTGGATAACTGAGCCATCATGTTCGTTGTCATTAGATAGTGACTCAGAGGCTCGATTCACGGCTGCAGACAAGACAGCTTTTGGCAAAGCCGATTGTTTGTTTTCTAGCTCAGTCTGCACGTTTAATATCCGCCCTGATTACGACAAGTTATGATAATCAAATGGCTGTTTGAGCCATATGACTATTCATACAAAACAATTGTTTATATTAAGCCACTATTTAAGTTTGGCAAGCGGACGGATACCAATGGCACGGCGAGTTTTGTCTAGTTGTTTACGGCTATGGCGACGAGCTTTGTCTGCGCCCATTTGTAAGATTTCTTCCAACTCTTTTGGATTGGCCATTAGTTCTTCATAACGAGCACGGAATGGCGCAATCTCGTTATTAATTTTGTCAAACAACACTTGCTTGGCATCACCCCAGCCGATACCTGCGGCATACTGCGCACGCATATCAGCAATCTCTTCAGAAGTAGCAAAGGCTTTGTAAATCTCAAAGATAGCAGAGTCATCAGGATCTTTTGGCTCGGAAGGAAGCTGTGAGTTGGTCACAATTTTCATAATAGCTTTATGCATCTGCTTTTCAGGACTGACTTGCGGATTAGGTTCACCAAATAGAGGAATAGTATTGCTATAGCTCTTACTCATTTTGCGACCATCAAGCCCTGTTAGTAGCGGGATGTCTTCATCAACGACCGCTGAGGGTAGCGTAAAGAGGGTTTTATAACGATGGTTAAAGGTACCGGCAATATCACGTGCCATCTCAATATGCTGTACTTGGTCGCGACCTACTGGCACATGGGTAGCATTAAACATCAAGATATCTGCTGCCATAAGGACGGGATAACCAAACAGGCCCATCGTAACCCCTTGATCTGGATCGACGTCTGCCTTTTCTGTATTGATATCGACTGCAGCCTTATAAGCATGCGCCCGGTTCATTAACCCTTTGGCACATGAGCAATTTAAAATCCAAGCTAACTCAGAAATCTCAGGTACATCTGACTGACGATAAAAAGTTACGCGCTCAGGATCAAGGCCACATGCAATCCAAGTCGCAGCAATCGCTTTGGTTGACTCATGAATGATAGCAGGGTCATAACAGCCGATAATGCCATGATAATCTGCCAAAAAGAAAAATGCTTCATGATCACTATTTTGAATGGATTCAATCGCTGGACGAATCGCACCAACGTAATTACCCAAGTGTGGAATGCCCGTTGGTTTAATGCCCGTTAGAATACGTTTGGTTTCTTTTGTAGGTGTATCTATAGGTGCGTCAGTTTGATTGCTCATGAAAAATCCGTTGTTGGTTTAATTTTTGGTTTATTCGATTATCGTTAATGTGATATCAATCACTTGAGTAAACGACTCGATTTAATGGGGCAAAGTATAGCAAATTTTCCCAGTTATTTTCTTAGGAATAAAAGCCTACTTATAGATATCGGTACGACCTTCAGGGCTATTTTTAAAGCGACGGTGAAACCACATCCACTGAGTTGGATCAATACGAACCAATCCTTCTAGCACTTCATTGACGCGTGTAGCATCAGCGACCTCATCATTACTTGGATAGTTATCCAGTTCTGGTGTAATCGTTAGATGATAATGTGGCCTTTTACCGCTTGGTAGATTATCTGGCGTTTGCCGATAGGTATGCAGTGCCATTAGCGCTGGTGGATGCTGCTTGTCGCCTAACTTGGCCATACGCCGCGAAGCCGTGATAGTGGCTGCTGGCACGCCAAAAAATGGTGCCATCACGCCTTGCTTAAGACCGTAGTCTTGATCGGGAGAGTACCAAATCACATGTCCAGCTTTGATAGAGCTGACTAAACTGCGCATATCACGACTGGAGATTTGCTTGCCAAAAATATTGGTACGACCATTATAAATAAACCAATCGAGTAGAGGATTGTTTTGTGTACGATACATACAGTCTAAGGGAAAAAATTGGGCACAAAACAAGCCACCTAAGTCGAGCATCGTATAATGTGCGCCTAATAAAATAACAGGACGATTTTCATTTTGAGCATTAACTAAATGCTGTAAGCCCGAAATAGAGACAGTGCGGGTAAAGACATTAGGGCGAAACCAAGCGCATAAGGTTTCAAATACACCAATACCTTGATTGACGAAGACTTGCTTGGCCATCAATTCACGCTCGGCTTCCGGCTTCTCTGAAAAAGCCAGCCTTAAGTTAATCAGCGTATCACGTCGCCGCGAGCCTGCAACTTTATAAATCAAAATACCGAGCTTACGACCTAACCAAAACTGCCAACGTAGCGGTAGATATATCATCGGTAGAAAAATAACCAATAACAGCCAAATCCCCCAGTATTTAGGCAATAAAAACTGCCACTGAAACGGCTTTTTTTCTGCTTGCGCAGTACGTTTATGAGTTTGCGTAATTGTTGGTGTACCGATAGGTATTGCTGGCGATTTAGCAGACTGCTGCATGCTCTGCGGCGGCGTGCTACTCTTTGAGGATGATTTACTTGGATCGTATTGTTCGGGCGCTTTCATAGTGTCCTTTTGCAGCACAGGTTTATAGCATCGGGCTAATGATGAAAAGTTATTATGATGATGGGGTAGCGGTAGCCTGTTTGCAAGTTAGTTTTATCAAAGCGTGTTTATAGAAAGGCAAATATTTAACGGCTTTTTCCAATACGCATAAAAAAACCTTATAAGCTGTGACCAGCTTATAAGGTTTTGCAAATCTATTCTTTTACTTGCTGCTGTTACTGTAACTCTGAGATAAAGACAATAACAGCAAGAAAATAAGAGATAGCTTTGATTAACGTTTTGAGAATTGTGGACGTTTACGTGCTTTACGTAGGCCCAATTTCTTACGTTCAACTTGACGTGAATCACGAGTAACAAAGCCAGCTGCTTTTAGCGCAGGCTTGTTAGTATCGTCAAGCTCGATTAGTGCACGAGTGATACCGTGGCGAATAGCGCCCGCTTGACCACTAATACCACCACCTTTAACAGTAATAAAAAAATCATATGCGTTAGAAGAATCAAGTAGCTCTAATGGCTGACGAACAACCATACGTGAAGTTTCACGGCTAAAATATTCATCAAGTGGCTTGCCGTTAACGACAATGCTACCAGTACCTTTCGCTAAAAAGACACGAGCAGTAGACGTCTTGCGGCGACCAGTTCCGTAATTGCGTTCCATAAGTGACTCCTTAGATGTCTAGTTCTTTAGGTTGCTGTGCAGTATGTGGATGTTCAGTACCTGCATATAGCTTTAGCTTCTTAATCATCGCATAGCCAAGAGGACCTTTTGGAAGCATACCCTTAACTGCTTTGTGTAGAACATCTTCAGGCTTATGTGCAATCAGCTTTGTGAAGTTGGTTTCTTTAATACCGCCTGGGTAGCCACTGTGACGATAATACTTTTTATCTTGTGCTTTTTTACCCGTTACCGCGATTTTTTCTGCGTTGATGACAACAATAAAGTCACCAGTATCTACGTGCGGAGTATAAGAAGTCTTATGCTTGCCACGTAAGCGAGTAGCAATTTGAGTGGCTAAGCGACCAAGGGTTTTGCCGTCAGCATCTACGACATACCAGTCATGGGTCACTTCAGCTGGTTTTGCACTAAGTGTTTTCATGATAAAACCTTAAAATTAGAATTCGTTGAGAGTTTAGCTGGGAACGGGGCTCTCAAAAAACAGACTGCACATTATAAGCAGTAGCGCCTACGCTTGCAAGCTGCATTGGGGTTTATTTTCGCCTTATATACATTAAACTGCAGCGTTGGCCAGTTTTTTAGCGGTTTTAAACATTTGTAAAATTTGTTAATCGTTTTTATTAACCAGACAATTATGACGATGATAGACGATAAAGTCCAGCGACAACTTGTCCGACTTTGGTCTGCTTGAGACATTCAAACCTTTTTAAGCCTTGCATTGCAGGTAATAAGCTAAGAGACTCGATCAATTCAGCTAATTGTTTATTTAAATCTTTATCAGCTTCTAAATAAATCAGCGTTTCTGTCGTAATTAATAACTGTTCAATTAAGGCAGTTAAAATGGGTTGCCATAAATCCTTTGCATAGGGTGGGTCAATAAAAACGATATCGAACGGATGCTTGAAATTACTATTCTGAGATAAGACTTGCTCAGCTTTACCGTTAAAAACTTGATAGCTATCAGTATCGATGTTCAACTGCTGCGCGCTTTGCAGTAGCATTTGGTATTGGGCTTGATTGGTTTCAATGAAGGTGCAATGCGCCGCGCCGCGAGATAACGCCTCAAAGCCCAACACCCCGCTACCTGCACAGCTATCTAGTACACGTGCGCCATGCATGTCGGAAAGTAGCCAGTTGAACAGCGTCTCCCGCAAGCGATCTGGGGTCGGTCGCAAGCCATCAGCATCGATAAAATTTATGCTACGACGTTTAAACTGCCCGCCGATAATACGCACATTACCAGCAGAAACTGGTTTTTTATGAGTCGCATTACGCTTGGTGCTACGCGATGCTGATGCTTTTGTCGTTGTTTTTTTCATAATTGTTATTCTTTATTCGGTCGCTGTAGTGGTTGCTGCTTCCGCTTCTGTCTGTTCTTTTAATTTTTCTGCCCGTGCTTGTTCTTGGTCGCGGATGGCATCACGAGCGGCTTTGTCCAATGCCTTTTGGCGTTTAATAGCTTTTAACTCATCAGGAGTTGGTGGCAAGATGGGGTCGCTTTTGCGCTGTAATACCCAATAATCGAATAGAGCACGTCCGATGGGAGCCGCTACTGCGCTACCGCCGCCACCATTTTCAACCAATACAGCGAGAGCGATTTGTGGGTCTTCAACAGGGGCAAAACCATTAAACCAAGCATGATCCCAATGGCGCTTGTCTATCGCAGATTTATCGTAGCGTTTACCTTGAGCGATAGATTTAACCTGTGCCGTACCAGTCTTGCCAGCGATACGGTAGCGCGGCGTGTAAATACCGCGAGCAGTACCAGCTTTGACCGTCTCTTCCATCGCATCATGCATACGCGTCCAGTCAGAGGGCTTGCCATTATAATCAATTTTACCATCGGGCTTGGTAATGACGTTGACCTCTGCTGCACCATCACTGTCTTTTAACAAATGCGGCGTTATATGATAGCCCTTGTTAGCCGTCATAGCAGTCGCATTAGCAATCTGTAGCGGTGTGACTAGGAAGTAGCCTTGCCCAATACTGACAGAGATAGTCTCACCTGGTAGCCAGCCTTTATCGTAGGTGTCTTTTTTCCACTTCGGTGAGGGCATAATGCCAGACTTCTCATTGGGCAAATCAATTCCCGTCTCTTCACCAAAACCAAAGCGCACCATCCAATCATGTAAACGCTGGATACCCATCTCATAAGCGAGTTTATAATAATAAGTATCGACTGACATGACGATAGATTTCTTTAAATCTACCGAGCCATGACCGCCACGTTTCCAATCACGAAAACGATGCGAGTCACCAGGTAAGCTAAAATAACCGGGATCATAGATAGTCGTATTCCAATCTCGCAATCCATAGTGTAGCGCACCTAAACCTTCAAATGGTTTAATGGTAGAGGCAGGCGGGTACATACCTTGTAGGGCGCGATTATAGAGGGGCTGATCAAGATCATCTTGTAGCGCCCCATAATCTTTAAAGGAAATGCCAGAAATAAAAGGGTTAGGGTCGTAACTTGGATTACTCACAAATGCGAGTACGTCACCGTTTTTTGGATCTATCGCTACAATGGCACCGCGGCGACCGTCAAGCTGCTGCTGGGCGATCGTTTGCAAGCCATAATCTAAGCTCAAGGTAATATCGTTACCAGAAACTGGCGGCTTGGTATCTAATTGACGCAGAATATTACCATGGACATCGGTTTCTACCGATTGGTAGCCCGGTTGGCCAAGCAAAATATCTTCATAAAAGTCTTCAATACCAATTTTGCCGATAAGGTCAGTGCCAGCATAACGATCTTTATCGATACGCTTAGTTTCTTTGTCGTTGATACGCCCAACATAGCCGATAACGTGTGCGAATAGCTCATCGTAGGGGTAGGAGCGGGTCAGTTTACTCTGAATGGTAACGCCACGGAAAAACGGTTTACGCTCACTAAACTGTGCCAGTTGCTTATCTGTTAAATCAATCTTGACGGTCACCGGATCATTTTTGCTTTTACTCAACCGCGCCAAAATATCAGTAATATCAGTATCCGTTAAGTCAAAAATAGGGGCAAGCAAGTTTAAAGTACGCTCTGGGTCTTCTACTTCATCGGGGCTGAGCATGGCAGTGAATACAGGCTGATTGTCAGCGAGCAAAATACCATTACGATCATAGATATAGCCACGGCTTGGCGGTGCAGATATGAGCTTGATACGATTATTGTCTGCCTGAGTCTTGTATTTGTCATGCGCATACACTTGCAGGTATCCATAACGCAGTAATAACACACACATACCCAAAAAAATTAACAAACCAAAAATGAGAATACGGCGCGTAAAAATGCGGTTAACATTTTCGGCATCTGGGATAAGCGATTTATTCATGTAAAGTTAGTACCAATGAGCGCAGTGGATAAAGAAGGAATTACCCTAATAGAGAGAATAATGTTACCAGTCATTAGGTCAAGTGCTAGTCATATAAAAATGATAAAATCAACAATTTCAATTACATAGTATAGGTAGTCTGACAATAATTAAGCATAAGTTTGAGTATATATTGACGTTGTCACTATGGGACAAATTATAACAGAATGAAATAAGTTACGCTGAATTTGCCAACTTATTTCTTATGTGCTTCTTACATGCTAGTGACAGCATTGCTCATAGGCCATTGTATGCACTCGATAATTGGTATCAGACACAAATTGGACAGATGATATTGTCATCTCTAGTCACAACTTGACTAGGGTGGATATGTGCTAATAAATGGCAAGTATGCTAAAATCAGGCGATTTATTTTATAGTGTTTAATTGTCATTAAAGCGCTATTTTTATCAGGATCTGTTGCACATTCAAATGTGGTACTGGCAGTCCTAATACTTGAATGTGTAACAGACCCTAAGCGTTTCTTAATAACTCTAACAAAAGACAACAGATTAACGATAATCGTTACGTCAGAGGTAAAAAGAGTCATGGTCGCAACCTCAATATGGCAGACGCTCGCTGAGCATCCAGAATTTTTTGCCATGCTGACCATTCCACCAGTGACCGCATTTGTCACATGGTTGCATGTATGGATGGCATTGAAAATGCTGTTTTACCCCATTAAGTTTTGGGGTATTCGCATACCTAATTTCCCTTTTTTTGGGTTACCTGGAATTGGCTGGCAAGGTATTGTCCCACGTAAAGCTGGCAAGATATCTGGGGTTATCGTTGATCAGACGCTCTCAAAGCTTGGCTCACTAGACGAGTTTGTTCAAGCGATGGAACCTGAGCAAATGGCTGTTTTTATTACTGATACAGTGGATAAAAATATTGAGCCGCTCATTGACGAAATTATGCTTGAGCATTCAGGGGCGCTATGGGGCAACCTGCCTTATGCTCTAAAGCGCCGTATTTATGCCCAAGCGCATCAAGAGCTACCAGAGATTATGCAGTCGTTGGTGACTGATTTGACTTACCATGTCGAAGATTTGGTCGATATGCGTCAGATGATCGTCAATAAGATGGAAAGCGATCGACGTTTAATGGTCAATATGTTTTTAAAGGTTGGCCAACGTGAGATCAACTTTATTTGGCATATCAGTGCTTTGATCGGGTTGATTTTTGGCATTATTCAGATGTTTATTTTCTTAGTTGTACCGCAGCATTGGACGGTACCGTTTTTCGCGGCTGTTTGGGGCTTACTGACTAACTGGATTGCAATTTGGATGGTATTTAATCCAGTAGAGCCGCATTTTATCCCTTATATAAAGGTTTTTGAACGTTGTGCTGGTTTTCCGTTTATTAAGCCAAGGCTGCCACATATCGCTCAGTTCCGTTTCCAAGGCGGCTTTATGAAGCGTCAAGAAGAAGTGTCTGAGGTTTTCGCTGAGATTGTTGTTACTGATTTAGTGACTCTAGAGAACATTATGAATGAGATGATGTATGGTGATCGTGCTGCGCTAACGCGTGAGCTGATGAAGTCGCATCTTTATCAAGTGTTAGAGTCGCCAGTGGTCAGAACGACCTTGCGTATGGGGCTGGGTCGCCGTGAATATGGTCAATTAAAGAATACGATCATTGATAAGTCGATTACTGCTACCATGGTGCCGCTACGAGATCCTGAACTTAATGAGAGTCGTGCCAGTAAAATATTCGGTCTGTTTCGCGATCGTATCAGAGCCTTGTCACCTTATGAGTTTCAAAACTTATTACGTCCAGCGTTTCGTGAAGATGAGATGACATTAATTGTATTAGGCGGCTTGACTGGATTTTTGGCAGGTTGGTTACACCTTGTTTTGGTGTTCTTTCCAGCGGTGCAATAGCAGATAACTTGATAATAATAAAAGAGAAAGAGAAAAATAATAAAAAAGATATCAAGAGAAAATATGCTTTACAATTATAGACTTAGAATAATATAAGACATGAACTAACATGAAAAAAAACAGCATTAAGTTATAAAACAATATTAAGTTATATAGTCAATCCAAGATAATGTCGTTACAAGGAAGCTGAGCGCAAGCCATACATTGTTGTGGTTAGCGAGGTTACCGTTGTAGCGATTTTTAATGGGCAGGCTATAGGTGCTTTTAAACCAATAAAAAGCCCAATCCGCCACAGTAAACTATGACCGTATTAGGGTAAACAGGGTTAGATTGTATGTTAATCACAGAATTGGGTTATTTTGCCTTACTGGCCGCCTTTGTGTTGGCTATTTTACAGGTAGTATTACCAACTATTGGCGTTATGCGCAACCAAGTCGCTTGGCAGCGTCTGGCCCCAAGTTTGGCTTGGGCGCAGTTTGCCGCGATGATAGTATCGTTTTCAGCGTTGATGGCAGGCTTTTATTACAATGATTTTAGCCTTGTCTATGTCGCGCAGCACTCCAACACTTTGTTGCCTTGGTATTACAAATTATCGGCAACTTGGGGCGGGCATGAAGGGTCTCTACTGCTGTGGATGACCATCATGGCGACATGGTGCGCGCTAGTATCTTACTTTAGCCGCGGTTTGCCGTTATCAATGCGAGCACGAGTATTAGTCATCTTGGCAGCGGTACAGATGATGATGCTAGCGATGTTGATTTTTACCTCATCACCATTTAATCGTACCTTACCGAACATACCTGTTGATGGTGCAGATCTAAACCCTGTGCTGCAAGATTTTGGTCTGATTATTCATCCGCCTATGCTGTATATGGGCTATGTGGGCATGGTCGTGCCGTTTGCCTTTTGTATGGCAGCATTGTGGGAAGGGCGCTTGGATGCGGTGTGGACACGTTGGTCACGTCCGTGGGCACTAGCTGCTTGGGGGTTTTTAACCATCGGTATCGCCTTAGGCTCATGGTGGGCTTATTATGAGCTTGGCTGGGGCGGTTGGTGGTTTTGGGATCCAGTAGAGAACGCATCATTGATGCCGTGGCTCGCTGGTACTGCGCTGCTACATTCGTTAGCGGTTACTGAAAAGCGCGGTGTATTCAAAGCATGGACGATCATGCTAGCGATTTTCGCTTTTGCGCTGAGTTTACTAGGAACGTTTTTGGTACGGTCAGGGGTCATCACGTCGGTGCATTCATTCGCCGCCGATCCGACACGTGGTTTAGTCATTCTGGTCATTCTCGGCATTATCGTGGGTGGTGGTCTATTAATGTTTGCAATACGTGGTTGGCGCTTGACAGTTGAGAGTCAATATCAGCTGATTTCACGTGAGTCGTTTTTGGTTATCAATAACGCCATTATTTTAATTGCCACATTAGTCGTGCTGCTTGGTACTCTTTATCCGATCATTGCAGACGCTTTCAATTTAGGTCAGGTATCAGTCGGCCCTCCTTACTTTAATGCATTATTTGTACCTCTGACTTGGTTGCTACTAGTCGCAATGGGTATGGGCTCTAATATTCGCTGGAAAAAAGACAAGCGTCCATTGTTGGGCGTCGGTATGGTCATCGCAGTCAGCAGCCTAGTATTAGCAGCGATTATTGCTTATTTCGTCCATCCATCATCTATGCTTAATATCGGCGTAACCCTAGCTGTAAGCTTTTGGGTACTACTATGGATGATTATTGATTTTAGAGATAAGACTAAAAACGCACCAAATATGATGAATGGTCTACGTCAAGTACGTCTTAGCTATTGGGGCCAGCAAACTGCTCATATTGGGGTTTTAATCGCAGTAATTGGGGTTGCCTTTACCAGTAGCTTAAGTATCGAGCGTGATGTGGCATTAGGGCCAAATGATACCGTCAACGTCCAAGGTTATGATTTTACCGTGAGAGACTTCCGTGAGGTCAAAGGTAGCAACTTTGATGCTATTCAAGCCGAGGTTGAGATAACTAAAGACGGACGTGCTGTCACGACTTTATATCCTGAAAAACGTACCTATATCATTAGTATGATGCCGATGACTGAAGCGGCCATTGATGCCAGTCTCATGCGCGATTTATATGTAGCGCTTGGTGAGCCGATCGCCGAAGATAGTAACCAATGGGCCGTGCGTATCTACGTGAAACCTTTGATTCGCTGGATATGGTTAGGTTCAATTATTATGGCTTTAGGTGCGCTGATTAGCATGTTTGATAAACGCTATCGCATCAAAAAAACCAAAGCGCCGCATCAGGTTACTGATGATATTGTAGCTAGTACAGCAATACCTGTAGCAACGCTTGGGGAGAAGTAAGATGGATAAATCAGATAATACCACTAATCCCAATAAGCAGAATGACAATGAACGCCGTCATAAAACTATCAAAAAAAAGCAATTAAAAGTATGGTTTCTAATTCCACTTATCGTGTTCTTAGGACTGATGGTAATGCTTTATATGCGTTTAGGTAAGCCTACCGATATTGTAGCGAATATGGCTCTTGAGCGTCCTGTTCCTACTTTTGAGCTGCCATTATTAGCAGATACTAGCCGTATCATGACTAATGATAATTTACCTGATGAGCCGTTTTTGATGAACATTTGGGGCTCTTGGTGTCCAACTTGTATCATTGAGCATCCGTTTCTTATGCAGCTAGAGGAGCGTGGTGTTAATTTGGTAGGTATTAATTATAAAGATGATATTGGTGATGCATTCAGCTATTTGAACCGAGGTGGCGATCCTTTTTCAATGTCTATTCAAGATCTGTCAGGTCAGTTTGCTTTAGACTTAGGTCTGACAGGCGCACCTGAAACTTTTACAGTCGATGGGGACGGCATCATCCGTCAGCATATCATTGGTGAAGTTAATGAAGCCAATTGGCAAGAACGCATTAAGCCTTGTTTGACAGTACTCAATGAGGCTAACAAAAATGGTAATCGTCCAGATCCAAGTCAGGTTGGGGAGGCATGCAAATGAAGGCTGCTCAGATAAGAACCGCTACAGTGTTAAGGCTAGTAAGCTTTGTACTGGCATGTCTACTCAGCATGACCGCTTATGCGGCAATCGATGTTTATGACTTTGACTCAGTGCAGCAAGAAGCTCAGTATCGTGGTCTCATCGAGGAGCTGCGTTGCCCTAAATGTCAAAACCAGAACCTTGCAGGGTCTGATGCACCTATTGCGCAGGACTTAAAGCAAAAAGTTTACGATTCTGTTAAAGATGGGCGCAGTGATGCTGAAATACGCAGCTATATGCAAGAGCGTTACGGTGATTTTATTACCTATAAGCCACCTGTACGTCCGTCAACATGGATATTATGGTTTTTTCCGCCACTATTATTGATCGTTTTGATTACTGGCTGGTTTTGGCAGAGTAAACGTCGACAGCTGGTAGCAAGTGGTGATAGCGGTACGATAGTCGATAGTACTGTCGCTGCTTTAACCCCTGCAGAAAAGGCTGAACTGGATCGTCTATTATCACGTACTAATAGCACTGATTATGACATCACAAGCACAGAGGACAAAAAATGACCGTATTTTCTACTGCTGGCTTATTTATTGCCCTAAGCTTACTCATCGCATTGATACTTGCTGTCATCGTTATTACACCATGGCTACGCGCTACGCGCATAAAAAATAAGCCCGTAGATAACCAACTATTAGATATTAACGTGGCAGTATTCCGTGAACGTTTAGCGGAGCTTAAAACCGACAAAGACAGCGGCACCATTGATGATAACCATTACCAAAACCAAAAGCTTGAGCTTGAGCGCCAGCTATTAGATGCCCAGCGTGAAGCAGCTCCGATGGTGAACCCTGGTATCAAAAGCCGTTTAATAATTACTATCTGGGTACCCGTATTGGCAGCGATGGCGTATTTATTGATTAGCGATCGCACACCAGTATTTGAGCTATGGCAAGCAGAAGATAAAGTTGGCCAAGTAGCTGACGACTTATTGACTGGTAAGATTGATCAGCCACCAGAGTGGGCTATTGAAGATGGCCGTCAGCTGATTGCGGCTATGCAGACCAACGTCCATCGTCATGCTGATGACCCTAATCGCTGGATGCGCTTGTCAGAGCTGTTTTTATCGCTTGAAGTGACTGACTCTGCATTAGAAGCTTTATCTAGGGCATATCGTCTATCTCCTGATAATGAAGAGATTGCGACCACTTATGCGCAGATTAGCTTTTTTGCGAACGAAGGCCAGCTAGATGCTACTAGTCGTCGCGTACTACAAGATGTATTAGCCAACAACCCACAGCATGAGGGCGCACAGATGCTGATGGCAATGGGTGAAGCACGTGCTAGTAACTTTGAGCAGGCAGAAGGCTGGATTCAGAGATTACGTGCTAGTATTGCTGCCAAGCCGGGTGATCATACAAAAGCGTTGACCAGCCTAGATGAGCTAAGTGCCAATGTGAAAGCACAGCAGCAACAAGCGGCTGAGGGTGTTAATGTAACGGTGAAGGTCAATTCTAGCTTATTACCATTAGTCAAAGGCGATGACGTACTATTTGTTGCCATTCGTGATGTTAATGGCGGCCCACCATTTGCAGCCAAGCGTTTGCCTATTAGTGTGATTCAGCAAGGTGAGGCCAGTATTAGCTTAAGTGATCTTGATGCTATGATGCCTGAGCGGACGATACAATCGGCACGTGCGGCAAAAACTCAACTGGCTGTTATTGCTCGTATTAGCCATAGTGGTAATGCAAGTGCAGAGTCAGGGGACTTATCTGGCAACCCAGTCGTGATTAGTGCCGATCAAAAACAAGTTAACGTTGAAATAAATCAGCAGATACCGTAACTTTTGAAAAGCCTCATGACATAAGCGCTGTAGCGTATTGCTGCAGCGTGCAATTGCGTTACATGAACAGATAAGTCATATCTACAGGCGACACTAGTACTAAAAATACTTGAGCTTTATAAAGCCACAAGGTAAGGTATATCCGGCATTCACGCAATTAACCAATCCCCAAATCCCATCCATCAAGGAGAGACGTATTATGATGCGTATTATTTTGCTAGGTCCACCTGGCGCCGGTAAAGGCACTCAAGCACAGTTTATCTCTAAAGAATTTGATATCCCGCAAATCTCGACTGGCGATATGCTACGTGCAGCGATTAAAGAAGGTAGCGAGCTTGGTAAACAAGCTGAAGGCATTATGAATGCAGGTGGACTGGTCTCTGATGATCTTATCATCAACCTAGTAAAAGAGCGTATCTCTAAGCCTGATTGTGCTAATGGCTGCATTCTTGATGGTTTCCCGCGTACCATTCCCCAAGCTCAAGCGCTTGCAGACGCTGATGTTGCCATCGATCATGTAGTTGAGATCAGTGTACCTGATGATGAGATCGTAAAGCGCCTATCTGGTCGTCGCCAGCATCCAGGTTCAGGCCGTGTATATCATGTCGATCATAATCCACCGAAGCAAAATGGTATCGACGATGTGACCGGTGAAGCACTTATCCAACGTGAAGATGACAAAGAATCTACTATTCGTGAGCGCCTTGCAACTTATCATCAGCAGACGTCAACCTTGGTTGGTTTTTATCAAGATAAAGCCAAAGAGGGCGAGAATGCGCCTAAATATGACAAGTTCGATGGCACGCAAGCTATTGATGATGTTAAGCAGCAGATATTGTCAGCGTTAAAAGGTTAATTCGTTTTACGGATATTCTGTATACTGAATTATACTAACGAAGACCCTGCTTATTGGCAGGGTTTTTTAATGTCTTGTAGTAGATATAAATAGTAGCTATAAAAATCCAACTACAATAAATAATGTCATTAGAAAAATGATAGGAATTTATTAAAAGCAATACATAAAAAAGCCATCTACCTAAGTTAGGAGATGGCTTTTTTAAAATATAAACTTTATTTTAAAGTTTAAGCATTACCTTCAGCATCAATTTGCGCTTGCTGTTGGCTCTGTGCATATGCTTGGTCAAAGTTGACTGGAGCAAGCAGTAA
Source organism: Psychrobacter sp. ASPA161_9 (assembly GCF_051970275.1). NCBI lineage: Bacteria > Pseudomonadati > Pseudomonadota > Gammaproteobacteria > Moraxellales > Moraxellaceae > Psychrobacter > Psychrobacter sp. ASPA161_9. The sequence continues at coordinate 3,625 of NZ_JBEFNI010000011.1, read as the reverse complement.
TTGCGGGAAGCTACCACGAGTCACGATGTCGCTGATGACTTCACGAGCGTAAGGGAACAAAACGTTAGGGCAATAAGCACCTAAAATTTGCCCGATTTGATCTTCAGGAATATTTTTTAGTAAGAAAATACCAGCTTGATGAACTTCAGCAATAAAAGCAGGTTCTTCAGCATTTTTAGCGGTAACGCTCACAGTCAAGATTACTTGATAATGATCGTCATCTAGCTTTTCGGCATTGCTTGATAGGTTAATATCAAGCTCAGGGTTCCACTCTTTGGTGAATACGCCAGCGCCCGGCACTTCAAGTGACATGTCTTTTACGTAGATACGTTCTAGTGCTAATTGTGGTTGTGCTTGTTCTTCAGCCATGATAATTCCTCAAATAAGTAATGCAATGTGTCGTTAATGTCTTGATAGCAATGTTAAGTTGCAATCTACATTATTACAAGCTAGTGTGGAAATGACAATAGCCAGCTATCGCTTGGTCAATATCATATTTATATTAACCAGAGCCAGCCAATGCCACTATTCTGTAAGCTGCTTAATGTAGCAGATTAACCGGCTAATAGCTCGTCAAGCTTGCCTTGCTGGTTCATTTGATTGAGCTCGTCAAAACCACCAACGAAAGTATCACCGACGAAAATTTGTGGCACAGTGCGATAGTTATTGGTTTTTTGCATCAATGCGCGGCGCTCATCGCTACTCATATCATGCATACCAATTTCTTCATACTCAATGCCTTTATTTTTTAGTAATTGTTTAGCGTTTGAGCAGTAAGGGCAGATAGGCGTAGTATAAACTTTAACTGAGGCAGTCATAAGATATCCTTAATTGACTTTATGTCGTGTAGTTTGTCTATTATCCTGATTTAGATAGGTTAATGACTAGTGTGTATTTGATTATGCTCATTATAAAGTGGGGATGAGGGTGATAAATTCAAGCCAGCTCGCTGCAAAAGGTTATATAAGTTCTTAAGTGACTTGTTATCACTTGAGGGTTGTCCATAAAAAAAGACACAACTGAGAGTCATGTCTTTTTATTAATAATGCATTTTATTAAGGCGTGTTGATGTAGAACTATTTGTGCAAGCTAGGTTTCGCTTTGCCCTTGTTCTTAGGCTTAGCATCTTTTAATCCTACTAATGGCATGCCCGCACCTTGCCAGCCACCAACACCGCCTTCTAGACGATAAACACTGTCTTTACCAATCATCTGAATAGCCGCGCCTGCTTGTACACCCATATCACAAATGATAATCACAGGCTGTTCAATTGCACGAATTTCATCTAAATGATCTTTGAGCTCTGTAAAAGGGATGTTACGACTGCCTTGGATATAGCCGGTGGTAAACTTCTTTTTGGCGCGAATATCGATAAGCTGCGCGTTTTGAGAGTTGACCATCATGCCGAGGGTATTGGGCGACACTTTTTTGCCGCTACGTTTATTTTCAATGGCAAAGAACAGTACGGCAAGTACTGCTAAGATACCAAATAAAAACGGGTGGTTGCCCACAAATTCAAGCGCACGATCCAAACCAAACCTCCAAAAAATTAGTGTTCCACTAAACTGCGAATACAGCCCAGTATTACCGAACAAGGCGCTATTATACCGATTAGGACATCCATAGTAAACGTGCGATAGCTAACCTAAGTTTTAATAGTAAGCAATACCTAGTAAGGCTTGGTATCAGCCTCTATTCGTAACGTGATGAGGTTTTCAACACGGCGCTGCAGTACTTCACCGTCAGCAACGGCTCTCCATAACGCACAGCCTTTACTGTTATGAGTATGACGACAATCACGGAATTGGCAATCACCAGCCAGTGGCGCAAGTTCAACGAAGCCTGAAATCACATCATCAGGGGTCAAATGCCAAATACCATATTCACGAATACCAGGGGTATCGACAATACCGCCTTGGGTAAGATCATCTGGATTAAATGGCAATAGGCGGCTGGTCGTCGTGGTATGCTGACCAAGTTTTGAGTTTTCAGAAATAATATTTACGCTCTGTGCCGATTCTGGTAGCAGGGCGTTAATTAAGCTACTTTTACCGACACCAGACTGACCCGCAAAGATAACCAGTTTTTTATCTATGTAACGCTTTAACTCGCCAAGCCCTTGCTGCTCAGTACTATCGGCGATATTCTCAGGACAGTCGACCGAAGTAAGTACGCTTTCATAACCAAGAGCAGCATACTGTACGAGCAAGTCATTGGTGTCTGCATAACTCTCTTGTACCAACAAATCCGCCTTATTCAATACTAATAAGGGCTTCACGCCAGCATGATGGCAAACGACCAAATAGCGATCGATGAGTGTCGGCGCAGCAGCAGGTAGCGGCGCAAATACAATGGCCAAAATATCGACATTGGCTGCAACAGGCTTAAGCTTATGGTAACGATCTGGACGCGAGACAAGAGAAGTGCGTGGTTGTACGGACTCAATACGACCAAAGCCAGTATTGGGATCGGCACTCCAGCGCACGTGATCACCAGTTGATAGCATTGGCAAGTTAGTGCGCACATGACAACGCCATATATCCCCTAAAGCAAGCGTTTGCCAAAATGGCTCAGGGTCATCGGGTGCGACTTCAGGCTGCACTGGTATGTCGGCTGGCAAGCTGGTCACCTGTACCTCTAATTGCTTGCCATAATGCGCCATGACCACGCCATCCATCAAGCTATCATCTATGCTGTCTTGACTTGCCAGCTGTTGTTTGTCAATGCGACGAATCTGTTGTTTAGTCAGCTTGCGTTGCCGGATTAATGCCATGGGTTTTGAACCTATTAAAAAATATCTCTAAGTGTAGCGTGAAAATTTGCTAACATACAGCCTAAAGCGCCTGTACCAGACAGTGGTTTTGTAATGTTTTGGTTTTTTTAGACATTATGAATGACTAAGCGCAAAAAAATTATTTAAGCATGACCATTTATATGTCATTTATTTAGTTAACATTGCTCCAAAGTTGTTTCAAACTTTATTGACCATAGGACAAAATATGAGTACCGATGACCATCCCAATAAGATTAGAATCAGAAACCAAGGCAAAAAAGGGCTGGTATGGATTGATCTAGAAATGACCGGACTTGATACTTTAAACGATGAGATTATCGAGATTGCTACTGTCGTTACTGATGAAGATTTAAATGTCCTTGCCGAAGGGCCAGTGTTTGCGATTAAAGTATCGGATCAAACCTTAAATAAAATGGATGACTGGAATACCAAGCAACATGGCCAGTCAGGATTGGTTGATCGTGTACGCCGTAGCACAGTGACATTGGCAGAGGCCGAAGCTGAAACTATTAAGTTTTTGAACAAGTGGGTCGATAGTGGCAAATCACCAATGTGTGGCAACTCAATTTGCCAAGATCGCCGTTTTATGGCGCGTCAAATGCCCGAACTGGAAAAGTTCTTCCATTATCGCAATCTTGATGTCTCGTCGATTAAAGAGCTATGCTTCCGCTGGCGCCCTGATATCTTAAAGAACTTTGAAAAAGGTGGCAGTCACTTAGCGTTAGACGATATTCGCGATTCTATTCGTGAGCTAAAGCATTATCGTCAGCATTTCTTTAAATTAATCCCTTAGAATCAAGTGATTTTAGATAGTCAAAAAAAGGGTCTGTT
>NZ_JBEFNI010000010.1:0-133644 GCF_051970275.1 Psychrobacter sp. ASPA161_9 | reverse complement strand
GGTAATTCTTATTTTATGAAACTCTAGAAAAGCAAATCTTATAAAGTCACAGTTTAAAACATTAGCTATAATGTGTATCAACGTAGACTTTCCAGTACCATTTTCTCCAAACAAAATATTTAGAGTAGGTGTGAAAAATATATCTAAATCATACCTATTATGTATACCTTCTAATTCAACTCGTTCTATAGTATGTTTAATCATTTCGCACCCTTTAGAATATTTTTCTTAATTGAATATAACTAATATATAGGATTAACAGCTATGTTATTTACAAGCATATTTTGTCAAACGCTCACAATATTACTCATTAAATCAACCATAGTCTAATACTTAAAGTCGATAGTATAGCTTAACCCAAGTTAAGCTTTTACATTATTGTATATAAAAATATTTGACCTAATTTGCGAAATCCCTACTAAAAAGGATAAATAATGAAACTGCGCATCTTAAAATCAAGCGTCACCAACCCGTGGTTTAACCTTGCGACCGAGGATTGGATATTCCAAGCGCTCAATCCCGACTCGCACACGCTATTCTTATGGCGCAATAGCGAGACCGTGGTCATCGGGCGCTCGCAAAACCCATGGGTGGAATGCAAAATCGATAAGATGGAAGAAGACGATGTATTTTTGGCACGGCGTCAGAGTGGCGGCGGCGCGGTATTTCATGATTTGGGTAATACCAACTTTACCTTTTTATCGCCCAAAGACGACTACGACCAAGAAGCGAACTTTACCATTATTATCAATGCATTAAAAAAGCTCGGCATAGACGCTGAATTGTCTGGTCGTAACGATATGCAAGTCGGTGATAAGAAGATATCAGGTAGCGCCTTTAAACATGCGGCGGATCGTAGCTTTCATCACGGCACGTTACTCGTCAATGCCAATATGCAAAAGCTGGGCGATTATCTTAATCCGCATCCGCTTAAGCTCAAAGCTAAAGGCATTAAGTCCGTACGCGCTCGCGTTGCCAACTTGGTTGAGTTTAATGAAAACATCAATCACGAGACCTTATCAAATGCAATTATTGATGCATTTTGTGAGTATTATTGTGACACTGATTATGGCGACACCACGCCAGTAGAAGAATTGGATGAAGCCAGTCTCGCCAAGCAGCCTAACCTGAATAAATACTATCAACAAATGACGGATTGGGATTGGCGCTTTGGCAAGACCCCTGAATTTACGCATCACATTGAGACGCGCTTTGATTGGGGTATTATTGATTTGCATCTTGATGTGAAGCACGCAGTGATTAGCGAGGTGGTCATCTTCTCTGATGCGCTAAACGTTGAATTAATTGACCTATTAAAAGAGACGCTGACTGATATTAAATATGATAGACATGAAGTAAAAGCCAAGCTTGCTGAGCTCGGCAAAGCGCATTCTGATTTGGCAGCGCATATTGATGACGTGTCTGAGTGGTTGACTAGCGAAATGGAAGGTTAGATTTTTGCTTGTTATTAATAATGAATAAAGAGAGTCAAGTTCCTCTTGCAGTCAATTACTCAAAAGCCTTCATAGTTCACGCCGATTGAGCTTACCATATAATTTATACCTTTAAACAAACTTAAGTTTGATATTTAGCGTTATAGCCATCTATAATGTCACGCAAATAATAGATTTTTTTAAAATCTAAACTTCGGGCATTTAAGCAAGGTAGCACTATGGCAGCCTATATCACCGTTGGCGCAAAGACCTCTCATGGTGGGACGGTAATCTCCGGCTCACCGCACACCACTCATAACGGCATCCCTGTCTCGCGTAAAGGCGATAAAGTCATCTGTAAGAAATGCAAAAAAGTCACTACTATTCTTAGTGGTGACCCGTCATTTATTGTCGATGGTGCACCCATCGCACGTGGCGGCGATGTGACCAGCTGCGGCGCTAAGCTGATTGCTATTCAACAGTCGTTTTGTGAATCGGATTTTGAGGTGTTTGGGGTTGAGCAGCCAACGCCTTTGGTGTTTGCGAAGTCGGATTTACAAAATAACCTTTTTAAAGAGAAAGATAGGGGAGCGTATTTAACATTAAGCAAAATATATTTAAAAGATAATACCTACGTACCCATGGGTATTCCAAAGTTTAATGATTCCATCGCCAACGGACTGAAACACAGTAAAATTTATATTGAAGTAAAAATTCATAGCGGTACTTTTAAGAATTTAAAATTGAACATATCAGGTACAGGATCTGGAAGTTCAGGAGGCTCTGCACTTCTTGCTGAGAAGATAGGCATTTTTAGTGCAGGAGATACGGTTGCCTTTGAGTGGAATGGCTTTGTTAAAGATAAGTATGATAGCAGTATGCTTGTTCATGGAGAACAGGAGTTTAAGGTAACAGGGCAGTCTAAATCTGGTTTTTCTGCTGATCATTCAAAAAAGGTTAAGTTTGGATATAAACAAGAACAATGGGCAGACATTAAAATTAATAAACAGAATAAACGTATTGACGTAAGTTTACGTATTAATATTGCCGATACTATAGAATTCAGGGGCATTCCACCCTCTAAAGTAGCGGTAGAGGAAATCAAAGCCAGCCGCCTACTGAATAGAATGCTAGTAAAACCGAACATGACGGATAACGATTTGCTGAAACTTGCATCGGCTGGAGTAAAAAAGTATTGGAGTCGTAACCATAGTACTCATTCCCATATTAAGCCGCATGTTACTATTCAAAAACAAGTTTATCAAGTATATACCAAGGCCATATTATCCAATAAGAGGGCAACAAATCAGACAAAGATTACCTACAATACAAACGGTAAATTTGGACGATCGAACAACTTCCCTAAATTCCAAGAAGTAGTTTACAACACTGGCTGTTTGAAGAGAAGCGATGGTAGATGGGTCACTCGAAATGCAGATTATAGTAATAATAAGTTTGAAGAAACCTTTGCTCATGAGTTGGGCCATACCTTCGTTTCAGCCTACCGAGGTGATTATCGGTCATTAATTCATGAAGGCAGCTCTACTGTACTACAAGCACCAAATGATACATATCAATACCCTACAAAAGGAGAGTTAGATTTAATGAAATATGCTAGAGGAGAACCAAAAGATTTTTTTGAACGTGTGGTGGCTAATGAAACTGATGTTAAAGGTTTGTTATGGGCAAGCCGACTGGAGATTAATTAAGTGAAACTTAATATATTTTCTATGACTACAGTTATGATGTGCGTAGTGCTCACGGCGTGTGAAGCAAAGGTAGCTTACATGACTCCTCAGATCGAAGGACAGGTAATAGACAGAAGGACTAGCGAACCTGTTAGTAATGTTAAGGTCATATTAACGTCGAAGGATTTCGACGTAACAGACAATGATGGTAAATTTTTGATACCGCAGATTGAGTATCACTATAGAGTATTCCCTCCTAAGAGTTATGACTATAGTGATTATAGCGGTGCTGCTTTAATATTTATCAAAGATGACTACAAAGATAAATCCTACACATTAGGTAATTTACCCAGTACAAATACTGCTCAAGACCAAGAATCTTATAACGTAGATATCAAAAGGTATATCAATATGGGTAAAGTTTACTTGACTCCAGCGGATCCAAATATTTTAGAGATGCAAGAAGAGATCATATCAGACACGCTTGATTATTGTCAGCCTAACCAATCCCAAAAAGAAGTAGAGTGTATACCTGTACCAAAAGCCATGACCCATACACAGGTAAGTTCAATCCAGACTAGCAAATAAATGTTTACCTAAGAGATTTCGATGTATCAAAGAAAAATTATTCTTTTAACCCAGTCTATATTCCTAGCGACAGTGCTATCCAGTGGTTTGATAGTTTCTGCTTGCTCAGCAGAGTCATCAAACACAACGGTTTCATCCAATAAAAACACCGCTGCTGAAATATATGAACTCGGGCTAGCCTACTACGAGGGCGACTCAGTTCCTCAGGATTATGAAAAAGCCTTTAACTTATTCAAAAAATCCGCTGATCAAGAGTACGTTGAAGCTCAATTCAATCTCGGTGTGATGTACGAAAATGGAGTAGGTGTTAATCAAGACTACAAAAAAGCAATGCAGTCGTATTTATCAGCAGCTGATAATAGAGATTTTGATGCTCAAAATAATATAGGCTCACTCTACTATTTTGGTAAGGGCGTAGATCAGAACTATGCTAAAGCTTTGGACTGGTATACCAAAGCGGCTGATCAAGACAATCAACAAGCCAGCAATCGAATTGGTAGATTAGTTATGAATGGTAAAATCGACGATACAGGTATTACTATCTATAGCACTCAAGAAACTGGTCTCACATTGGGTGATATTGAAGAACCTTTGTAGAATTAAATAGAGCCACAATTTACGAAGCAAAAAACGGTAGGAGATCGCTACCCTACCGTCTCATTATTCTTACTATTGTTTTAAAATCCAAACCCTAAATCTGTACCGCAACCTCTGCCCCATCACGAATCGCGCGTTTGGCATCTAGCTCAGCCGCCAGTTTAGCGCCACCGATGAGATGATATTGTGCGTCTGGCGCATCACCGACATTTGGCATCAGGTCTACCACTGACTCTTGACCAGCACAGACCACCACGCTATCGACACGTAGTAGCTGGCTTTGCCCTTGATTGTTGGTGATCCAAATACCCTCATTGGTGATTTTTTCGTACTGGGCGCCCGATACTTGGATGACGCCATGCGATTTGACATGAGCGCGGTGTACCCAACCTGTGGTTTTATTGAGGCCGCGACCCAAGCGGCCTTTAGTGCGCTGCATGAGGTACACTTGGCGAATAGGCGTGATGCCTTCAGGCTTAATCAAGCCACCATCAGTTTGATAGCTAGGGTTAGCCGTGACACCCCACTCTTCGCGCCATTCACTAATCGACTGCGCCTTTGGACGATAGCTTGGATCTTTCAGCGTTTCAGGATCTAGCTCATCGAGCGGCTGACCATGACGCGCAGTGAGATATTCGCTGACATCAAAGCCAATACCACCAGCGCCAATGACAGCGACCGTATCACCGACTGATTTCTCACCAGATAGCAATTCTGCATAGCTCATTACCTGTGGCAAATCAGCACCTTCAAGCTTACCTGCTAAGCTTCTTGGCACTACGCCAGTAGCGACGATGACATGATGGAATTTGGCTTTCTCAAGCATTGCTTTATCGACTTTGGTATTAAGTTTGATCTCGACGCCTAAATGCTCAAGCTCGTTGATATAGTAGCGGATGGTCTCAAAGAATTCTTCTTTACCGGGGATAACTTTGGCATAGTTAAACTGCCCGCCCAAGATATCTTTGGCTTCAAACAGTGTCACTTCATGACCACGTAGCGCGGCAACGTGAGCCGCTGACATGCCAGCGACACCGCCACCGATGACCGCGACTTTTTGCGGCTTTTTGGTTTTCTTATAGACCAGCTCGGTCTCATGACACGCTTGCGGGTTGACCAGACAAGTTGAGCGTTTATTCTCAAAGGTATGATCGAGGCAAGCTTGGTTACACGCGATACAAGTATTGATACGGTCAGCTTCGCCATTTTTAGCTTTATTAACCCAGTTGGCATCAGCGAGAAACGGACGTGCCATTTGAATCAAGTCGGCCTGACCGTTAGCGACAATTTTTTCAGCGGTGTCTGGCATATTGATACGGTTCGCCGCCATCATCGGGATACTGATATGCTTCTTAATCTCAGCGGTAAAGTCAACAAAGGCAGCACGTGGTACGCTAGTGACAATCGTTGGTACACGCGCTTCATGCCAGCCAATACCAGTATTCATGATAGTCACGCCCGCTTCTTCTAGCGCTTTAGCCACAGTGATGACTTCATCCATGACATTGCCGTCTTTGACTAAGTCAATAACTGACAAACGGAATAGGATAATAAAATCTTCACCAGCTGCCGCGCGGACAGCCTTAACCACATCAACCGCAAACTTCATACGATTTTGAATATTGCCGCCGTATTCATCAGTACGTTTATTCACATGACGTGATAAGAATTGATTAAGTAGATAGCCTTCAGAGCCCATGATTTCGACACCATCATATCCCGCTTGCTTGGCAAGACGAGCTGAACGTGCAAAGTCTTTCACCGTCTGCTCGATGTTTTTAATACTCATCTTACGCGGTTTAAATGGCGAAATTGGTGATTTAATTGGACTGGCTGATACGGCAAAAGGATGATAGCCGTAGCGACCACTGTGCAAGATTTGCATGATGATTTTGCTATCATATTTATGCGCCGCACGAGTGACACGCTGATGGTTGATGACGTCAGCTCTCGTATTCATGGTGCCGCCAGCAGGCAACAACCAGCCTTCACGATTGGGTGAGATACCACCAGTGATCATCATCGCTACGCCACCTTTGGCACGCTCCGCAAAATACGCCGCCAGTTTACCGTAGTTATAAAAACGATCCTCAAGTCCCGTATGCATAGAGCCCATAACCACACGGTTTTTGAGGGTGGTAAAGCCCAAATCTAATGGCTCAAATAGATGAGGGTAATGCTTAGCCGCATTGGTAGCATCCATAGTTGTGTCAGTGCTAGCAATACGATCAGAAGTTTTAGTGTTTGAGTTTTTTGGGCTTGCGGTATTAGGGCTGGCGCTCATATCATTGTCCTTATGAATTAATGGGTTGTAACTGTTATAACTTGCTCACAATAATCTGATGTCATCGGCAACCTAATTTCCCATACGGTAGTACAGCCTACTTTCGGCTTTCTTGTATTCATGTCATTGAGTATGAGGTATATTAGGCTTAAGAATGTTAAATATTTAATGATTCAGTGTTAATTCTATCGTAACACACCGCTATTATTATCAGCTACGCAGACAAGCGACTGACGAGTGAACAGTATGTTTACAACACCATGTTCATAACATTATTTGCCATGCCTTTTGTTTATGCCGCATAGTTAAGTAAAGGCCACAAAACAAGCTCGCTTTCTAAGTACAGTTGTCTATAATAAACGGGTTAAATGTTAGTAAAGATAGCTATTAACATGCAAAATCCAATATAAAAAACCGCTAAATCCATAATACGATAAAGATAAAGGACTATCCCTATGACCGACTTTCACACGGGTCTCGGCAAAAATGCAGCCAACTACCAACCGCTTACCCCAATTGATTTTATTATCCGTAGTGCGCAAGTCTATCCTGACAAGACCGCTATCATCTATGACGATTTAGAGCAAAATGATCTCACCCAAACGTGGCAACAAACTTATGATCGTTGCAGACAATTGGCTGATGGCCTGCGTAAGCTTGGTATTGATAAGAATGATACGGTCGCGGTCATGATGCCGAATACCCCAGCGATGGTCGAGTGTGCCTTTGGTGTACCGATGTCAGGCGGCGTACTTTGTACCCTAAATACGCGTCTCGATATCAATGCTCTTACCTTTTGTTTACAGCATTCAGAAGCAAAAGTGTTAATTTTAGATAGCGAATTTGCTGAGCATGCTGAGATTATCGACGAAGCTTTTCCAAACTTAATTGTTATTCATGCGACAGATGCTGCTGTCGATGTCGAGCGTTTTGGACAGATGAGCTATGAAGAGTTGGTTGCCAGCTCAGACAGCTTAGATAATTGGGAAAAGCCAGCAGACGAATGGGAAGCTATCGCGCTCAATTATACTTCTGGTACCACAGGCAAGCCTAAAGGTGTGGTCTACCATCATCGCGGTGCCACTCTCAATGCTGTATCCAACATTTTAGATTGGGATATGCCCAAACATCCAATGTACTTATGGACGCTCCCACTATTTCATTGCAATGGATGGTGCTTTCCGTGGACTATCGCTGAGCGTGCTGGCGTCAACGTCTGCTTGCGTAAAATTGACGGCAATTTGATTTTGCAGCTGATTGCTAAGCATAAAGTGACTCATTATTGCTCAGCGCCTGTCGTACATAATATGATCGCAAGTGGCAAGCCTGAGTATAAAGAAGCGATTAACCATCAAGTTAATGGTTGGGTCGCTGGGGCGCCACCGTCTGAAACCATGCTGGCAGAGATGGAAGCCATGGGTTTTCATATCTCTCATGTTTATGGTCTCACTGAAGTATATGGACCAGTCACTGTCTGCGCTGAACAAGAAGAGTGGGATGAGCTTGATGTTGCTGCACGTGCGCAGAAAAAATCGCGTCAAGGCGTGACTTCGCATCTAATGACTGGCTTTGAGGTGTTTAAACAAGGCACGACTGAACCAGTTGCGGCTGATGGTGAGGAAATGGGCGAGCTGGCATTACGCGGCAATATGGTGATGAAAGGCTACCTAAAGAGCCGTAAGGCGACCGAAGAAGCGTTTGCTGATGGCTGGTTCCGCACCGGTGATTTGGGTGTCAAATACCCTGACGGCTATATCAAAATTATGGATAGGCTCAAAGATATCATCATCTCAGGTGGCGAAAATATCTCTAGTATCGAAGTCGAAAACGTCTTGTATAAGTTGCCTGCGATTCAAAGCTGTGCTGTCGTTGCCGCCCCGCATGATAAATGGGGCGAAGTACCAGTGGCCTTTATCGAGATTCATGAAGGCAGCACCTTGCAGCGCGATACCGTGATGGAGCATTGCAAACAGCATTTAGCGGGTTTCAAAGTACCTAAATACATCATCTTTGCTGAAATTCCAAAAACCAGTACGGGTAAAGTACAAAAATTTGAGCTGCGTCAAGCGGCCAAGTCATTGGCTCATGAAACCCCAAAAGTTACTCCAAGTGCAACATAGCCAATAACTTAATAGCCAGTAACATTCTAAGTTATTGGCTATTAAATTGAAGTCATAAAAAAGGTCAGCCTAATTGAATTTAGGCTGACCTTTTGTTGTTAACACTGCATTGACTCTATAATAAGTAAGGCTATTATTTCTTATAATATTTTTGAGAGCTATCAACCAAGCCCATGCTAATTAAGCTTTGGCTCAAGCCATTGATAAACCAGCATCCCTATTATCATCGCTGGAATAAATACATAAGCCTGCCACTGTCCGGTACCAAGCAGTACAATACCTGGCCCTGGGCAAATACCCACCAAACCCCAACCGATACCAAATAACATCGCCCCGATTAATAGCTTTTTATTGATAACCGTCTTGCTGGGCATATCAATTGAGGTGCCAATCCAGCTGGTCTGTTGACGCTTGGCTAAGCGTACGCCGACAATCGCCACCGCAAGACCACCACCCATCACCAGTGCTAGAGAGATATCCCACGCACCAAAGACATCTAAGAACCCTTGTACTTTCACAGGATCGGTCATACCTGATACCAGTAATCCAAACCCGAACAATAACCCTGCCAGTAATCCAATTATATTTTTTAGCATTGTTGTATCTCGCTATTATCTTTTATTAACAGTGTTGAGCGCCGTCTGTGCAATATGCTACCTATACCGCTTAACATTTACAGTAGCCCTAGTACATGTCGACCGATATAGACGGTCACGATACCAAAGAACATAAAAGTCGCCGTTGCCGCCATAGAGCGTGGTGACATGCGCGCATTACCACAAATACCATGGCCACTCGTACAACCTGAGCCTAGACGCGTACCGAAGCCAACCAGCAAACCTGCGCCGATTAATAATGGTAAAGAAGTACTGACTTCCACATCAGGGAGCGGTCTTGCCAGCTTATACAGCAGTGGCGAGGCAACGAGACCAAGTATGAATAATACCTGCCACATCTCGACGCGCTTGGGTTTGAGCAGGCTTGAAAAAATACCACTTATACCTGCAATACGTCCAATACCCAGTAGCAGTATGACGGTCGCTACCCCTAGCATTAAACCACCTACTAGGGAGATTGGAGTAAATGCTTGCCAGTCTACTTGTATACTCATAACGCATTACCTATCAGTTTTTATTAAGTATTTACTTGGTTTATGATTTATTAAAATATATTATATTATAAAACATAATAAAAAGGTAAAAAATACTGAACCCAGTATTACAAAGGCTCAGTATTTTTTAGCTAGAAGTATCTTATTAGATAGAGGTATTATTTAGCCAATACTTCGTCAAGCACTGACTCAAAACGCTGTACCGCACCGTCAATATCCGTCAGCTTATCTAAGCCGAATAATCCTAAACGGAAGGTTTTGAAGCTCTCAGGCTCACCCACTTTCAATGGTACGCCAGAGGCAATCTGCATGCCAGCTTCAGCGAAGGCGCTACCTTTATGCATATCGTCACGTTCAGTATAAGAAACGACCACCCCAGGAGCTTTAAAGCCATCGGCAGCGACGCTCTCAATGCCTTTATCTTCTAGTACTTTACGGACACGTTTGCCCAATTCCCACTGCGCGTCACACAATTTATCAAGGCCGATTTTTTTCGCTTCATTAATAGTATCGCGGAACTGACGCAAGCTATCAGTTGGCATCGTGGCATGATAAGCATGACCACCATTCTCATAGGCGCGCATGATATTTAACCACTGCTTTAAATCAAGGCTAAAGCTATTTGATTCGGTACTGTCTACTTTTTTAACAGCAGCATCGCTTAGCATAACGAGACCGGCACAAGGAGTGCTGCTCCAGCCTTTTTGCGGGGCGCTGATAAGCACATCAATACCCAACGCTTTCATATCCAACCAGACGCAACCTGAAGCAATACAGTCAATCACTAATAAGCCACCGACGCTATGAGTCGCATCTGCTAACGCTTTGATATAATCTTCTGGCAAGATGATACCGGCTGATGTCTCGACATGCGGAGCAAAAACGATCGCTGGTTTTTGTTCTTTAATTTTAGCAACGGCGGTTTCGATATCGACGGGTGCAAACGGTTTTGGCGCATCGGTATCTTCAGTACGATCAGCGGTTAAAACCGTAGACGACTTGGCAATGTTGCCTTTTTCTAGAATTTGCGTCCAGCGATAGCTGAACCAACCGTTACGGATGATTAGACAGTCTTGATCTTTTGCTAACTGGGCGGCAACTGCTTCCATGCCATAAGTACCAGAGCCTGGAACGATGGCGACTGCGTCAGCATTATAAACTGATTTGAGCTCGCTAGATAAGTCATTCATTACTTGCTGAAAGACTTTGGACATATGATTAAGGGCGCGGTCAGTATAAACCACTGAATACTCTAATAAACCTTCTGGGTCGATATCTTGACGTAATGCAGTCATGGGACATTCCTTGTTTGTTGTTAGATTATTTAGATGTTATTAAGCTTTGGTTGTGACAAAGCTTGGTTACAGCATAATTTAGCTACTAAGTTTAGGCGCTAATATAGATATAACTAACTAGGTAACAATGTTGAATCATGGTTGAGTAATCGCTGAATAACAGATATCAACTAATGAATACCAAATAATGATAGAGGGTATGACATAGGATTGACGATATAGCACTTTATCCTAGCGCTATTGCCGTTGGTGATTGTGTCTTGTACATCTTAGGTTTTATGAAAAACGAAGTCATACATGACGTTTGCGCCATTATAGGTGCTACGCGGCGGTAGGCGAGTAATAATGGTCACTGACAACTTGTCAAAGCAAAACATATTAAACTAAAATAAGCGCGGTAATACTGATAGCTAAGACCGCCTTATTATCATTTAATACCAACATGACAGCTTGATATTAGCACTGATAATGTCGGTTGACAACGGTTTGTTCATGTAACGATATAGCCTGCGCAATTTACGATTTTCTCGCAACTAATAGCCGCTTATTAGCGTTTACGATAGGCATCATGCAGACCCGATACCACAAAGTCTAGTAATTCACTATCGCCTTCGCGGGCGGCCTTACGCATAAGCTTCGATGGCGCGTGGGTTAACGTTTGGGTGAGACGCCGTGATAGCTCAGTAATGATATCTTCAGCACTCGCATCCCCTTGCTCAAGCTTGGCAATAGACTCATGCAGCAGCTTATCAACTTGGGTATGAGTGGACATCCGATAATGCTGAATATCTTTCCCTACTTGCCGTACTTGGAAGCTTCGCTCCATCTCAACGACCAGTTGGCTGACTAGCAGCTCAGCATCGACAGCCGCTTGCCTACGCTGTTCAAGATTGCCTGCGATTACATGTTGCAGGTCATCGACAGAATAGAGGTAAACATCATCTATCCGACTGATGGTTGAATCGATATCACGCGGTACTGCCAAGTCTATCATCAGCATCGACCGATAACGACGACGTTTTAGCGCTTGTATGGCCATCGTTTTATCAATCAATAAATCCATACTACCACTACAGCTACTCACAATATCAGCCTCTGCCAATACTTGTGGCAGCTCTTGTAAGGATCTAACCTCCACCCTGCGGTTGGGATTACGTAGCTCAGCCGCCAAGGCCTCGGCACGCTCAGGATTGCGGTTGCAAATGATAATGCGCCCTACCCCAAGCCCTGCAATATGGGTCGCCACTAAGCGGTTCATCTCACCTGCCGCAACCACCAATAAGGTGCGACTAGGCAAATCATCAAAGATTTGGGTGACCAGTTTGGCCGCTGCAAAGCCGAGCGATACAGCTTGAGCGCCAACTTGGGTTTCATTGCGTACGCGTTTAGCCGCTGCAAACACCTGATCGACAACCCAGCCCAATTGATTGCTCAATGCATTTTCATCTTGCGCAAGATGCACGGCCCGTTTTATCTGACCGAGAATTTGCGGTTCGCCCAATATCATTGAGTCAAGGCCAGCGGCGACTCGTAGCCAATGGGTAAGCGCATGCGTATCACGATGCACATATAGATAAGGATCAATCTCAGTTAACGACAACTGCTTAAAGTTGGCAAGCCATGTTTTAATCTGCATAACGTGAGCGCTAATGGCAGCTGAGGAAACACTGGAGCTGGCAATAGTGTCGCTACTAAGCGTGTTATCATCTGATGCAAAATCATTATCGATAACTTGTAACTCTGGAATTTGCGAGGCTGATGAGTGAGGCAATGTTGTTTGAGGCACTAGAGCGTAGATTTCAGTACGGTTGCAAGTTGAAACAATCACGCTACCATCAGTAAAGACCTCTAACTGCTCAAGAGCGATGTTCACATCTTCACCCACAAGCGCCAAACGCTCTCGTAGAGCGACTGGTGCAGTTTTGTGATTAACCCCAATGACCACTAATCTCATTATCGATAGACCATAAACATAACGCTCACTGATATCATCAACTGTCACAAGGTGTCAAAAAGCAGCTGGCAAAAACATGCTCAGACACACCACAGTCGGACGTTAGCCGATGCATAAATGACGTGACGTTATTGATTTAAATAGGTTATATAGCAGATGCTTTGAATATAAAACCGCTTATTATATCATTGTTACTGGTTTTATTTAACACTCACCTATCTGCGATAGCTGTTTGCTTGTATCTGGGCACATGAACAACAAATCAACCGCAATATCTGCTTTTAATTATTATCATTAATATCTACTATATTGATACCCAATATAGAGACTTATTATTCTGTATAGACGAACCTAGTAGACAGTCTGAAGTAAAAATTGAGGGTAGCCAATCTCAAACTGATAACAATAATCAGTATGCTATTATTAAGGCAGAATTTTTAATACGTTTGCTTTTTTAGAGCAGTTGAACATCTTATCATGATGCTAATAGCGGTTATTTTGGCTTTCAGTTAACATGAGTACTATTGTTTACTGTAGTCATCCGCTTTTATAATAAAGTGTCTTTTTTTACTGGTGAATACCATTATTCTATGATTTTTTTTGGGTTGTTATTTCAATCAAAACTCGCGCTGCAACTTGCATATGACAGTCAGCTTAGTATTCAGGATTTGTTAGACAGCATTTTGTCTCGTCTACGTCAGCGCCGCAAGCTAACCTTATTGTTAGCCGCTTGGTTGTGCCTAGGAACTTCTGCTCATGCAAATTTCGTCGATACGCCGTCATTATTATGTACACCTGAGACAGTAATAGTAGATATTGCTAATGATGCTGCTGCTGCTGCTGATAGTTCTATCAAAAACAACAGCACTCGACATGCTGTGTTTCATAGAAATGGTGCTGAGATGACAATATCTCCATTGATGCCTAGCTCAATAATTGAAGATACTGACGATATTGATAGCTTTGATAATAATTTTGATGATAGTGATGAGTTAGAAGATAAGTCAGAGGAGCAATACCCAAATAGCACAGTCAACATTACTAGCTTACCCACAGCGACTGTGTTACAACCAAAGCTTAGCGAGCCTAGCCTATATGCGCTACTAGACGCTGAGTTTGCTGCTGATCGCGGTAATATTGAGCGTGCATTAACGCTTTATAAACAGCAGTCTTTTAAAGAAGATGCGACAGTGGTATTTGAGCGCGCGCTTAGTTTATCGTTGCGTCATGATAATGTGGGTGACTCATTACAATTTGCCAAAATGTGGCAAGATCAAAACCCTGACCATGTTCCTGCTTGGTTCTATGTGGCGCATTTAGCGCTTAAAGCTCACGATTACACCTTGGCGGGTGAGTCCTTAAACCGTATTTTACGCTATGATCCACGTACCGATTTGAGTGATATATTGATTGGTATTTATCCAACGATAGACAAAGATCAACGTGAGCTTCTAGAAGCCTTACAGCCAATTAATAGTGAACAAAATGCCTCGCTCTCAGTATTAAAAGCAGGTTTACTCTATCAGTTTAATGAGCATGAGATAGCAATTGTCCATATCAATCGAGCCTTATTAGGTCAGCCTGATTATGTTCCCTTTATTACCTTAAAAGCCGATATCTTGCGCAAGATCGAACCGGCAGAGACGGTAATCAATTATGTCAGCCAAGCACGCCTGCGTAATCCTGATAGTAAGAGTTTATACCTATATGAAATTCGCTATTTGCTTGATTTAAAGCAAAGCCAAGAAGCGTGGCAATTACTACTTGATGCCCATCAACGCTTTAATGATGATGCAGAGATTACTTTATTGGCTGCTTTAGTCAGCTTAGATATTGAAGAATATCGTAGCGCTGATCAACTGCTTAACATGTTGGCAAAAACTCCTACCTATCTTGATCAAGCTTACTATTATTTAGGTATTAGCGCGGAGCGGCAGCAACGCTTCGAGCAGGCCAAGTCCTACTTAAATAGCGTCATGCAAGAAGACTTGGTACTGGCTGCACGTAAAAAAGTCGTCGACTTTGAGCTCCTAGATGGCAATATTGATGCTGCAATAAAAACCTTAGACAAGCTCCGTGAACAATTTGCAGTCTTTGCGCCTGAAACTTATGTTTTACAAGCGAATATCCTATGGCAGCATGATAAGGCTGATGAAGCCTTACAGCTATTGACTCGCGTCAGTCGCAAGTACCCCAATAACCAAACGATAGTATTCGCCCGGGTCCAATTGCTTGACGATCGCAATGACTATATCGTTAAACGTACTTTGCTCAATCATTTGCAAGCACTAGATCCTAGCAACCTATCTTACCAGCTCAGCTACGCACAATTGCTGTTATCTAATGATCAAAACTCTGAACAAGGGTTAGAGCTTGCACAAGCGATTGTCCAAGTTCGTTTCGATGATCCACGTTACGATAATGAGCTGCATCTGCAAGCTCTAAACGTATTGGCTAGCAGTGCTTTGGCTAATGAAAACTATGGGCAAGTAATTAGTTACTTACAAACCCCTTATGATGTGCTGCCAACGTTGCGTTCAGGCGTACTCTTGCTGCGCGCTTATCAAGGATTAGGCGAAAGCGATAAGGTCAATGCATTATTAGAGGACTTGCAACAGCGCTTTTCATTCGGACAACATAACGTCAATGATCGCGTACAGCTCTATTAATGTTTCGTCGATTTAACGGTATTCATCTGCTTGTGTTATATACAATCGTTACTCATGCCGCCAATAAGTCTTTAACAACAGGGCATAACTGGGTAACAAATTGAGCGTAGTATTTTTTCATCGCTTTATTTTGATTTTAATTTTGTAAATTTTTGAGGAACACCTATGTCAGCCTTCTCAACAGCAATAAGCCATAAACCTAAAAAGTTAGCGGCGTTTGGTGCAGTTACCGCTGCGTTATTAATTACTTCTGGTTGTCAGTCTTTGCAGGGTACAAGTGCGACGAATAAACCCACCTCTCCTATCGTACAAGTACAAAAGCTCGATAATTTTAATATCACCGGCAAAATTGGGGTAACGACTCCTGCCAATGGGACAGCCGAAGCGCAAGGTGGTAGCGCCTTTTATGCATGGGGTCAGCAAAACGAGCGTTTTGCTATCGAGTTAATTGGGGCCTTAGGCATTGGCAAAACCAATATCGAATATAACGGCCAAACGGCAACATTGGTCAGTGAAAAGACAGGTACGTTAACCGCTGATAATCCTGAAACCTTGCTACAAAAAGCAACTGGCTGGCAAGCGCCTATCTCGCAGATGCCCTACTGGATATCTGGGCGTTCAGCACCTTCAGATACTGCGCCACAGCTAGACGCGCAAGGTAGGTTAATCAGCTCGGTCAATGGTCAATGGACGGCAAGCTTCACTTACAAGGGTACAGATAAACTACCTGCTAAGATTAGCGCCGTGCAGCCTGAAGGCCACAAAGTTATCATGACTATTAACCACCAAAGTAGTTAATAAATATAAAGAATAATGACTGCTATTTATGATTAAGAATGCTACCACTGCCAATAAAGTGATCAGCCGTTTGTCACCTGCAAAGATTAATTTATTTTTGCATATCACTGGTAAGCGCGCTGATGGCTATCACAACCTGCAAACGGTATTTCGCCTGCTCGATTGGGGCGACTATTTGCATTTTTTAGTCGCAGATAACGCGGTGGCTATTAGCACTGAGGATTCGTTAGACGTTAACAAGCTATGTGGTCAGTTATTGGCGTTAACTGGCGCAGAAACGATAACTACTAGTATAGAAGACAATTTAATCTTTAAAGCCACACGTGCGTTACTAGCGACTGCCATACAGTCAAACAAGCTACCTAAGCAGCTACCCCAAGTAAAAATAACCTTAGACAAGCATTTGCCGATGGGTGCAGGCTTGGGCGGCGGCTCTTCTAATGCCGCGACTACTTTATTGACATTAAATGAGATTTGGCAGCTTAACTTTACTCAAAATGAGCTGATAAAAATTGGTGCTACGATTGGCGCAGACGTGCCAATCTTTATTTTCGGGCAAGATGCTATTGCGATGGGTATTGGTGAGGAGCTGACAGCCATTGATTTGCCAGATCAGCATTATTTAATATTGACTCCTGATGCCCACGTCAATACTGCTAAGCTATTCGCTCATCCTAAATTACAGCATGATATCGCACCACTATCAATACAGACTATCCAAAATCAGTCTAGGAATTATACGCAAAATCTACTTGCACCCTACCACAATGTCTTTACTTCCGTAGTGAAAAGCCTCGCCCCTGCCGTTAATGAAGCGTTACGTTATTTGCAAGGCTTAGAAGAAGTAGCATTGGGTACAGCACGCATGACTGGCTCTGGTAGCGCGGTATTCCTGCCACTGGATGCAAGTGTGATTACTGATAAAAAGCTTTTGGCGAATTGGGTTGCAGATGCGCCTTGTCCAGCCTATGTGGTAAACAATTTACCATCTTAAACGCTAACTTGTGTAGGATGCATTTTACGCATCGAAAAGCTATGGATCGCTTAAAGATGGTGCGATGGGCGCACCCTACTCGAGCTCAATCTACAGGCTAATCTTGAATCCCTAACCAAATCCTAGCAGCTGATTCGTCTTCAGGATTAAACCCTTTGATATCCAAATTTGGTATCATCCAGCCTTCAATTTCAGCCACCTTTTGTAGCCATTGCTGTTCGCTAATCACTGCCATTTTGCCAAAATACTTCATTGTTGCCCACAACTCAGGCATACGTTTCATCTCATCCATTACCGCCGAAAACGATGGCATTGCAAAGCTATTAATGCGATAAAGCAAGGTAGCGTTTTGTAGTTCGGTATTTGAGTC
Source organism: Psychrobacter sp. ASPA161_9 (assembly GCF_051970275.1). NCBI lineage: Bacteria > Pseudomonadati > Pseudomonadota > Gammaproteobacteria > Moraxellales > Moraxellaceae > Psychrobacter > Psychrobacter sp. ASPA161_9. The sequence goes on along the minus strand of NZ_JBEFNI010000010.1, from coordinate 115,743 downwards.
AGTCTGATTCATAGAAGCCGTTGCTTGCATCCATTCATCAAGTAGATGCTTCATATCATCACTGCTAATTTTGCCATTGATGGTCAATTCAATATGATGCTTACTAGGCTGAGTTAGAATATAAGTTATGTCATTCTCCTCGTTTAATGCGTGTTAGTGACGCTATTCATATTCATCCTACTTGAATTTCTTCACACTAGTGCGCTAAACGTGTGTAGGAATGTAGGTTGCGCTCAATCAATAGCGACCGACCTGCTCGGATGGATAGATACAAGCGAGAGGCGCGATTTTCTCATCCTTTCTAACTACAAAGTAGGCTGCACTTAATTCATTAAACAATTAGAAATAATTACGTCCGATAATTGTTATCAATTTTCACTACTAAGTTGCTGAACTCACTTCATAGTTTGCTCTTTACGAATAAAAGCCAGAAAAAGCCGCAAATGACTTGCAAAATCTGAAAACTTACTTATAATAGGTCGCCACAATAGGGGTATAGCCAAGTTGGTAAGGCATCAGGTTTTGATCCTGACATCCGTTGGTTCGAGTCCAGCTACCCCTGCCATATTTTAAGTGTATTGCTCAATCTATATTGGTAATAAGTACTGTTATTAGTAATTACTTAGCTTATAGTAATTGACAACACCCTCCCAATTTCGGTATAGTTCGCAACGAACACCGTTAGGGAATGCCGTTTTTTTTAGACGGTCTCCTAGGTAATAGCGTTATGCTAATGTTTTATATTAGTAGCTAACGTTCGATAAGCCTAAACATTACAGGGGTATAGCCAAGTTGGTAAGGCATCAGGTTTTGATCCTGACATCCGTTGGTTCGAGTCCAGCTACCCCTGCCATTTTCTGCTGTAACGTTCATCACACTTTTCTTCATTTGAGCAGTTAGACACTGCTTAGCGGTCGCTGCTTGAGTCAATCAATAGGACTTCAGTCATGCCTTATTTGGCGATTTTTACGGGTAATGCCCACCCTGAATTAGCGAAAACCGTAGCCGACCACCTACACATTCCTCTTGGTAAAGCTGATGTTACTCGCTTTTCTGATGGCGAAATCGCTGTAGAAATCAAAGAACACGTACGCGGTAAAGACGTGTTTATCATGCAACCTACCTGTGCACCTACCAATGATAATTTGATGGAAATCATGATGATGGCCGATGCTTTGCGTCGTTCAAGCGCGGGTCGTATTACCGCTGTGATGCCCTACTTTGGTTATGCTCGTCAAGATCGTCGTCCACGTTCAGCTCGTGTACCTATTTCGGCCAAAGTCGTCGCTGATATGCTCAACATCGTTAGTATTGACCGCGTTATGACTGTCGATTTGCATTCAGATCAAATCCAGGGTTTCTTTGATATTCCTGTTGATAACATCTATGCCACCCCTGTTCTATTGAATGATCTCAAAAAACAAGATTACGATAACATCATGGTGGTTTCACCTGACGTTGGTGGTGTTGTTCGTGCACGTGCTATGGCCAAGCAATTAGGCGATACCGACATGGCGATTATCGATAAGCGCCGTGCCCGTGCCAATGAGTCACAAGTGATGCACATTATCGGTGATGTACGTGACCGTGATTGTGTCATCGTCGATGATATGGTTGATACTGCAGGTACTCTATGCAAGGCAGCAGAAGCGCTAAAAGAAAGCGGTGCACGTCGCGTCTTAGCCTATATTACCCATCCTGTACTATCAGGTAATGCGCTCAAAAATATTTCTGAATCAGCATTAGATGAAGTCGTGGTTACCGATACTATTCCTTTATCTGATGCGGCCAAAGCTTGTAGCAAAATCCGTCAGATCTCTATCGCACCAATGCTAGCTGAGAGCTTACGTCGTATTAATAACGAAGAATCTATCAGCGCTATGTTTGATGCTTAGGTTTTTACTGAGTACTTGCCCTACTTTCTTTTGGCAATGCTCGTTATAAAACACTGCTTAAGTTTAAAAAAAAGCGTCAAGTGTCAGCACTTGGCGCTTTTTTTACCTATTAGGATTGCACAGTCATTTCGCGTAGGTCTTTATTATTGCTACAAAACCACGTATAATGCGCGCCTGTGCCGACCATTTGTCTTTTAATCTGGTTGGCATTCTCAAAAGTGCTGATCATGCTTAAAAGTAACGATTAAATTGATAATTAATGTCATAAAAATCATTACGATAAGCAAATGGCTAAATTTACTGGTTACGAATTTTATTCACACCTATAAATCTTAACCATCACCACCTATTAGTGGATTGGTCGCAAATCCACTTTTTTATGACCAGACACTTCCTCATTCTTTTTACAGGATTATATCCATGAGTATTAATCATTTTGAACTAAACGCAATTGATCGTTCTGCTGAGCTACAAGGTAAAGGTGCGAGCCGCCGCCTACGTAAGCAGAATCTTGTTCCTGCTATCATTTATGGTGGTGGTGAAGAGCCAACAGCTATCTCTATCAAAATTAACGAGTTAGTAAAATCACTTGAATTCGAAGCTTTCTTCTCACACATTTTGACTCTAAATGTTGACGGCGAAACGCATCAAGTTGTTATCAAAGACCTACAACGCCATCCAGCTAAAGGCTTCCCAATGCATGCTGATTTCCAGCGCGTTGTAAAAGGTCAGAAAATTAACATGAACGTTCCTGTGCATTTCGCTGGTCGTGAAGAAGCGCCAGGCACTAAAGCTGGTGGTGTCTTATCTACGCTAGTTTCTGATATCGAAATCGTTTGCCTACCATCACAGCTTCCTGAATACCTAGAAGTTGACGTATCTGGTATGGAAATCGGTGATTTGTTCCGTCTATCAGACATCAAACTACCTGAAGGCGTTATTATCTTCGATCTTGATATGGAAGATGCGCATGATCGTACTATCGTTAACATGCAGCCACCAACGGTTGAAGAAGTTGACGAAGACGCTGAAGATGTTGATGCAGCTGACGTACCTGCCACTGAGCAAGGCGCAGAAGCTACTAATGAAGACAAAGACGGCGAATAATAAACAACCTTTACATAGCGACCTAACGTCTGCTATGTAATACAAGGTTCGTTTAATTAAAAAACAGCAGGGGATTGATGTCTCCTGCTGTTTTTGTAAGTGCAGTTTGTGAATATTAGGATTGCAAACTATGTTTTCTCAGAATGTAACAAATGAATGATACAAGTCTCATTTATTCGTGCATGATTATTTATTGAATTGAAGCAGAGTATTCTCATGTCCATAAAGCTTATCGTCGGTCTTGGAAATCCTGGGCAGCAGTATATGTTTACGCGTCATAATGCAGGATTTTGGTTCGTCTATCATTTAGCGCAGCAGTTCAATATTACGCTTTCCCCTGACAAAAAATTTCACGGGGTAACAGGACGTGGGCAGATTCATGGTCATGATGTGCGCCTATTGATGCCATCGACCTTTATGAATAAATCTGGACAGTCTGTGATACCAATGGTCAAGTTTTATGGCATTGATAATGACGAGTTACTGATTGCCCATGACGAGCTAGATATTCCTGCTGGCAGCATTAAGCTCAAAACAGATGGCGGCCATGGCGGACATAATGGCTTGCGTGATATCACTCCGCATATTGGTAATGACTTTCATCGCTTGCGTGTCGGCATTGGTCATCCGGGTCATAAGTCTAAAGTTAGCGGACATGTGCTCTCTAAAGCGTCACCTGATGAGCAAATCGCTATTGATAGTGCGCTAACTGCAGCTTTTGAGGCGCTACCTTTATTATTAGATGGTGATATTGAACGCGCGCGTTCGCAAATTAATGGTTTTAAACTGCCTGACTGAACGGTATTATACCTTCTGTTTAAAACTTACTACTTCTTGCTCAAAATTCGATGCTTACTAGTTAAAAACAGTACCTGTTTTGATGGAGTAGTTAATAGTGTTATTTTACGTTCTATACTTGGGCAGATGGTGCAAAATAAACCAATAAGGTGTTGAATTGACCTTTTATTTATATCTGTTTGTCCCCATTAACTGATTACTTTTGTTACGCTAAGGAAGCAATTCATGCTACTTAATATGCTTAAATGCAAATTGCACCGTGCCCGCGTCACGCATGCTGAGCTTCATTATGAAGGCTCGTGCGGTATTGATGGTGACTTGCTAGATCTTGCTGGTCTACGTGAAAATGAATCAATCGACATCTATAATGTGACCAATGGCAAGCGCTTTCGCACCTATGCTATTCGCGCTGAAGCTGGCTCTGGTATCATCTCATTGAATGGTGCTGCAGCCCATATGGCTGACTTAGGCGATATCGTCATTATCTGCGCCTATGCTCATTTTGATGAAGTAGAAGCCGAGACTTATCAGCCAAAACTAGTCTATTGCAATGAAGATAATACGGTCAAAGACACCGCCAATATTATCCCTGTACAAGTGGCCTAATACTTAATAGTCGTTAAAGTTGGTACTCAAAAGTACTTATCTTTATCAATAGCTAGGGCGTGTTCTAGTATTGGATCTGTCAAAAATATTTATTTCTATATAAAAGCTGAATCCAAATGGTGGTTCGGCTTTTTTTATATCAACTAAAAGCAAATTACTCATTCATTATTCGTAAAGGAAAGTACTCATGTGGTTGGCAGTTATTGCAATACTGGTTGGTTTAGCGATTCTCGTTTGGAGCGCTGATGTCTTTATTGATGGCGCAACTGCATTAGCAAAAAAGCTGGGGCTACCAAGTTTTCTGATTGGGGTTCTGATTTTAGGTTTAGGAACATCAGCACCTGAAATGGTGGTATCGGTATTGGCAGCACTAGACGGTAGTCCTGAGCTTGCCTTGGGTAATGCTTATGGCTCAAATATTATTAATATTGCGCTGGTATTAGGCGCGACAGTCCTCATAAGCCCTATCATCATCCATAAGAGCATCATAGCGCGCGACATGCCCATGCTGCTGCTGATTACTGCTCTAGCAGCATGGCAGTTGCGTGACGGCGTACTAAGCCTAGCTGATGGCATATTGTTATTAGTCTTATTAGTAATCGTCTTAGGCGTTCAAATCGTGCTTAGCTTACGTACGGGCAGCTTAGAATATAATGATAACCCTGAAGAAAACAATCTCGCCAAAGGCAACGTCGTAGTAGAAAGCAAGGATATAAGAAGTACGGAAACAGAAATACAAGGCGCGACAGCAAAAATTACAGACTCAGGCTATATAGAGCCAAGCTTAGCACGCGGGTTAGGGAGCTTGTTCGTAGGTATGCTGATGTTAGTCTTGAGCTCACGTGCGATTGTATGGGGCGCAGTTGAGGTAGCGACATTTTGGGGATTGAGTGAGTTGATTATTGGGCTGACTATCGTTGCTATTGGCACATCCTTGCCAGAGCTGGTCGCAAGTCTTGCCGCAGCTCGTCATGGTGAGCACGATATGGCACTTGGTAATATTATCGGCTCTAATATTTTTAATACGCTAGGGGTAGTAGGACTAGCAGCAATTATTGCACCGATTACAACCAATCCAATGATCTTATCTCGTGATGTACTGGTAATGGGGCTGATTACTTCGCTGCTCTTTGTAATGTGTGTGTTTGCCTTTATCTCCAACCGCAAATTTGGCCGTACATCTGGCATCACAATGATACTATTCTTCGTTGGCTATACTGTATGGCTAATTCAGACGGCAAATATGTAATCAATCGTGTTCTTATCAATTGTTACTCAAACAATGACATTTTTCAGCTACTTATTTTGCTTACGGTTTCTAAAGCCGCGCCACAAACCTTCATGCGCCACTTTTGGCATTTTTAAAGTAATAGTGTTTGACAACATATCTTGTACCGCTAAGCCTCGGCGATTAAATAAGCAAAATACGTAGTTAAACACTAGGCCCAAAAATGCGCTGGTTAGTAAAATAGCGCGTGAGCCACCTATCAGACTACCAATAATGCCAAAAATCAACGGCATCAAAGCAGCCGCTAGAATACGTTTGAATGATTGACCCCACGTTAGCAGATGTCCGGCGTTATTGACGGTTTTCAGTCGCCATGTCTGCATGCCTAGTGTCTGACCCCCTCGACGCCAAAATAAACCGTAAAAGGCCACTAGCGTTAGTATAAAGGATGGGGTCATAATAAAGTTCTGATACCATGTCGGCAGCGATTGTGCTTGTTCAGACTGCGTCCCTGTCTCCATAGTGAGCAGCGTCCCAATGACCGTTAGCACTGTCCCTACTAAGAACAATAACGCCAAAATCAACATCCCATCATAGAGAATAGCGACGATACGTGCCATTGGTTTGGCAATCGTAGGCTCTTCAATACGAGGCATCTGTTGTTGAGGAGTATTTTTTTGAGACTTTGACTTAGTGGCAGCTTTCGACGTACTTTTTGACATGATACAAGCTCATAGCAAGCAATGAATAGTGCTGCTATTGTACCGTAATTCAGGTACTTATCGTACATTATGATAAGAGAAGACCGACAAAGAAAGAGAATTTTAGTTGAAAACAAAGATAGTATTTTTATAAAAATAGCAGACATAAAAAAATCGCCAAATTGTCATAAGACAGGCGATTGATTTAGATGTTCTTTAAGCTTAGCAGTTATATTAACAAGTAAGCTAGTATGCAAATGGTGCGCCTGGAGAGATTCGAACTCCCGACCCCTTAGTTCGTAGCCAAGTGCTCTATCCAACTGAGCTACAGGCGCGTATTTTGCACATCATCCACTGCTTTTTAAATAACATTTACAGTAAATTAGGTTGGCTATTATATAGATAATCCAGCTGATGTCAACATGTTTTATTACTTAAAATAGGGTATTTTCTATTACAGTTTTTTAAAACTATTTCACATCGATATACTGCATTATAATCTAACAATAAACCGAATAAATGGCGGTGAAGGAGGGATTCGAACCCTCGATACGCTTACACGTATGGTTCCTTAGCAGGGAACTGGTTTCAGCCACTCACCCACTTCACCGAACGATTTAAGACACTTATCAAGATATTTGTAAAAATACTTTTAAACAAATATCCTTTCTAAACATAGTATCGATGCTAATGATACGTCTTATGTCGTGGGCGAGTATTATAACAAAGCCGAAACGAATTGCAAGCGTTACCCGTCATTTTCATGACACTTTCTGATTAATTTTGGATAATAGGCATTTTAAGGGGTCTATAAGCCTTTATTTCAAGCTTTTAACTGTGTTTTGAATGGTTTTGAAGTAGCTTATCTATAACTACCTCACCTATAACTAAAGCATCTGCAATTGAAGGATTCGTAATCGAAGAACTCGTAATTGAAGATGTAGCCTACTACTATGGCTTTTTAGGATTAGGCTAGCTATAGTAATTAGCAACTAATAATAATTGGTAAATACTCATTAACTATTTAGTAGTCATTTGATAGTAGTCAAATGACTGTCTTATTTGATAGTAGTCAAATGACTGTCTTATTTGATAATCATAATAAAATACGAAAAGGAACGTTATGCGACCAGTGGTGTTATGTTTTTCTGGATTAGACCCTTCAGGTGGTGCAGGGCTACAAGCAGATATTGAAGCAATCGGCGCAGCAGGTGGACATGCCGCAGTCGCCTGTACTGCTATTACTGTGCAAAACTCGCAACAGGTATTTGGCTTTGACGCTTGTGCTGCAACACTGGTAAAGGATCAGGCAACAACGGTACTTAATGATTTACCAGTTCGCGCTATTAAATCGGGTATGCTTGGCACTACAGACAACATTGCTATGTTGACGCGCTTATTTGCGCAGCAGACTATCAATGAAGATACGCCTTTTGTCCTTGACCCTGTATTGGTTGCCAATAGCGGTGGTAGCTTGGGCGATGAGCAAACGTTGGTCACAGCATTCAAAGAGCTGCTCCCCTACGCTACGCTAATCACGCCAAATACTCATGAACTACGCGCATTAAGCGGTGAACAAGATCTACATATTGCTGCGCAAAAATTATGTGCGCAAGGGAGTCATGCTGTATTGGTTAAAACCTCTCACGACTTTGATAGTGGCGATATAGAGCAATACTTGTATGTGCACGGTGAAATGGTACATCAAAGTACTTTGCCACGCTTAGAAGGCGAATTTCATGGCTCTGGATGTTCACTAGCCAGCTTCATCGCTGGACGTTTAGCGATGGGTGACGAGCTGATTGCTGCGGTCAAAGCTGCTGATCGCTGGATTACGCAAACGCTGATTGCAGCAGATAGTCCACATCCTGAAGATAGCAGCGCACAATTGATCCCGAACCGTTTTATCACCTTTCAAAAGTAAACTTAAATGAGAACAGGCATAAAAAAAGACGCCCTATTAAGAGAGCGTCTTTTTTATAGTAAATATTTTTAAGAATAGTATTGGATACGAAATATTGCTTAGCCCAACATTGGCATAAAGCTCGCTGCCAAGCCGCTGATAAACATCTCGAGCAGAAGAAAAGCAACAAAGGCAACCATTGGCGATAAATCAAGCATGCCTAAGTTTGGCGTGATGCGGCGAAACGGCGCTAAGATAGGTTCAGCCAAATTAATGATGATACCAATGATAGGATGCTCAGATTTGGTAAACACCACAATCCAGCTCACAATAATAGAACCAATAACTAAATAGCGGCACATGCGTAAAAAGTCTAAAATCAAACTGGTGGTACCAGCGAAAAACAACGGTGCAGGCGCAATACCTTTATGCGTTAACGCGGCTTTACCAGAGATATCAATCAATCGGATTAAAAACATCAGCACAATCGCCGCAATGCTTATACGACCTTGAGCAACCGTCGGAAAAATGCGTCCAAACGTGTCTACGATACGCGTGGCTTTATAAGCAGGGGCAATCATAGGATTGCTTGCATCCATCCCTGCAAACTGCAGCATAAAGCGGATAAACACCAGCATCATGGCGAAAGTGGTGACTAAATCAAAAATTTGCAACAACATGTTGTTCATGAAACGCTACTCAATGTGCCACTATTAAATGCCATTACAGCCGTGGCTTATTTATATTAAAGGATTTTTTTATTAAATTAAATTCTTATTAGACTATTCATTTTCTTTACTTAGTGCTTGGCTACGGTCATAGCAGGCCTGCATTGCTTCAGCAATTAGGCGACCAATCTCATTACTCTGCATGGATTCGATAGCCGCTTGCGTAGTGCCATTCGGCGACATGACTTTACGACGTAGCTCGGCTGGACTGTCATCACTATCAATAGTCATCTGGGCTGCGCCTAATACAGTCTGCATAGCTAACGCGGATGCTTGCTCTTTATCCAGACCTAACGCAACTGCTCCGTCAATCATCGATTCGATAAAATAAAACACATAGGCCGGTGCTGAACCAGAAACAGCGGTCACCGCATGCATATGCTCTTCATCATTTACCCACATGGCTAGACCTGAGGCTTCCATAACTGCTGTTGCCAGCTGCTTCTGTGCTTCGTTGATATCATCAGTCGCGTATAACCCAGTTGCACCCATTTGTATTTTAGAAGGCGTATTTGGCATCGCGCGTACAATATTACGGTAGCCACCAAGCATGGTAGAGAGGATATCAGTCGATAGCCCTGCTGCCACTGATATCACTAGCTGGTTGTCTAGGGCATCAGCAAATTCACTGACGACTTTTTTCATAACTTGGGGCTTTACCGCTAGGACGATGACGTCAGCATCAATGACCGCAGCCTTTGGATTTACACTGGCATCAACTGTATTCATTTTTTGATCAGCGTACTGCTCACGCGTCTCGGCGCTAGGTGCTGATACGGTTATTAGCTCAGGCTTAACACCGCAGGCAATAAGCCCACTGATTAGAGCTTGTGCCATGTTTCCGCCACCGATAAAGCTGATCTTTTTATTATCTAGTACTGACATTATTATTCCCTACTAACAAAACTCAAGTTATTCAAAGGTATAGTTTTCTAAAGTATATCGTGACATCTAAAATGACACTTAGTTTACCATACTGCCACGGGAGCCGTTTGATAAATTGATGACGCTAGCAGTGATGTTAGGACCAGTTCAAACACTTAATGGTTACAAACTCTTGCATAGCTTGCTCAGAACATTTGTAGCGTTCGCTAATGATTTATCAGCTCCTAGCACCCAACTTTCAAATGGCGATACTAGCAATAACGGCAACTCTTCATCTTTCTGAGCGGATGCAGCACTAACGACCACTAAGCTATCCCGCAGCCATACAGGCACTCCAAGCGTTTGATAGAGTTTTTTCCCTGCTTGCGGACGCGTGGCGAGAGCAGTTTGAACGCGCTGTTGCCGACCTAATGGCGCAAACTTCAGATCAATCTCATCTTTATTGCTTATAAACTTATCGCTTATAGACTGTATCAAGGTATTGAGCGCAATCTCTAATTGCCAATCAACACCTTTCCCTGTACGCAATGTAACTGTTGCTGACTTATCTTGAGACAAGCTATTTCTGGCAAAAACGTTTTGAGCCAAACTTGAATGAGGTAAAGTTTGCGTTTGTCCAGTAAGTGGTAACGCTAGCCATTCGAGCCAAGTGCTACTAAGACGATATAATTGCTGACGATAACGGCGGATGCTGTATGGTTGGGTACGTCCTTGCCAGTCTAATTGGGTTTGATGGTCGTGATCATTACGCTCAGTTAAATTAAAAACATTATCTACAAGTTGCTTAGGCGGTGGCAGTGGTTCATCTTGCGTTAGCCAAGTATGCAGTAATTGCCGTTGCCGATAAACAGGCAATGTATGTAGCTCACCAATATTCAGTACACGCTGAAACGGTGGATAACTCGAAACAGTAGCGGACGGAACAATAGCCGTTTGCTGCAAGTCTTGCTTTGCTTGATCGCTCACAATAGCCTGAGCATCCGCGAGTAATTGCGCACTACGAGCAATATTGGCTATTGCATTAGTGTTGTAAGCTGTGAGCGCTGGAAGCACCTCGCGACGCAAGCCACTACGCACATTATCGCCAGCCTCATTGGTAGGATCATCGATATAAGGCAGCTTTAACTGCTGAGCATAGTGACTGATGGTGGCACGACGTACCGACAACCAAGGTCGCCATAATACATTGCGATGCGTGCCTTGCGATTGTACTCGCCACGCCTGCATACCCGACAAGCCATTGACCCCTGCCCCTTGAATCAAGCGCATTAATACCGTCTCAGCTTGGTCATCAGCATGATGGGCTAAGAGCAGAACATCATCTTGATTGATATGGGCGCGCATAATTTGATAACGTGCTTGCCGCGCCGCTTGTTCGTCATGACCGTCTACCTTGGCGACTAACACCTGACAAGGTAATTGCTGAATGTGCGCCCACTTAGCGACATGCTCTGCCCAATGACGGCTATCTGCTTGCAGCCCATGATTAACATGCAATAATTGCGGCAAAAACGGCAGTTTACCTTGTCGATATAACTGCACACATAGCGCTGCTAATGCCAAAGAATCACGGCCACCACTACATGCCAGCCAGATGCGCCGACCGTGTAGCTGACTTCTATACTCAGCCATACTGGCCAATAAGGCCTTGGCCAAATCATCATCAATTGGCAACGCTGCTACTGGCTCAATAGGATATTGCAAGATGGCACTACTAGTCATAATCAGTCTTATTTATTCACATTTATAAACAAAAAAAACGCGCCATAAAATGACACGTTTTTATTTTAGCATTAAGGTTAAGCATCTTATATTAAATCAGCAAGGCAACATGACTTCTGAGTTAAAGGTTTTTAGCTTTTCATAACGCTGCTCACAACGAACGTCTGCGTCCATATCTTTGATTTCATCTAGCTGCTCAAGAAGAAGCGCTTTTAGCGAATTCATCACTGGCTGCGGATGAAGGTGTGCGCCTTCGCCCTCTTCGATGACCGCATCAATCAAACCCATTTGATAAAGATTGATGGCATTTAGCTTCAATGCTTCACTGGCATCTTGCGCTTTCTCAGCAGTCTTCCATAAGATAGACGCGCAGCCTTCAGGAGAAATGACCGAGTAAATACTGTTTTGTAGCATGTTTACTTTATCACCAACCCCAATCGCCAATGCACCACCTGAACCGCCTTCACCGATAATGGTGACGATAATAGGCGCCTTTAGACTTGAAAATACCGCAATGCTCTCAGCAATTGCTTGCGCCTGTCCGCGCTCTTCAGCACCAATACCTGGATAAGCACCTTGCGTATCTACAAAAGTCATGACCGGAATGTTAAAACGCTCTGCCATTTTCACCAGACGTATCACTTTACGATAACCTTCAGGATTGGCCATACCAAAGTTATGAGCAATGCGCTCGCGCGTACTACGACCGCGATGTTGTCCGATGACCATTACTGGCATACCATCAAAGCGTGCCAATCCACCAATAATTGCTTTGTCATCAGCATAAGCACGATCACCGTGCAATGCATCAAACTCTGTAAACAGCTGATTAACATAGTCCATAAATAATGGACGTTTGGCATGCCGTGCAAGCTGAACGCTATCCCAGACGGTACTCATAGACGTTTCCCTTTTGTCGTTTTATCTGATTTATAAGATGCAATATCACATGTAATAATTGATTTGAGGCTAAATTGATGACTCACTAAAATGACCCTAACAAGCTATCAATAAGTAACTGTCACTGGCAATTAGAAATAAGGTACAGTTGTAAACTCAATAAAACTTATAGTAGCACAATTTATATACTGCGGCATTACTGCTAACAACGCTTTTGTAATGTATTTATTTAGCTACCTGAGACATACAGGCTACGCTGGTAACGTGGCTTCAACAACGCTAAGCTTAATACCCCATCTTGCAAATTGTTCAATTTCAACGCAAAGGTCTGAAAACAAAAAAGCATAATGTGTTTTATCGGTGCTGACAGTAATTTGCCAGCAGTTGGGAGCAGTTATTGCTAGCCGTATATCCGGCAGCTCATATTCACTACGGCTATGGTGTGCCAAGACTGCGAGCCTCAAAAATAGACATAAATAGACCAGATTATCACCGCCAATGTTACAGGTCTGCTCAAGCACATCGCTTTTTAGCTTACGTCTGTGGTTGAGCATCAACTGCGCCATACGCTTTTGATCTACTTGTGAGAATCCTGGAATGTCTGAGTATTCAAGTAAGTAGGCGCTATGCTTATGATAGCTACTATGACTGATTGCCAGCCCAATCTCGTGCAAATATGCCGCACGTCTCAATACGTCAGCATCATCATTGGTCAATTGCAAATCTTCTTTAACTTGTTTAAAAAGGTGTTTGCTGGTTCTGACCACTTGTCTGGCTTGTTTTTTATCCACCGAATAGCGCTTGATTAGTGCCAACACACTGCGATCACGTACATCTTCGCTAGCCAAGCGCCCAAGCATGTCATACATCACACCTTCGCGTAGCGCCCCATCAGAGTAAGCGATAGTCTCAATGCCAAGCACTTTCATAGTGGCACGTAGTACGGCTACGCCTGCTGGGAATACTGCCTTACGGTGTTCTTTCACACCCTCCAGCTCAATGTCATTTACATCACCAATCTTAATCAGCAATTTCTCTAACTTTTTGACGCCTTGATAAGTGACACGCTCTTGCTCATCTGCCCAGCCCTTCGATACCAGTACATTACGCACCGCCTTAATCGTACCACTAGAGCCAACGACACTACTCCAGCCTGCCCTTTGATACTGACCATTAATAGCCAGCACTTCTTTACGTGCGGCAACGATGGCATTATTAAAGGCTTCTTTGGTAATCTGCCCATCTGCAAAAAACTTCTTAGTAAAGGCCACACAGCCCATCTGTAAGCTTTCAGTCAGTAGCGGATCAAATCCTTGTCCAATAATAAATTCAGTAGAACCACCACCAATATCAATAACCAAGCGCTTATCACTACTAGCATTAGTATGTGAGACACCAAGATAAATCAGTCGCGCTTCTTCGCGTCCAGAAATAATCTCAATGGGCTTCGGTAGTATTTCGTTAGCTCGTTTTATAAAATCATTGGCATTTTTGGCTTGGCGTAACGCGTTCGTTGCTACGATACGAATACGCTCAGGTGATACGGCATCAAGACGAGCGACAAAACGGCTAAGACATTCAAGACCACGCTTCTCAGCAGCAGCGCCTAAAATATTATGCTCATCTAGTCCTGCCGCTAGCTGCACCTTTTCGGACATGGAAACCACTTTTCGAACTTCACCGTGATCAAGACGGGCAATAGCCAAATGAAAACTGTTCGAACCAATATCGATGGCAGCCATCAGTTCATCATCAGCAAGCGGCGAATCTATAATGTCATTATTGAGCATAGGAAAAATAGTTACCCTGTCAGATAAAGATGAGAGAAGATATTGGTCAAAATGAGACGATTAAAATGTATGAAAACCACAAGCACATAAACGCGTGCCCATTACACCAAACTGCTCACGTATTTGACGCAATTTTTGCCATTAAAGCATTTATGCCAAAAAGTGGCAAGTGACGCAAATTATGGTAAAGCGTCAAGCACATAATTAATAAAATAACAGACACTCCATCAAGACTTATTACTTGTGTTACTGATATCGGTTTGCTACATTGAAAGTCATCAAGATTGTAATAAATAACAGTCACTTAATGACAGTCTATAAATTTTATTGAAGTAGAAAGCCTTTTAATTATCAGAACTAACACCTGTCTTCGATAGACAATTAGCAAGGAAGCTAAACAAATGAATCAAACTACCACACAAAACACTACTAAAAATACCGACGCTCAAAGTATCGGTAATGCCAATAGAGACTTGATAAAGACAGTGAGCCCAACAAAGCAGAAGTTTTATGACTTCTATTTGGATGAGCATCAAAACATGGCTTGCCGTCGTTTGCACTTCGCAGGTAGTAGCTTTGGCTTGTTGGGATTGGCAAAGTCGGTCAAAACCCGTTCGCCAAAACCCTTACTAAAAGGCGTTGCTGCAGGATATGCTTGCGCTTGGGTCGGACATTTTTTCTTTGAAAAAAACAAACCTGCCTCTTTTAAGTTTCCACTAAAGAGCTTTGCTAGCGACTTTCGTATGTATACCGATGTACTGCGTGGTAACTTAAGCTTAAAAGATCGTAAATTTGATAAGGCACGATAAAGTTAAGCCTTTAAGTTGCTATATTGGATATAAATAAAAAACACTGGGCTGCTAAAAATTGCAGCCCAGTGTTTTTATATTTTGAGAGCTTAGACTGGCTTAGTAAGATGCTCATTTAGCGCAAAGATTTACGCAGTATTTTGCCTACTGCCGTCTTAGGTAATTCATCGATAAACTCATATGACTGCGGGCGTTTATAACCTGTTAAACGCTCGCTTGCAAAGTCTTGTAACTCTTCTACGCTCAAGCTCGAATCCTTTTTGACTACAAAAGCTTTAGGCACTTCACCGCTGTGCTCATCTTCAATACCAATCACCGCCACTTCAAGCACTTTTGGATGCTCAGTCAACGCAGCTTCCACTTCGTTTGGATAAACGTTAAATCCTGAGACCAGTATCATATCCTTCTTACGATCAACGAGCGTCAAAAAGCCCTCGTCATCCATCACTCCGATATCACCTGATTTAAAATAGCCATCCTCGGTAAAAGTATCAGTGTTGTCTTGGCGCCAATAGCCCCGCATTACTTGTGGGCCTTTGATGCCCACTTCTCCAGGCGTTCCAATAGCACAAGCTGACCCATTTTCGTCAATGATTTTGATATCCATCATTGCTAACGGCAAACCAACACTACCATTAAAACTGCTAATCCCAGGTGGATTAAAAGAGATAACTGGAGAGGTTTCAGACATGCCATAACCTTCATTGATAATCATACCGGTGACTTGTTGCCACTGATCAGATACTGCTTTGATGATCGCGGTGCCACCACCGATAGATAACGCCAAGCGACTAAAATCAAGGCTGGCAAATTTTGGATGATGGAGCATACCAATGAATAAAGTATTGACTGAAGGAATAACATGCGGACGATGCTGCTCGATGATCTTGACTAATCCGTCGATATCACGTGGGTTGGTAACCAATATATCTTCCCAACCGCCATAGATACCAAGCAAACCACAAACAGTAAATGAGAAGATGTGATAGAGCGGCAGCGGATTGAGTATTTTAATCTGCTCGCTACGTCCCGCTTCAATCGCACTGCCAAACATCGCATAACACTGACAGACATTTGCCATGACATTGTAATGCGTGAGCATCGCACCTTTAGGCTTACCTGTCGTACCACCGGTATACTGCAACAAGGCCAAATCTTCGCGCTCAATAGTGACGTCTTTCAAGTCTTCTGCGCGCTGCGATTGCATAATGTGTGCAAACTTTATGTTATCAGGCGCTATGTTTTCTTGCGATGATTCAGTAGCAGTTGCTGATACTGGTACGCTATGGGAATCATTGGCTGAGTGGGTTTGATTTGAGCCAATCTGACTTAATAAGGCAATATCATTATCAGAAGGTGCAGCGTTAGAATCTATAGAACATCTAACGACCCATTTTAGTTGCGCCTTAACGTCATTCTCTAACTGCTCATAAGCAGAGCTCATACCATCGAGGACGATAAGACCACAGGCTTGAGCATCCGTCAGCTGATGCGCCAACTCATAGTGGGTATACATTGGATTAACATTGACCAGTACCGCACCCACCCGCAAACAACCAAGTAATACCACGGCATACTGTAATATATTTGGTAGTTGTACAGCAATGCGGTCGCCTTTGCTTATTCCTTGTGTTTGCAAAAAAACGGCAAAGCGGCGACTAGCGATATCTAACTGCGCAAAGGTTAGCGTTGCAGGCCCCATACTAAAAGCCACAGAATCACTGTGCTGATCAATCTTTGGTTGTAATAAATCTATCAGATTGTGCTTATCTTCTAACACATTTAGATTATTTCTTAGCCCATACTTCTCATACGCGGCTTGCCACAGCGGTGGAATAGTACTGCTAGGCGCATTATTGTCAAAGCTAGTATTCATCGGTTAGCGTCCTTGCTTAATTATCATGATTATTCTCAGAATAGCACAATTTATTAGCTGTTTTATAGGCCGTGTTGAGCATTCAACCATGGTACTGACAGAGACTATTTTTTGATTTATTCAATATCTTTAATCAAAATACTCGTTATACAAACTCCTTCACTTTGTTTGAAATGATTTTATGAAATGAATAAGTTTTAGCCACAAAAAAACCAGCACAGTGGCTGGTTTTTTATTTTAAATACTTAAAGCTACAACTGGCTCAGTTACGATTTGCCATTTCTGCAAATATCTCATCAGCCGCTTTAATTGAAGTTTCGATATCTTCATCACTATGCTTGATAGACATAAAGCCAGCTTCATAAGCAGACGGTGCCAAATAGATACCACGATCTAGCATGCCATGGAAGAAGGTATTAAACACGTCCATATCACACTCTGTCACTTCATCAAAGTTCTGAGGTACAGTCGTCTCACTGTCTCTGACGAAGAACATGCCAAACATGCCGCCCAATTTATTAGTGCGCAGGTTAATACCATGCTTGTCAGCCGCCGCTTGAAAACCATCAACCAGCTTGTCTACTTTTGCTGCTAATTCATCATAAAAACCGTCTGCTGTTAAGTCTTCAAACATAGCGATACCAGCACGCATCGCCAGTGGGTTACCTGATAACGTACCGGCTTGATAGACACCGCCAAGTGGCGCTATGCAAGACATGATGTCTTTCTTACCACCGAAAGCACCAACCGGTAAGCCTGCACCGATGATTTTACCAAAGCACGTCAAGTCAGGGTCGATGCCGAAGTGTGCTTGTGCACCGCCAAGGCCAACGCGAAAGCCCGTCATGACCTCATCAAAGATCAGTACCGCGCCATTCGCGGTACACTCTGCACGCAAAGTATCATGAAACTCTTGGGTCGGAATGACCATATTCATGTTACCAGCGATCGGCTCTAAGATAACGCAGGCAATCTCTTCACCCCATTTCTCAAAGCAATCCTTAATCGCTTGCGGATTATTATAAGGAATCGTAATAGTATGCTTAGCAAAATCCGCTGGTACGCCTTTTGACGTTGGTTCACCAATATCAAGCATGCCCGAACCTGCTTTTACTAACAAGCTGTCTGAATGACCATGGTAGCAGCCTTCAAATTTGACAATTTTGTCACGTTGGGTATAGCCACGCGCCAGACGAATCGCACTCATGGTCGCTTCTGTGCCTGAGCTGGTCATACGAATCATCTCAACACTCGGGACGATTTCACAAATCTTATCTGCAACCGTGGTTTCAAACGGTGTTGGTGTACCGAAGCTTAAACCATCATCAGCAGCCTTTTTTACGGCATCGATCACTTTTGGATGCGCATGACCCAAAATCATTGGTCCCCACGAGCCGACATAATCGATATAAGCATTGTCTTCGGTGTCATAGATTTTGCTGCCGTTAGCACGATGCATAAAGATAGGCGTACCACCTACCCCTGCAAAGGCGCGGACTGGCGAGTTTACGCCACCTGGGATATGCTTACGTGCTTGCGCGAAAAGCTGTTCGTTTTTAGTGCTCATAGTTATTCTCTATTTAGTGGTCTTTTATTTAGTCGCTTTCTATTCACTAATTTACTATTTAGTAACTTCTATTATTTTATGAAAAGTAAATTTTCTGCTTAATTATTATCAGATTTTAATATCATTTTTTTAAACGAAACGTATTAGTTTAAGCCTTTTTAACCACCGAAGATTTAAGCTTCATCGGGCCATAGCCATCAAGTTTACAGTCAATATCATGACCATCGGTAGCATCTGGCAATAGACGAATGCTTTTTGCCTTAGTACCTACTTTAATAATGGTTGACGATCCTTTGACCTTTAAGTCTTTAATGACAGTAACCGCGTCACCATCTTGCAGCTCGTTACCGACCGCATCACGAATGACCGCGTCTTGGTCTTCAGCTTGCGCCGCATCCGTTTCATCCGCCGTCCATTCATGAGCACACATCGGACATACCAGTAACGCACCATCTTCGTACGTATATTCAGCATCACATTTTGGGCAATTTGGTAAGCTCATAATTTCCTCGGCAGCCATCATCATTTAGGTTTATTCTAGACCCAGCCTAGATATAACATTGTACCGTAACTCGTACCCTTTAACCAATTTGTACGGTTGAAAACTGGGCGCTGTGCCCAATTTAAAGCTTAACCACAGCGTTTTTTATGACCTTGTTTTTTGTGGTACTCTTCCTAGCCTTATATAGTTTTAATACCTCTATCTTTAGGACAAACTTCCATCAGAAGGATAATAACAATGACTCAATCTTTAAATGTATCGACTTTGCCGCAGTTTGCACAATTAACCATCCAAGGCGAGGATGCCGAAAAATTCTTACAAGGGCAATTGACTTGTGATGTCACCAAGCTCGGACTTAGCTATCAAGCAGCGGCGCTTAGCAATTTAAAAGGTCGTATTGAATTCGGTATTTGGATTAAAAAACAAGCGGAAAAGCACTTTGATGTAGTGATCAGTGCCGATTGCGCTGAGTCTTTTCAAACGCATGTAAAAAAGTTCGGGGCATTTTCAAAGTTTGAGACTAGCGCACCGATAGCGATTTACCCTTGTGTGCTCGCTGATGAGCCGACCTTTAGTCATAAGGACGATCATAATACGCCAGCAGATACTCAAGCTTGGATGCAGTGCAGTATCGAAAACGGTAACTATTGGATCGTGGCAGCAACGCAAGGTCAATTTCAGCCGCAAGAGCTGCGCCTCCATCAACGCGGTGGTATGGACTACGATAAAGGCTGCTATTTGGGTCAAGAAGTCATTGCTCGCATTTACTTTAAAGCGGCACCCAAAGCATTTTTACATTATGTGAAAGGCTCAGGTGATGTCCCAGCAGCAGGTGACAAGCTTGATAAAATCCAAGTGGTCAATGCCGTTGCTACTGCCGAAGGCTTTGAAGCATTAGTTGTTGCACGCCCAGCACACCTTGATGATAGCGAACTTACCCTATTAGAATTACCACCAGCACTCCAAGCCGATGTTGCGCGTCCGCAGTAATGGGCTAGTGGCATTAACTAGAAGTACTGATAGTAACTGATAACTGTTAAGAACTTTAATAGCTACTAAAAAATCACAGTAGAGCGTCCTATGACACATATTGCGGTACTCGGAGCAGGCGTGGTGGGTGTAAGCACTGCATGGTATCTTCGCCAAGCAGGCTATGATGTGACTGTCATTGAGCGAGAATCTGCAGCGGGAATGCAGACCTCGTTTGCCAATGGTGGGCAGATATCCGTCTCGCACGCGACTCCTTGGGCCAATCCTACTACCCCAATGAAAGCGCTTAAATGGTTGTTTAAAGAGGATGCGCCGCTACTGTATCGCTTACGCGCTGACAAGGCGCAGCTTAAGTGGGCAATGCAGTTCTTGCAAGAGTGCCGCGCAGATAGAGCTGATGCCAATCTGGTACAAATGGTACGTCTAGGATTATATTCACGAGATAGTTTGCAGCAGCTGCGTACTGATATCGGTATTGATTACGAGCAGCAAAAGCGCGGTATCATGCATTTTTATACCGACCAGGCTGAGTTTGATGCCGCCATTGTGCCAACACAGCGTATGCAAGAGCTAGGCTGCGAACGCCATATCATTGATATCAATAATGCCGTCAGTCTGGAGCCAGCGCTCTACCCTGTTGCCCATAAGCTCAAAGGCGCTACTTATACCAGCCGTGATGAATCAGGTAATGCCCATCTATTTACTCAGCGCTTAGCTGAGCGCTGCGCCAAGGCTGGCGTGCAGTTCTTATATGATACGGAGGTTTTGACGTTAAACGCTGACGCCCACTCTACTAGTCCGCATATCCATAGCATCACTATCCGTCCCAAGGGCGAAAATGCGCAAACCTTTAGTGCAGACAGCCATGTACTGGCACTTGGCAGCTATAGCGTTGCATTAATGAAGCCTCTCAATATTCACCTGCCTATCTTCCCTGCCAAAGGCTACTCGGCCACTTATCAAATCAATCCGCGCGCCCCTCACCTAGCACCCTTTGTCAGTCTCATTGATGATGAGTTTAAGCTCGTGACCTCACGCCTTGGCGATAAATTGCGCGTTGCTGGCACGGCAGAATTCAATGGCTACAATTTGGATTTGAATAGCACACGCTGTGAAGCTATCACTCGCCGTGTACAGCAGCTATTCCCGAAAGGCATCATTGCTAACTCTGTGCAATATTGGACAGGACTGAGACCGATGACCCCATCAAACGTACCGTTAATAGGACGCGCGCATAAGGGTCAAGTCCGTCACGGTAGTCACAATACAAACGCTAGTTTTGACAATTTATGGCTCAATACTGGTCATGGTACGCTTGGCTGGACGCATGCTTGTGGCTCGGCAAAAGCTATTAGCTTATTGATACAGGGCGAAACACCGCCAGTCGATTTTGACTTTGTTGGTGTGAGTTCTCATAGATAGTATCTTTAAAGCCAATATATTTTGGCTGGTAGAAATTTTCGCAGCCTCTGTCTGGCATAGCGCACAGCAAGCAAGAAAATTTTTACCAGCCATACGTAATACGTATTCGCCTTGTATAAACCATAAGCGAATAATAGATATAAAAAAGACGCCCTTATAGATGCCTTCTTTGTTCAAATGTTAGACTTTCAATTTAGCGCAATGCTAATTTTATGCAGCATTTCCTGACTCAATATCGGAAGATTCAATGTTGGAAGATTCAGTTTCGGAATCAACGCTTGAATCAGTAGTCTCCAAATCAACCACTTCAGGCTCAACTGCTTCTAACTGCACAGGTACGCCGTTGACCGCCGCATTACCACTTAACTGATCGATTAACGTATCGTCCGTCAAGTCATTCACACTGACGCCTGCATGCGCTTGAGCAATCTTCTGTTTCACACCTTTACGGCCGTGACCCCAACCATGCGGGATGCTCACCACTCTTGGCATCAGCTCATCGGTGACTTCTGCGATGATATTCACACTGCCAACGCGTGAGGTAACTTTTACGTTTTGACCGTCCTCGATACCGTATTCTTTAGCCGTTTCAGGATGCAACATAAGCGTACAGCGTGGCTTACCTTTTACCAAGCGATAGCTATTATGCAACCACGAATTATTACTACGTACATGGCGACGACCAATCAATAGAATCTGCTGATCATCATAGTCCTGCACCATCTCCTGTACACGCTCTAAATCTGCTTTATAAAAATCAACGTTAAGATGTATTTGCTTGTCCTTATGTTTTAAAGCTTCTGGCAACATCCTTTTGAGAGCTCCTAAATCAATGCCATGCGGATTTTTCTTTAGTTTCTTTAAGTTTAGACCCTTATAAGGCCCACGCTTTAGTCCCTGATTGAGCACAAACTTCGGTCCCAAAACCTTTACTAGTAGACGCTCAACTCTGGTTGCAAGTGGTGCTTTTTTATCTAAACGTTTTGCCAATTCTAAGTAGATTTGCCAGTCATGTTTGGCACTTTTTTTCTTACGGAATAAAGCTTTTGAATACTTAGCTACGTTATGTACGGCAAAATTATTAAAGGTAACGTCATAATGATCGCGCTCTAGCGGCGAGACTGGTGGCAAAATGATATGCGCATGACGACTGGTTTCTGTGACAAAGTAATCAATAGCGACCATAAAGTCCAAGTTGGTAAACGCCTCGTCTAATTTTTCACCATTGGGCGTGCTGAGTACAGGGTTGCCAGCGACAGTCATAAATCCTTTTAACTGTCCCGCGCCTTCTACCAGCATCTCATCCGCCATCGCAACCACTGGATAATCACCATTAAAATCAGGCAAATTACTCACGCGGCTATGGCGCTTACCTAAATAGCCTGGGCCTGAGTTATTGACCACATCGACTGCAGGATTGGGGAACATCAGGCCACCAACTTCATCCAAGCGGCCTGTGACAATATTAATGACCATAATGAGATACTGACTTAATAAGCCAAACTCTTGCACTGATACGCCCATGCGCCCATAACAGACGGAGCTTTCGGCTTCACAAAACTCTTTGACCAGTCGTTTAATCTCACTTACAGAAATGCCAGTAATATCAGCTACGGATTCGGCACTATAGTCTTTAGCAAAGTCTGCAATGCGCTCAATCTCTGGTGCTAAGGCCGCCGCCCTATTATTTTTAGCGCGCGCTTTGTCCGCATAACCTTGTAAATAGATTTCATTAAGCATGGCAAGTAATAGTAAGACATCCGTCGCTGGGCGAATAAAATGATGCTCGCTAGCAATATCTGCCGTCTCGGTGCGTCTTGGATCTATTACCACCACTTTGCCATCACGTGCTTTGATATCTTTGAGCTTTTGGCGCATATTCGGTGCGGTCATAATACTGCCGTTAGACGCCAGCGGATTGCCGCCAATGATGAGCATATATTGGGTACGATTGACGTCAGGCACAGGAATGCGCAGCATATGCCCAAACAGATGCATACTCACGATATGGTGCGGCAGTTGATCGATAGAAGTCGCAGAAAAACGACTACGCGTTTTTATACTGGTGAGTAAATGCTTAATCGTTAACATGCCGCCCAGATTATGGACGTTAGGATTACCTAAATAAATACCAAGAGCGTTTTTACCATGTTTTTTCTGTACCGACTGAATACCAGCCGCCACTTTATCTAGAGCATCTGGCCAGCTAATCTCTTTCCAACCGTTAGCGGTTCTTTCAACCGGATGACGCAGGCGATCATTGTCTTCATGCAAGTCCTGCAAGGCAGTCGCTTTTGGACAAATATAACCTTTGGAGAATGGATCGTCTTTATCGCCTTTAATCGATAACACCTTGTCACCATCGTGCTGGATGACGATGCCACACATGGCTTCGCATAAATTGCAGGTTCTAAAATGGGTTTGCTCATTCATCTTGATTTGTTCATTAGCCATGGTCGCGCTCCTTGTTATTTCTAATATCTTGTTTCGATATAAATTCCGTTTTATGACTTTTATGACTTCAATATCTTTAATAACCTTAATGGCTAGCTACTAAATAATTAGCCATTTACTCTTCGCAATTCTTTTGTAAAAAAACTGCTGAACAGTGAATCAAAGTTCTTACTCAACATCGTAATTGCTTGCTGTCGTGAATAACGTTGTTGATGGCAGCCCAATATCAATTCATGTACTTGGGCAGCAGCGATATCGACACAGAGGTTAACTTCAGATTTCTCAAAAGAGCACTCGGCTGACTGTAATCCTTGCATGAATATATCCGTCCACTCTGTTTGTATCTCGCTAATCAGACTTCCCAAGCCTCTATCTTCTACTGTTGAACCATAGCGCAGACTGTCTTCGATTAAGCGTTGAAACAATTCGATATTCTGAAACGCCACATCAAAAATCATGGTCAAACAGTGCTGGCAACGCTGATTGAATTGATCTCTGGTCAGCGTTGCATAGTCTCTTAGCATATTCACCCAAGCCATACGCATGGGCGATAAATAGTTATCTTTAAGCTGTTCGCTCAACTCATGCTGCAACGCATCTAAGCTATCAAAATGATTGTAAAAACTGGGCTGGGCAATACCTGCGCCTTTCGCAATTTTATTCATGCTCATGCCATAAGTACCCTCTAAGCTATACAGCTGCAAGGCACTTTTTAGCAGGGTATGACGCGTTTTCGCTTTTGCCAGCTCACGCTTTGTTTCTAATTTGTTAGAACTCACTATGTTAAATGCACTCACTGTCAATCTACCGTAGCTTGATCAAGCATATAATGTATTTATTATTTCAACTATAAGGCTATAGTCATTTAGACAATAAGTCTATAATTAAATCTGCAGCAAAGCTTAATTCTTTTAAAAAAATATTTACTGAGCCTTTATATCTTTACTAATTACTTTTAAATTTGCTTACTATTTTTACGTATTTTGCTGGAAACTACGCTAGTTATTACACAAATATGCGACTCATAACATAGGCATGCTAATTTCTATAAAAGAGCAACACTCTAAACATTGCGTATACAGACAAGGCAATTTTGAACGCCTATATTAGATATCACCAGCTAGCCTATTGATATTTACCGATAGCTACTGAATAAAGTTACAAATCAAAGAAAGACAGATGGAAGAAACGTCTCAAAATTCAATTTAATAATTAAAAGAAGGAAAATAACAATGAACGAACATACTCTAAAAGGCGAATGGAACCAAATGAAGGGTTCAGTTAAGCAAAAATGGGCTGACCTAACTGATGATGATTTATTACATGTTGAAGGCAGTCGCGACAAACTAGTAGGCAAGGTTCAAGAGCGTTACGGTCACAGTAAAGATGATGCTGAACGTGAAGTAGACGACTGGCGCCGCGAAAATAAATACTAGATTGCCATTTATTTAAATAAAAAAACCGCATGAGTTCATGCGGTTTTTTATTGACTAATATTTATATAAATTTTGGTAGGTGTTTTTGGAACAACGACTGAAAAATAAAAGAAGTATGAGATGTTTAATCTATTAAGACTTTCTCAATGTCTAGACACGATAAAACCGCATAGCAAATAATTGTTATGCGGTTTTATTGTTAACTATCCATGTTACCTATCACGACTGTTTCTTATACATCCTTGCATAATATTCAGCATATTGTGATACTGGGCATCCTGCCCTTTTTACTACGGTTATCAGCAAAGGTTGTGCATCCTTACTTCATTTACTATTATCATCCTGATGCTAGTAAATGACTCATTATCCCTAATGCGGTTAACTCAATCCTTGAGTCACACTCCCTAATGCCGTGTGACTATAGTGTCAAATTATCACCTTCCTGTTAAGTCGCATAAACGTCATTGCTTGTAAGCATATGCTTACACGAATATTTCAAAATGATATATTCTTAATTTTTATACAGTAAATTTTTAGTCATTTCATTGATCAAACGACAAATTTACATGCAAATCAATTGATAGAATGCCCATACAAATTGACTTGCAGAGGTATATATCACTTCAGTCAAAATTATACCCTATTTACACTCTTTCTCTTCTACTGAAATTTCTAGCAACGAAACCACTGTGAATAATATAATTTTTATTATCTTATTTTCTTTATACACCTTTAATTATAGTGAAAATCGCTAGCTAGTTAGCGATAAACCTACTACTTACTGATTAACATTGATCAAAAGTCATTGAATTCTTACGGGCGCACACATATCGTTTACACTTTATTAACGCTACCGACATTTGTTATCAAGTTTTGTGGACTACTATGCTTATGTAAGAAATTATTTCAAAGAGCAGAATAACAAATGAATACGAGAGTTTAAGAAGCTATTTCCTTAATCACTCTAATATGTCATACCTATTATAAATCTAGAATAATCTAACAAATGGTAATGATAAAAAAATATTTGCATACTGAGCTTTGATTCACTAGAGGAGTAAATAGATTATGACATTCCTATCTCGATTAACCATGAAAACTGCCGTCTCAGCAGGTTTGGCAGTAACGCTATTAGGCGCAACCGTCGGCTGTACTGTGGCATCAGGTTACGATAATCAACCAGTCTACCGTGATGGTAGTTTCAGTCGTGCTAGCCAGCAATTACGCCAAGAGCTACGTCGCAGCGGTTACGATGTAGTAAATATCAGGTCTGATGACTATCGTGGTCGCCAAATACTTGTTGTCCATGCGAAAAAGAAAAATCAGTTTTACGAATTAAAATACACTTATCCTGACCTTCAGCGTATTAGTTCAGTTAAGAAAGACTGGTCAAACGACTGGCAAGATAACGATGATTATCGTAAAGATAAGAACAAACACAACAAGCAAAACTATGGTAATGGTCAGTACAAAGACAATGGTAAAAAGAAAGGTCACAATGTCGAAGATAGGCTCAAAAACGAATCACGTTATCCAGTTATTCGACAGCGTGCGATCAGAAAGGTCAGTGCGATGGGCTATCGAGTCACAGATATCGAACTCGATGAGAAGAAAAAACGCGGCATCTTTGAGATTGAGGCAACACGTGGCGGACAAGATTATGAGATTGAGCTTAGCTATCCTAACCTAGATGTAATCAAGGTTAAAAAAGACTGATTATTAATGAAATCAGCATTAGCACGAAGTTAAGCTTTTGGCATCGTTAAAGTTTTGGTGCCCTAGGCCAAACAAGCCAGTCTTTGGTTTTGTTTGGCCTTTTTTTCGTCTCTGATATTTAAGCAATTACTGTTGCCTTTGCAAAACTTACCCTCAAAAATCTAAAACCTTGATAACATCGTATGCAGGTGTCTCGTAAGGATGAGCATTTTTTAAGGCATCAATAACCTTGTGAATAATTTCCTCATTTACCACCATCTCAACTCGCCACTCATCAACTTCTTCAAGTTTGTCATGCATACCAATATGAGGCGTACTGCCTGCCAATGGCCTGAACTGCCCCGTTCCCTGTACTTGCCAACAGCACTGCTCATAATTACCGATAGTCCCAGCACCCGCGCTAAATAGTGCAGATTTGACCTGCTCTAAAGCACTGTCTGGAATAAAAACCGTCAATTTATACATACATTGGCCTCATAGTTTTAACTTGATGAAGAAATCACCCAAAAAGAAATCATGCAAAACAATCATACCCTTTACTTTTTTGATAAAGAAGGATGATCCGTCCATACGTAACGCAGTAGCCAGTCTTTCGCATCACCAGCATAATCAATGCCGATACGTCGACGTAGCGATAACGGCGGCTGACAACCATCATCTTCAATCCAGACATTTGATGCAGGACTAATAGTTTTACTATATAAAGTGCGGTCAATTTGCAGACGTTTAGTCAGTTTACCTGGACCAGCAAACTGCTTTGAATGCGTTAATTGTTTGTCAGCGCTAAGATGCTGCTCATCTATCAATTGATCACTACAGTCCGTTAAAAATCCAGCTCTTATTAGTACCGATTCAGGTGACTCTGCAGGCCCACTGATTAAATTAAGCATGTGATGTACGCCATAAGTAAGATAGACATAAAATACCCCACCTTGCTCATACATAATCTCAGTCCGTGACGTACGGGTGCCTGCATGCGAATGGCAGGCAGGATCATCTTCACCAATATAAGCCTCGGTTTCAGAGATACGCATACGCAATGTTTTGACCTCTCCATCACTATCAGTTAACTGTCTACAAAGCACCTTACCCACCAAGTCAGCGGCAACCACACACGTTGGACGAGTAAACCATATTGGCTCTAGCACAGTGGTTGTAATAGCTTTAGACATAGGTATCAATCAGCCTGTTTTAAAAAATAAAATTTATTATATGAATAATAAGGCCTCTTAGTCGTGTATCTTTCTTGGTGGTTCAGTTATTTTTTGCATAAAAAAACTGAACGCAGGGCTCAGTTCTTTATAATTATTTTATCCGTATTCAGCACGAGCTTAATAAGGCATTTAGCTTAATGGCACACCAATACGCTTAGCAACTTCTTCATAAGCTTCAATGACATCACCTAATGACTGACGGAAGCGGTCTTTATCAAGTTTCTTCTTAGTGTTTTTGTCCCAAATACGGCAACCATCTGGCGAAAATTCATCACCTAAGACGATGCGATCATGGTACACACCAAACTCTAATTTAAAGTCCACTAGCATCAAATCGCCAGCTTCAAACAATGCTTTAAGTACATCGTTAACTTGGTAAGTTAGCTTTTGCATTTGCGCCAATTGCTCTTCATTCGCCCAGCCTAACGTCACCGACAATGATTCGTTAACCATTGGATCACCAAGTGCATCATCTTTATAGAATAGCTCAAAAGTAGGTGGCGTAAGTGCTTGACCTTCTTCCAAACCCAGACGACGTACCAGACTACCTGCAGCGAAGTTACGCACGACGCATTCCACTGGAATCATATCGAGACGCTTAACCAATACTTCATTGTCTGACAGCTGCTTTTCAAAATGAGTTTCGATACCAGCTTCTGCTAACTTTTGCATAATAAAAGCGTTAAAGCGGTTATTTACCTCACCTTTACGTGCCAACTGCTCAACTCGCTTACCATCAAAGGCAGAGGTATCATCACGAAAGTGTAAGATTAGAAAATCATTGTCGTCAGTCTCATAGACAGATTTTGCTTTGCCTTTATAGAGCAATTGTTGCTTTTGCATGGTGGAGGGTCCTGTTCATTCAAACTTATATGATAAAAACGCGCAACTACCGCCAAAAGACTGGCGGTATAACTGGGGATCTAAATCTTTAATTAGTAGGTGTTGCAGTCACTGGAACTGCACGCTCAGGCTTTGGTAGTTGATACTGTTTGCCTGATTGGTTCTGTAATTTAAGCGTGTTGGCACCAAGATTTGGTGTTGGGTATAACGGTACAAATGGCGCGGCTTCTTGAGCTACAGGCAGCTCTAGTGGGGCAAGTTTTTTGCTGTCTTGATATTCTAAGCTGCCATTGTCGCGCTTGCCAAGTAGCTCTTTGGTAGCTTGACAGCCACTCAATACTAAAGTGCTGCTTAAAACCAAAGTGAGTATAGCGGTAAGTCGTTTTGGGGTAGTTAATGATGCTTTCATCATATTATCTCTCAGAGTTAGCAATCGACACTCATATGGAGGCGGTGCTGGTAATATTTAGCACCGCATCTATAATCAACTTCTAGCCGATATTTATAGTAAGTTGGCCCGTACTAAAGCGGTATCAATAGTGGCATGGTGTTCTTCAGCCAACCATACTAGCGGCAGACGAATACCAGTATCTATCATACCCATTTTATGTAACGCGTATTTTGCTGGAATAGGACTCGACTCAATAAATAGATCGCGATGCAAGTGCTTAACAATATCGTGTGCCGCATTTGCTGTATCAAAATCACCACGCAGAGCGGCTGTGAAGGTTTCACTCATCAATTTGGGGGCGACATTTGCAGTCACAGAGATATTACCTTTTGCGCCTACTCTCATTAAATCAAGCGCAGTGCCATCATCACCAGATAAGATGACAATTCTATCACCGACAGCTTTAATTAATTGCTCACCGCGACCAACAGAACCAGTTGCATCTTTGATAGCTACAATATTGTCGATATCAGCTAAACGCTCTACGGTTTGTTGTGCGATGTCTACGACCGTACGACCCGGCACATTGTAGAGCATTTGCGGTATGTCAACTGCTTCAGCAATAGCCTTGTAATGCTGGTACAAGCCTTCTTGTGGCGGCTTATTATAATAAGGTGCAACTAACAGCGCACAGTCTGCGCCAGCCTCTTTAGCGTCTTGGGTCAGCTTAATAGCTTCAGTCGTATTATTGGCGCCCGTACCAGCTATGACTGGTACGCGGCCGTTAACATGCTTTACAAAATAGTGAATGACATCACTGTGCTCTTGCATAGATAAGGTAGCAGACTCACCAGTGGTTCCAACCGCAACGAGGCAATGGGTGCCTTGCTCGATCTGCCAGTCTATGAGGTCTGACAGACGTTTATAATCGACCTTGCCGTCAGGGTGCATGGGCGTTACCAAAGCTACCATTGAGCCTTGTAGTCGGGTCTTGATGTCGTCGTATGCTGTACTCATAACTGTGCCTTACTGTATTGTCCTAGCTTTGGTTAAAGCTATTACATGATAGGTCGTGTGCAAGGACTGCTGCCCTGCTTCATTAAATATTAACATCAACTACTAATATAAATGCCCGATAGTGTAGCATATTTTGATTTAATCGCTCACTAACAATTGCGCTTCAATTGGCTATTATTTGTAGAGAACTCAAACTTAACTTTTCTTCTTGGCTCACAATTAAGTCTAGCGCAACTTATCAGCATGGGTAAAACCTTTTGCTTACTCTCAACGAATCGTCAATACGTCGATGGTGGGACGGCGCAGACGAAATGGTGACCCACGTGTACCAATACCACTACTCACGAATACCTGTGCGCTAGCATGTTGATATAAACCGCGTCTATTATCAAAACCAGTATAAGAGACAATAGTGGATTTAATACCAGCCTCGCTACTAGAACGTTGCTGCTGCGATGAGTGACTTAAATTGTCACTCGGTTTTACTGATTTTGCAGCAGCTGCAATCAGTAGTGGTCTTGGCTGCAATGCTTTTGGCAAATCTGTAATACTATCAAAGCGTGAGGCAAGAATAATAACTGGTAACACAGCATTTTCGATTTTAGTACAAAGTTCTGCTTTGTCGGCTACCACAATGACATCACTATTGGCGGTGGTATTTTGAGTAGATTTATCTATCTTAGAAGGTTTGGTTACTGGGTTTTTACAAGACTGTGCATTGTCAACTTGTAAGCTTGCGCCTTTAAGATAATAAGGCGGCATATCCTGCCAACCGCACAACATCGCAATATGAGGTGCAAGATTTGAGCCTTGCGATCGCACACTTTGAGGATTATTTGTAGCGGAACGGGTAGATATCGGCGGCAGGGAGCGGCATTGCTGACCGATATAGGTAATGTCCAGCACATCAAAGGCGCAAGCTAAAGTATCTTCTAATAATGGCTGCCCCTGTTTGGTGGTATTCATCGACTGATAGCGCAAGTCTGAAACACTCATTACCGTATAAATAGGCTTATTGACCCCTTTAAAGAGCATCAGTTGCCCGACTAAATCGGCACCCGGATAATAAAGCCAATCACCAGTAATCAATACCCCATCCGCCGATAACTCGTTGATTGTCGCAACAAGTTTACGTATATGTCGCGGTTTACCACTATATAACCCAATCCGTAAATCTGCCAATACTGCTACGGTCAAGGGCGCTTTTAAACCAATATCAACCGTCTGATGGTGCAGGCGCAAACAATTAGGCTGCACAATAACGGTATAAAAATATAATCCCATCGCTACTATCGCAATCACTACTATCGGTAGTGATAACTGTGCCAGCATTGGCGTCACGTTTTGTGCTCGACCGATCACCAATAGCAGTGCCCAAATCGGCATGGTGTAAGCCGCATAATACAATGCCAACTTTGGCCATATGCGCATAAAGCGCTTGCTAGGATTGGCATTAAAAGTTTGTAACCCTGACCACAGTATCACGTACGCTAACAGTGCTGTTGCGGTAAGCATACTTAGCGTATAAACGGCGTGGTCAATCATGAATACCTAGCTATAATATAGACGTACAAAAATAAGAAACCCTAATACTAACTTATGATAAAAAACCAGCCATTATAAGGGGCGATGTCCACGATAAACAAGCCCCATCAGCTATCATTCGTTACTGTCCTTTCACAACTGACCTTACTCAATACGTAGACCGATAATCGCTGGTATACCCTGACGCATAACTTCAATAGTCACAACGCCCTTGGTTGGTAGTGATGAGATAGCACTAGAAAAATCTGCAGCTTTAGCAATAGGCTTTTGATGTAAGTTGGTGATGACGTCCCCTGCCATGATACCTGAACGCGCCGCCAATCCTGTTGGATCAACCGCGGTGACTAGCACGCCAGTCTTACCATCCGTAGCTAGCTCCGCTTGCTCTTCAGGGGTCAAGTTACGTAAGCGCAAGCCTACACGCACCTCATTATCTTGCTGATCGCGACCTTGCGCTTGGACATCACTTGGCGCATGACTAAGCTTACCCGATACGTTCAGCTGTTTACCATCACGTTGTACTTGCGCACGAAACGTCTCATTAGGTTTGCCACGGTTAATGAGATTTAGGAGATCAGATGCTCGCATTATTTTGATATCGTTATATTGTAAGATAATATCGCCTGTTTTAAGTCCTGCCTTTTGAGCTGGCGAGTCTGGCGATACGCGGGTCAAAAGTGCGCCTTGTGGCCGTGCCAACTTATAAACCTCTGCCAAATTACGATCTATATCCTGCGGATAAATACCTAAGTAAGCACGCGTTACCTCACCGTTAGATTTGAGCTGCTCATAAATATCCATCGCAGCATCTATGGGGATAGAGAACGATAAGCCCATATAGCCGCCTGTACCACTAAAAATTCGTGAGTTAATGCCGATCACTTCACCGCGCTGGTTAAATAATGGCCCGCCTGAGTTACCAGGATTGAGCGCTACATCAGTTTGAATAAAGGGCACACTGGTCTCGCGTGAAAAACTACGGGACTTGGCGCTCACGATTCCGGCAGAGGCCGAATAATCAAAGCCAAATGGAGAACCAATTGCCAATACTGGCTCACCGACTTTTATGATATTAGAATCGCCAATAGGCAAAGCTGGGAATTGACTGCCTGAAACTTTTAGCACAGCTACATCTGAGCGCTCATCACTACCAATCAATGTGGCATCAAGCTCCGTACGATCATTTAGCGTAACGGTAATTTTATCTGCGCCTTCCACTACATGATGATTGGTCAACATATAACCGTTAGATGTCACAAAAAACGCCGTGCCATAAGCATGTTCAATTGCTGGTGTTGCTGCCTGTTCAGGGATACGTATGCGGTCACCAAAGAACTGACGCAATAAGTCAGCGGTTTGGGCTTTAGCCAGCTCTGCTTCACTGACCGTCTTGGTAACGTTGACGCGCGCCACGCCTGGGGTTACTTGCTGGACAAGATCAGAAAAATCAGCAGTAATGACTGCCGCTTGGGCGCTGGAGATAGTCATTGCACTGATAGCCACTGTACCAGCTGTAATCATAACCGTACTTAACGAAGCTGCTAGCAGGCTAGCCTTTAGTTTGCGCTGTATCCTATGAGCAATTAGTTGACTCTTCATATTATTATTCCCCGTTTTTAAAGTTCAATTATTTTGAGTTTCATTTTTTTATGTTTTA
This sequence comes from Psychrobacter sp. ASPA161_9, assembly GCF_051970275.1. Lineage (NCBI taxonomy): Bacteria > Pseudomonadati > Pseudomonadota > Gammaproteobacteria > Moraxellales > Moraxellaceae > Psychrobacter > Psychrobacter sp. ASPA161_9. Next base: position 82,041 of record NZ_JBEFNI010000010.1, on the reverse strand, counting down.
GTCATTTATATGATGATGTCAGCTTATTCTCACTAAACTATCAAACACCAATCTGCATTATTATTGAATAAACGTCTACTCACAAAGACTGCTATACATTCACTTAACGCTTAGTACTATCTATAAATCAATACACTTACAGCGTAAGTTATATCCCATTCTCAAGATATCCCTATCTTAGAAAAACTTAGTGACTGTTTTATCGTGTTTATATTATGCAGGATAACATTCGTCATGGCTACGTACCTGCTTCCTTGTATACAGATGAGTATATACAAAAAACACCTTATGAAGTGATGCCGCTTATCGTAAATAAACATTGTCATTAATAGCTTAATATCTCCACACGCGCAGAGCGTTTAACACAAGCAAAATTAAATCATGGTATGATAACAAGCCAAATAATTTAAATAACAGACAAAAGTTTACAATGAAAACCGCTTATTTCTTTGATAAATTTATAGGTTTTACTTTTATTGTTTCGCTCTATTATTGTTTCACTCTATCTGTTTGTGCATTATCAGATGACTTGTATAGGTCTCTGAACGCTTTTTCCTATTATGTTGATTTCTACGACTGTTCTTGCCAATTACCCTATGGTCTGAATACCCTTTATGATGATTAGCGGTAAGTAAAACCGTTATAACCGTTTGCAATAACCATTTGCTATAGCAAAACTTAGGGTCTATTTGACGTTTACAAGTAGCCGCTGTTAGATTGTAAGCACACCCTAATGTATATGCAGTATGACAAGCTTATAAAAGGATTAATTTATGGATACCGCCCTATTGTTATCCGGCGTGGTTGGGATCGGCATTGCCGCCCAATGGTTGGCTTGGTACTTAAAGCAACCGTCCATTTTGTTTTTGTTACTCATCGGCATTATTGTCGGTCCAGTATTGGGTTACTTCGACCCTGATTTGGTTTTAGGCGAGCTTATGTTCCCTATTATCTCTTTGGGTGTAGCAATTATTTTGTTTGAAGGCTCGTTGACCCTAGAGTTCGATGAAATTAAGCAGCACGGTACCGTAGTGCAGATGCTGGTGTCAGTCGGCGTACTAATTACCATTGCTATAGTGGCATTATCGACTTATCTGTTGTTCGATGTCGATCCTCTCATTGCGCTGCTATTTGGGGCGCTAGTCTGTGTGACTGGTCCGACGGTAATTATGCCGCTACTGCGTAGTGTGCGTCCGAATAAGACCATCTCTAATATCCTCAAATGGGAAGGTATCATCATCGATCCTATCGGCGCGATTGCGGTAGTATTGGTGTACGAGTACATTATCTCAGGTGGTGAAGCCAGCAGTATCTTGCTATTCGCCAAAATTGTTGTCTTAGCGACAGCACTCGGTATGGCGGGCGCGTGGGTATTAGCCTTCTTAATGCGCCGTCATATGGTGCCTGAGTTCCTGCGTAACGTCTTCACCCTTGCCTTTGTTTTAGTGCTATTTTCGGTATCGAATCACTTAGAGCACGAATCTGGTCTCTTAACTGTTACGGTACTCGGCGTTGCGCTTGCGAACTGGCCAAAATTCCCACGCGATACGATTTTGGAATTTAACGAGTCGCTGACCGTTTTATTAATCTCTGTATTATTTATTATTCTTGCTGCTCGTGTAGAGCTAGCAAGCTTGATGAGTGTAGGTTTTGCAGGACTTGTATTACTTGCCATCGTTATGTTCATAGCGCGTCCACTATCCGTTTGGGCATCTTCCATTGGCTCTAATCTCAAAACCAATGAAAAGCTGATGATTAGTTGGATTGGCCCACGTGGTATCGTTGCCGCCGCCATCTCTTCCCTATTTGCTATACGTCTGCAAGAGTATGATATTCAAGGTGTTGAGCTGTTAGTACCGCTAGTCTTTATGGTCATTATCGGTACGGTCATGATTCAAGGCTTGGGCGCAAAAATGGTCGGTAACTTATTGGGTGTGCGTGAGCCTGCCACCAATGGTATTTTGGTCGTTGGCTCCAATCCAATAGCATTATTAGTCGCGACTTCTCTGCGAGATCAAGGCTTCGATGTAATCGTTGCGCATAATAACTATACCAACATCGCGGGTGCTCGTATGAGCGGTCTGCGTACTTATTTCGGTAATCCAGTCTCAGATCACGCTGACCACCATCTCGACTTAATCGGTATCGGTCATCTATTTGCCATGAGTACAGATAAAGAGCTAAATACGCTATCAGAGATTCATTACCGTCATGAGTTTGGTGAGCAAAAGATATTCCGTCTTAAATTCAGTGACGAAAAAGTCAAAAATGAGCGTGATACTAAACAGGCAAACTTTCATTCCCAGTGGTTATTTGGCAAAGATGTCACTTATACCAAGCTTGCCAGCATGTTATCTAAAAAAGCGCGTATTAAGATTACCAACATCACCGACAGCTATACTTTTGAGCAATACAAAGCGGACAACAAGCAATACGTCCCGCTATATACGCTTGATAAAGAAGGTAAGCTGAGCGTCATTACGGACAAGTTCGATGGTAATGTGCCACGGGATCGTAAGCTGGTCGCTTTGGTCGTCGATGACGATATACAGCCAAAGCCAGTAGATGTCACTCACAAGCAGGTACAAGCACGTGCCGTTGCTGATGCGCATTTTGAAGCCAACTCAAAAGCGCCTGAAAAGCGTAAAGAAAAAGAGTTGATTGAGGGCATAGATAATGAAGCTGAGCAAGACGGCGCAGCTGAAACGCAAACTAAAGCTGAATTAACTGACCAGAATCAAGATCAGAGTGAGAAATCGGATCAGCCAACTGTTGCACCAGCGGTAGAGTCGTTAACGGATTTGGATAAAGTGACTGCCAAAGAAAATCCTGCTAGCCTTGCATCTAATAGCCTAGAGACTGCTAAACTAGAGCCTACTCGTCCAAAGGCTAAAAGCGCTGAAGTTAAAAATTCTGATGCTAAAAATTCTGAAACTAAAAGCACAGAAGTTAAAAATCCTGAGGCTAAAAAGTCAGAGCATAAAGCATCCAGCTCAGTGGCGACGTTAAAAGCCAATGCCAATGGTAGTGGCAGCGCACCCAAAAACAAGAAAGGGTCGTTGGATCCAAACCGTCTACCTGACACGGATAAAAATACTGCTGATACTGACACCGTTAAAATAGAAGCTAATGACAGTTCAGATAAGCAGTAAAAGCCTCTTGCTTAAAGCTCACTTGATTTTAAAACAATGAAAACCCCAGCCTAATAGCTGGGGTTTTTATATTTATTGGTATAATAAGTGCTCATTAACAGCTATTAATTGCCAACTATTAGAGCGTGTCGAACATTTACCTATCACGAGAATCATAGCATTGAGTCAGGGCATTGAATAACAGCATCGTTAAACCATATTAAACTGAGACTCAACCTCTTCCCATATACGCGCACCAACTTCATCAACAGTACCTGAGGCATCAATACGATGAACACGCTCAGGATGTGCGGCAGCAAGCGCGGTAAACCCTGCATGCACTTGGATAAAAAAATCCATCGCCTGCTGCTCAAAGCGATCAGCCGCACTACGCTTACCTGCACGTGCCATGCCCTCCAACACTGGTAGATCAAGCCATAGCGTCAGCTCAGGCAAGCTTGGGATAAACTGCTCAATGAGCGCATCAACCTTTGCTAATACTGCCCTATCACCCTGCGCACGCCCAAAACCTTGATAAGCAATAGTAGAGTCCGTAAAACGATCGCATATCACCCAAGTACCGCGCTGCAAAGCGGGTAAAATCACTTGCTGCATATGATCGCAGCGAGCCGCAAACAATAGCAACAGTTCAGTGTCATCATTTATGTTGGTTGCCGGGTCTAGCAAGATAGTACGCAAGCGCTCAGCAAACGGACTACCGCCAGGCTCACGTGTGCGCAGACAATCAATACCAGCCTTTTCTAGACGTGTACATAGCTGCTCAATGGCAGTCGTTTTCCCCACGCCTTCGGTACCTTCAAAGCTAATAAAACGCCCTAATTTCTCTACAGTTTCTAAGTCAGACGCTACCTTATCAGTAGCCAGTTGAGTCGATTGCGCATTTACAGGTGCTGACATGGTATGGCCTTGTATTTCAAATATCTTTACTTACTGTGAAATTTCTTCTATGACTATAATTTTACATCAAAGGCTGATTGCTACCAACCTACTCCGGCGGCGTTTGTGATTTCTTTTCACGCATCACATTTAAGTAGTCTCTTACCGCTTGATTATGATCAGCTAAGCTATTGGTGAATTTATGACCACCATTACCCGTTGCTACAAAATATAAGGCTTCGCTATCAGCAGGATGCAATGTGGCTTCGATAGAAGCAGCAGATGGCAGAGCGATAGGCGTTGGTGGCAAGCCATCAATTTGATAAGTGTTGTACGATGTTTTTTCGTCGATATCTTTGCGGCGAATATTGCCCTCATAGCGACTCCCCATACCATAAATAATGGTCGGATCCGTCTGCATGCGCATCCCTTGATTCAACCGATTGGTGAACACCGCAGCCACCAGCTCACGCTCTTCAGGCACACTGGTCTCTTTTTCGATAATGGAGGCCATAATCAGTGCTTCATAAGGCGTTTTATATGGCAAATCTGGTGCACGGTTTTCCCAAGCTAGAGTCAGCGCTTGTTGCTGACGCTTATATAAATCAGTCAGCACCTGCTTATCAGTTGCACCCTCACCATAATAATAGGTATCAGGGGTGAACCAACCTTCAAGGTTGTAGCTAACGATAGGGTCACTACTATTAGTCACCGCGTCAGGCAATATGCCAGCCAAATCCAATGCTTGTGCGATACTGGCATTGTCGCTGTCACTCGTCAGCACCTCCTTGGTAATACCAGGGTTGTCACGTAAGGTCTGATACAAATCGCCCGCTGTTTTACCTTCGATGATTTGTACCTTTACCATCGCTACCTTTGCGCCCTGTTGCAAGATTTGCAATGCTTCTGCTATCGTCGGATTCTCCGGCAGCTGATAGATGCCTGCGTGTAGTGGCGCATCTATTTGCGACTTGATGTAAAACTTGGCAATACTGGCAGAAAACAGCGGTATTTGCTGCTGCCATTGTGGAAGCAAGCCGTAATAAGTGTCACCCTGCTCAATCGTAACCATTTGCTCAGGCTGATCGATACGACCGAACAACGTCTGATAGACCATCACCAATAAAAACGCGGCTATCAAGCCTAAGACTAATAAAATCTGATAGCCACGCTGCATAAAAAACGATTGATTGTCTTTTTTGTACTTGCGCGGGGAATTTTTACCATTGACAAGCGAAATATCTGTCGCGGGTACTTTATTATCTGGTTCAGAGTCTTGAGGTGTCTTAGCAGGATCGTTGATAGTGCCATCTTGCTTATCTGATGGAGTATCATTAGGACGTTCAGGAGGCGTTTCAGGTGTAGGCTTGCTCATGGCAACTCGCGAGGCAGATGTTTGCTAGAATTTAGCACTGAACCGCGTGCTTTTCAATGTTATTTGCTTAGCTTATCAATTAACTTGATGTTTAGGTTAAATTATATGGCTTAATACTCATGCCTTCTATTACTATTTCTACGCCTTCTTATTAATAACGAAAACTTATTATGAATTTACATTTCAATCAAAGTCTTGCTAAAAATTATAACTCTCAAGCTCAAAAAATTCGTGTACTCAGTGAGGCATGGGTGAAAAACAATGGTTACTGTCCGAACTGTAGCACTCAGCCGTTAGCTGAATTTGCTAATGGCAGACCGGTCGCTGATTTTTATTGTTCAAACTGTAACGAGCAATATGAGCTAAAAAGTAAGAAAGCAAAATTAAGCAACGTTATCAATGATGGCGCTTATAAAACTATGATTGAGCGTATCAATAGTGAGGATAATCCAAGCTTTTTCTTTTTGACTTATTCCAAAGAATGCACCGTTAATAATTTTTTAATCATTCCTAAGCATTTTTTTAAGCCGGATATGATTGTAAAACGTAAACCTTTATCAATAACTGCCAAACGTGCAGGTTGGATTGGCTGCAATATCGACTTGCGTAAAGTGCCAGAGTCAGGAAAAGTATTTCTAGTCAAAAACCAACAAGTGATACTGCGCGAAAAAGTCACCCAACAATTTCAAAAAACCTTATTTTTACGTGAACAAACACAACAGACACGTGGTTGGACGTTAGATGTTTGGCAATGTATCGATAAACTTGATAACAATTTTTCTTTGCAGCAGGTTTATGCTTTTACCAATGAGCTCCAGCTCAAACATCCTGACAACAATTACATTCCAGATAAAATCCGCCAGCAATTACAAGTTCTACGCGATAAAGGCATTATTGAGTTTGTAAGCCGTGGGCACTATCGAAAATTATACTAATCGCGCTTCGTTATATCGTTCAGGTCTAGGCTGTCCTTTTTTATCACGATAAACATCAGCAATCAGTTCATCTCTATCATCCCATAGTGGTAAGCGCGCGGTGGCAACTAGGCGCTCATGAAACTTATGCGCTGGATATTCCCAATCAATCTCATCGTTAATTTTAAAGAAATGCTCTTCACGATAATCGATATAAGCATGCATTCTGTTTTTGACGTAACTGTTCCACTGCCATAACAGTTGAATCGCATTGCGCGCTGGTTTGGTAAATGGTTTTAAATTAACCGTTAATGCACACATAACCAGCTCATCGTTAGGAATTACATTGATACGCTGCTCGATAACTTCCTCACGCGTGTGCGCATACTCAAACACACCGCCAAAAGCAATAAGCCTTTTGAAGTCTTGTAAATACATGACACCAAACGCTAATTGAGTATAAGGTGATAAATGCACTATTTCATCAGGTCTGCTTCTTGCTAATTGGCAAATTTCATCAAAAACCATCAAGCGACGAATTTGTAGTGGGATTCTCTTTTCTTCATAAACTGGGCACATCAACGTTTATCCTTTTAACCTTCATTATTTAAAAAGGATCATTGATCGATTTACTTTATTACACAAGTCCACGTAACAAAAGACGATCACTTCTTTTGAGACCTTTTGATAGTCTAGCTGGCATGAATAATTGAAATCGCTTGATAATACTGAGAATAGCTATGATAAAAAGAGAGATAAAAGCCACGAAAACATTTCAGATAGAAATTGTCGAGACCATGAGTAATATAGTAGAAGTTGTGGCTGAAAATGAGCAAGAAGCGCTGTTAAGAGCACAGGAAATGTATCGGAATGAAGAAGTTATTTTGGATTCAGAAGACTATATTGACACTAAATTTAATATTTTTGAATGGGAATAAAAGCCCTTATCTAAAAGCTTAAAACTTCTCCCGACAACAAAGTCAGACTTGTCACTGGCATGACACCACGCAGGGCATTGCAAAAGAATAAACCACGTAAATTTGGCAAATCATCATCATTTAACGCACGCATGATAACTGGCGTCTCAGTCTTAGCGAAAGCGTCAATAATGACTTGGCGCATCACCCCAACGACACCTGATTGATTCAATGGCGGTGTAAACCACTGTCCGGCTAGCGAGTAGCTTGCATCATTATTTACATCGTTATTTGAATAAGAATTTTCACTAGTGGCAAAATTTTCTAGCGATTGCGCATTGTTTGCCAATTGCGAAGCTGACAGTTGATAAAAGACATTACTCATCGTGCCTTCCACCCAACTACCGCTCATATCACGCACCAATCCTTCACCAACGTCTAACCCTTTATCAAAGCCTAATTCTGCCTCAGATTCTAACAATGTAGCTTTTATAAGTTGTAACTCACCGCTAGCAAGCACACTATCAAGTCGGTTAAGGCTTTTGAGACCAGCTAGAGATGGCGGCAAGCAAGCAAGTTGTGCGGTTAAACATACAGCTGATGTCGGGGGTTGTATTAATATACTGCGCCCGTCTGGTAGATAGGTATGCTGAGCCGTATTAATAATCATAGCCGTTGCTTTACACCAGACTTCACAAGGGCTAGCAGCCACATTTGCGACAAAACCATAACCGCGCACAGCTTGTACAGTACGCGTGACGATGACTTTTATCACGCCCTGCTGTAGCTGCTGAGCATTAGCTTGCAAAGTGGCCAGTAGCGAGTCGCTATCGACGGCTAACTGTAATGCATGAGCATGAGAGACAAGTCTTTGGTAATGATAGTCTTGCCACAATATCAAACCGTCAATGACACCTATGGTAGTAAAAAATCCATCTCCATAAGCCAATCCGCGATTGTCTGGCGTTAGCATAGTGCTATCTATAGTCGCGTCCAGTGCATCAGACTGCGGATGTAGACACTGCCATTTAGATACATTGCTATTGAACTGACTGCTATTGGAGCTATTGAAATCAGCTGTCATATTTAGCTGGCTTCTGCTTTTTGCTCACCTGATTTGTTTAGCACTAACATACAGCTATAAAACTCGCACTTACCCAGCTCTATTTTTTGACCGCCCGTGGTTTTATTTTTTATGATTTGACCACTGAGCATATCTGATAGAACCTTGCCGCCCTCATCACCCATAAGCTGGCGCGCGAGTTGATAAGACTTTTTCGCATGCGCTTTACTGAGCTCTTTTTCTTTATCTGAGTCAGTAGGATTGGCGTAATACCAACCAATCTCGAGGTATTTTTCCGAGTCAATCAAATCTAGATAAGGCGCATCCGTATCCATAAAGCGGTATTTGGTGGCGGGATTACTGGCATAGTCCAAACTGTTTTCATCGGTAGAAACGACTTTACCAAATGTTGTTTTGATTTGATCGACTTCTTGTATGCTTACAGGCTGGACTTGTTTGCCGCCCCATGACGAGACGTTATACTTAACTGGACTGCCTTGCTGGGCTGTCGCCCCATCTAAGTCCGCTTCTGGCGTAGGGCTTGCCTGTGCAGGTTTGGCTTGCTCGGTTGTATTGTCAGAGGCAACCTCAGAGTTGGTGTCTTTCGTTGAGCCATTACATGCGCTCAATGATACGCCAGCTGCCATCATTATACCGACCGCAAAGGTCTGTAGGCTGTTATTCCACATGGGCAATTTACTCACACTTTTTGGGTCTAAATTATATTAACAAGCTGCTAGAAATGCTGCTGCTAATAAAGAATGGTTGTTAACACGGTGCGTTATTAATAAAAAACTCATTATTAATATAATAGGCTATCGATATAATGAATGACGGCGATAAATAACCTGCATAACAAAGCACCATATATCTGCCATAATTCGTACATTAATCATGCAATAAATGCGCCATTTGTAGGCTTGCTTTTCGGTCATCGTCCTGACATCCAATGTCGTAATTTTAGTGCTGTCATGTAAACAGTGTACCCAACTGCCTTGCGCTTGACTAGCCTTTACGTTACGGATAACAATCCTAGAGGGTACAAATTTGTTAAAAATATTGTTATCCCCTATGATGAGTAAGTTTTGATTGTTTTTTCTATCTCTTGCCCTTTATCATTTCTTTGTTATCGTTGATTCAATTTAAAAAGAGCACAGGGCTGCTGGGATGAATTTTACGCAGCCTCTGTCTGGCAAAGCGCACAGCAAGCGAGGAAAATTTATACCAGCAGTAAACGTACTTCTATTATTTTGAATTGACTATATAGCTAGTGGACAACCTATGACCCAGCACTTTATCGTTATTGGCAACCCTATTGCCCACAGTAAATCCCCAGAGATTCATCAAGTATTTGCGGCACAAGCTGGTATTGATATCAGCTACCAGCGCCAATATTGTCCTGATGATAATGCTAGCTTTGGCGCGGTAGTTGAAGCGTTTTTTAATGGTGGCGGTGTGGGCGCCAACGTGACAGTACCCTTTAAACAGGTCGCTTATGCATTATGCGAATCACAGGGCGGGTTATCTGAACATGCGCGTGTCGCAGGCGCAGTCAATACTCTGCTTTTAACAAGTGACGAATCACAAAAAGATCATTTGCAAAAAATTAATGCGCTATATGGTGATAATACTGATGGTCAAGGCTTGGTCAATCATATCATCAGCTTAGGCTGGCCGCTTGCGCAAGCACGTGTCGCTATCATTGGCGCAGGCGGTGCTGCACGCGGCGTGATATTGCCACTTATCCAAGCTGGTATTGGACAGCTGACTATCGCTAATCGTACCTTGAATAAAGCTGAAGTTTTAGTGGAAGAGCTTAGTGCAGCAAGCGATGCGATTAACAAGCATGCGATTGAAACTTGCGCGACGACTGAGCTGACTGGACAATTTGACCTAATTATTAATGCGACTTCTATCGGGTTATCAGGTGACACTTTGCCTATCGCTGATGATTTAAATTGCCATTACGCCTATGACATGATGTATGGACGCGCACTGCCCTTTTTGCAGCATTTCGCAGCGCGCGGTGCGCAAACTTCAGACGGCTATGGGATGCTAATCGGACAAGCTGCGTTAAGTTTTGAGCGTTGGACCGCTCATACTATTGATGTGGTGAAAGTGACTGAAATATTGAAGCAAGCATCCAAGTAGAAATAATAATAACGATATTGGTGATGAATATAGTCGATTCACTTTAAAAAAACCTGATACTGCTGGAATGAATTTTTTGAAATTCGTGTTTGTTTAATCGTCTGTCTAGCTGTCTGGGTTACAGCAAGCGCGGAAAATTTATACCAGCAGAATGCTATTATTGTGCCTAAGCAAAGCGTACTAATAGCCATTTCTCTATACGTCTTAGCGGTGCTCGTAGCTTTGCTGAATGTATTGCCAAACCTCCACTCAAACCAACCACGCAGCCCAACGCAGTATCGAACATCCGTGCACGAATGACTTCTTCAACACTCGCCTGCGCAAGCGAGGTAACACTGCCATACTCGGCGATAAATATCGTCAAGGGCGTGATAAGTATCACTGCTAGCCCATAATGACGATCAACCAGCGACTCAATACAAAGCATCATAAGAAATATTGCCAGCGCCACCTCCCACCTTGATAAGTTCCAAGACAGCATCCAACCAGCGACCGCCATTCCTACTAGCGTACCTAATAAACGATGGAGCTGTTTAATCCATATCGTACGCATCTGTATGCCTTGGATAATAATAAAACAGCTGACCGCTGCCCAATAGGGATAAGGCATATCCAGCACTACTGCTATCAGTAATGCCAAGCTGACAAAGCTTGCAACGATCATGCTGTCGCTAATCGTGTCTGGCTCATAACTATAGACGGGCACAGAAGTAGAGGCACGCGTTGCTAATAAAAATAGCGTATACAAAAGCGCCATAAACATCGAAAAACCACTACCCAACATCACAAGCCCTGTCGCTGACAGTATTTGCTCAGCTGATACAGGGATAAATAAGGCAATAGCACCTGCCATCATGACGAACAAGCCTGCGGGCGGTGGCTGACGATAATAACGCCCAAAGACGACAACCCCAAAAGCTATGAGCGCAAATACTGGCAGCTTGATCACTGGAATTTGCTGCGCAATCAGCCCAAGCGCAAAGCACAACGTCATTGCAAAGCTCCATGCCATCACCGTCACCAAACGATAAGGCAACGAGCCTGCGAAGGGTAAGTTCAAGATAACCATTGCCCCTAACGAGGCCTTAATTCCTGCAGGTAGTACGCCAAAGTAAGCGCCCACAAAGACTGGAAAGCTAATGGAAATAGCGGCGATAATCGGCATGTGCCACGGGCGACGACTCTGATTGACAGACAACAGATGGTCAAGCTCCCCACGGATTAAGTGTTTGATATAAGCGAGCATTTGCTCAATCCTCTGTCTTAGCTATATAAAGACCTGATACGGTCATAGATTATTATTCTAAATCAATTACTTTACTTCAATCTGCTAGTTGTTAATTTACCAAGATGATTTTGATGACAGCAATTCCACGCTTACAATTCTACGCTTACTAGGTATTAACTCATCAATCATAAATTAAATTAATACTTATACCTTTCAGTCATGAATATTAATTATGTATTGTATATTTGTCCTAACAGAACATTTATACTAATAATATTCCCATAGCATGTCGTTTTGCTAAGTAACCTTTGACCATAAATATAATAAGCAAGCAATGCTTAACCCCTTTTACCTTTAGACCTACCAAAAAATTATGAAAATTAGCTACTAGTAATGCTAAAACAAACTAACTAAAGAGACCGACTATGTTAACTTACAAAGCTCCTTTACGTGACATTAAGTTTTTGATTAATGATGTTTTTGACTTTCAAACTCACTATAAAGATTTAGACAACGGCGCAAATGCTGACCCTGAAACGATCGATATGATCTTACAAGGTATGGCTGATTTTTCTGAAAACGTTCTAGCCCCTCTGTATCAGCCTGCTGATGAAGAAGGTTGTCATTTTGAAAACGGCGAAGTAACGACGCCAAAAGGCTTTAAAGAAGCTTATAACCAGTTTATAGAAGGTGGCTGGCAAGGGATTTCTTATCCTGAAGAGTACGGCGGCATGAACTTGCCAATGTCCATCAACCTAATCAAATCTGAAATGATTGGTACGGCCAACTGGCCTTGGGCAATGTACCCTGGTCTATCGACAGGTTGTATCAATACATTGATGCAATACGGTACTGACGAGCAAAAACAGACGTACTTGCATAAGCTGGTTGACGGCTCATGGGCAGGTACTATGTGCCTAACTGAGCCACAGTGTGGTACAGATTTGGGACAAGTTAAGTCGAAAGCAATCCCGCAAGAAGATGGTAGCTATAAGCTTAGCGGTACCAAAATCTTTATCTCAAGCGGTGAACATGATTTAACCGAAAACATCGTTCACATTGTATTAGCACGCCTACCTAATGCTCCTGAAGGCACACGCGGTATCTCGCTATTTATCGTACCAAAATTCTTGCCTAATGCTGAAGGCGAAGTTGGCGAGCGTAATGGCGTAACTTGCGGCTCTATCGAGCACAAAATGGGTATCAGCTCTTCATCAACTTGTGTGTTGAACTTTGATAGTGCTGTTGGCTATCTGATTGGTGAGCCAAACAAAGGCCTTAAAGCGATGTTCACTTTTATGAATACCGCTCGTATTGGTACTGGTATTCAAGGTCTGGCACATACTGAGCTGTCGTTCCAAAATGCCTTACCTTATGCCAAAGAGCGTCGCTCTATGCGCGCCCTATCAGGTACTAAAGATCCTGAAAAAGTTGCGGATGCTATCATTCATCATGCTGACGTACGTCGTATGCTGTTGACCCAAAAAGCCTTTGCTGAAGGCGGTCGTTCAATGATTTATCACTCAGCACGTTATGCGGATAAGATGGCACAAGGCGTGGCTAATGGTGATGATGAAGAGTTCGAAAAATGGGATGATAAACTAGGCTTTTATACGCCAATCCTAAAAGGCTTCTTGACCGAACTAGGTATCGAAGCAGCCAAACACGGTCAGCAAATCTACGGTGGTCACGGCTACATTAAAGAATGGGGTATGGAGCTAATCGCTCGTGATGCACGTATCGCAACCTTGTATGAAGGCACGACTGGCGTACAGGCGCTTGATTTATTAGGCCGTAAGGTTATCTTGCAGTCAAAAGGTAAAATCATTCGTGACTATACTTCAAGCATCATGAAATGGTGCGGTGAGTATGCACTTGATAAAGATATGCGTAAATTCGTTTGGGCGTTGACTAAGTTATGTGCAGAGTGGAATACGCTTACGGTACGCTTGATGCTGATGGCACGTAAAGACCGTGAAATCATTTCAGCAGCGTCAGAAGACTTCTTGATGTATTCAGGCTACGCCATGATGGGTTATCATTGGGCACGTATGGCGGCAGTGGCCTATGACAAGCTAGAAAACGGCGGCGCTGAGTCACCAGAATTCTATAAAGCCAAAATCCAAACCGCAGAGTTTTACTTTGACAAAATCTTGCCACGTACTTCAGGTCATGCCGAAAGTATGGTTGCGCCAAGTGAAAGTATGACAGCGATGGATATTGAGAACTTTGCTTTCTTAGACTAAGATTGAGTAAAGCCTCGGCTTTATTGAACCTAAGCTTAACCAAACTTAAGAAAAGTAAAAAGCGCCCAGCTTATCAATAGCTGGGCGCTTTTTTGTGCTTAACTTTTGTACTTAACTATTGATAATAAAATCTCAAAGGTTCGCTGATTATAGTCATAATAAGAAGTTGTAGAAAATATTAGCTACCGAGAATTTTCTTTTGATAAATAGGACTAATCTCTTCTACCTCGACGCATATTTGTAGCGCCGCGCGTCCCGATTGCTCCTTGCTTAATACCTCCTCTATCGTGGTCGTTAGTAGTTGTGCCAACTGCTCACGGACACTACTGTCACGTCCTGGCATCAATTTTAAGTGCGCGTAAATAAAACCATGTGCCTGCTCATCATCTTCAACTCCTACCAAAAACGTTTCGATAGGGGTTATCCGCGCTTTAATATCAGTCGGTTTACCGAAGTGACCACTATCCCATAGCACTTTATTTAGAGATTTGAGTAACGACTCTTCGTGAGGGATACTGACATTAGCCGTTGCTTGAATGGTTAAATGTGGCATGAACCTATCCTTATAATGAGTGAAATTTAATGACTAAAAAGCTTTGTCTATGAATAAAGTCTTAGCATGTTTAATTATTTGTCGCGGCAATGACTTAATACTTAACTAATTATCAGCCATCAGTTATATCTTCAAAACGAGCGGTAAGCGTTTCGGCTAGTTGCGATGGTGGCAACTCAATCTCAAGCCCACGACGCCCAGCACTGACATAAATGGTTGATTGGTCTTTAGCCGATATATCTATTATTGTTATTAAACGCTTTTTTTGCCCCAGCGGACTGACACCGCCCAACACATAGCCCGTACTACGTGCGACTTTTTTGGGGTCTGCCATTTGTACTTTTTTACAGGGCAGCACTTTATCAACAGATAGCGCTTTGACCATTTTTTTAAAGTTCAATGTATTATCAACTGGTACAAGAGCAACAGCTAACGTGCCAGCATCCGTTTCTACCACCAACGTTTTGAACACTTGCTCAGCTTTCACACCGAGCTTTTCAGCAGCTTCTAAGCCAAAAGACGCTGCACTACTGTCATGAGTATATTCGTGCAGCTGATAATCAAGGCGACGCTGTTTGGCAATTTTAATAGCAGGAGTCATAAGGTACTCACGTTAAACTCACATTAAAAAATAGGTATTCTCGTTAAACCCGATTCACTTACTCTGCGCCGAAACCCTGCTCCTTGCCCCATTACTCATTGGATGATTAAAACATTGGACAAGTTAAATTTTATAATATATTAGGCAGAGATACTGACACCATATATCGCTTTGACTGCTTTTATGGCATCATAAGCGCATTACATTTTACAAAGTCTGACTTTTGATTATGATACCCAGTTTCCTAAAAAACAAGCTCCTAAAAAACCGAACGTCTAAAGCGCCAGCAGCACCTGATGCTACGAAGTCATCGGTTGCGACGTCTTATACCAATGCGCCTATCAATCAGCTTTACCGAAAAGTGTCAGGACAAGCGCTTGATGTCGCAGTTAAGGCAAAACTATTGGGCGAGTTGCCGGAATTTGATACCAATGATCAAACGCTGACTTTCTATGTACTGCAAGATTATTCGCGCTCAAACAGTATTTTGATTGACCTGCAAACTCAGGAATACAAGCTACCGCCTGCATTGATGGGTGTCAAAGATAGCACACATGATGTTAATGAAAATGCAGCTATTATATTTTTGCATCACCCCAAATCTAAAGACCATCAGCTATCGCCGCGCTTATCGCGTTTGGTTGCTGCTAGCTTGCAACATCCAGATTTGCAAATACGACTGGTACCAGTATCTATTCTTTGGGGTCGCGCGCCTGAAAAAGAAGATTCGTTATTTAAATTGTTAATGACAGATAACTGGCAAGATCCGAGTATCACCAAGCAATTATTCAATATCGGCGTCATGGGACGTGATACCTTTGTGCAGTTCCATGCACCGCAAGACTTACGTACTATTATTCATGATAGCTTGCACGATGGACAAGCAGATGAGTTGGAAGTAGCTGATATTGCAGATAGCCAAGACACGCGCCATGCATTAGTTCCAGCAGCAGACGCTAACCGTGAATTGGTACGCATCTTACAGCAACAACTTAATACTTATCTGGATAAGCAGCGCGCCACTATGCTTGGTCCGGATCTATCAGATCGGCGCAATTTGGTAGATAAGCTCATCTATTCACCTGCTATCCAGCATGCCGCACAGATTGAAGCTGACGAAAAAGGCATTAGTGTGCGCGAAGCTCGCGGGCTTGCTAGAAAATACGCCAATGAAATGGTTAATGACTACTCTCACCCTATTATTCGGGTCTTTGACAGATTTTTGACATGGTTATGGACGCAATTATATGATGGCGTCGAAGTACATCATTTTGAGCGCGTACGTAAGCTTGCGACCGATCATGAGATTATCTACGTGCCATGCCATCGTAGCCATGTTGATTATTTATTATTGTCTTACGTCATTTATAAGCGCGGTCTGAGTATTCCTTATGTGGCTGCCGGTGACAATTTAGATGTACCAGTACTAGGGCCATTATTACGCGGTGCGGTAGCGTTCTTCATTCGTCGTAGCTTTCGCGGTAATGCCCTTTATACCGCGGTATTACGTGAGTATATGCACACCCTTATTACCCGCAATACGCCCATTGAATACTTTATCGAAGGCGGCCGCTCACGCTCAGGACGCTTGCTACCGCCGAAGATGGGTATGCTGGCGATGACCATACATAGTCAGCTCCGCAAAACCAATAAGCCTGTAGTCTTTATTCCAACCTATATTGGTTATGAGCGCATTATGGAAGGTGGTACTTATATTGGCGAGCTTAAAGGTAAGCCAAAAGAGTCAGAATCTTTAATTGGATTGCTAAAAGTCGGGCGCAAAATTGAGCGTATCTTTGGTAACGTCCATCTAAGCTTTGGCACGCCACTGCACTTAAGCGACTTCCTACAAAAATTCGATGTCTCTGCTGATAGCCTACCTGTTGATCGTACCGATACGCCACTCGATGAAAAAGCCAGCGCCATGGTTGACAATATCGGCGTGAAAATCATGCAGCATATCAACAAGGCTGCTGTCGTCAATCCGGTATCGCTATTATCATTGGTACTCTTATCAGCACCAAAGGCTGCGCTTGATGAAGATATCTGCCGCGAGCAGATCGCTTTGTATCAAGGTATTGCACGTAAAATGCCTTATTCTGATGATACGGTCGTTACAGATATGAGCCCGCAGAAAATTATCGATTATGGTATCAAACTCAAGCTTATCGAACGTATACCGCATATCTTAGGTGATATTATTCAAGTCGCTGGTAAGCAAGCAGCGCTATTAAGCTACTTCCGTAATAACATTTTGCACGTGTTTATTTTACTGTCATTCTTAGCAGCACTAGTTGCACGTAATGGCCGCGTTAATCGCAATCGCCTTGATGACATCGTTATCCAGATGTATCCCTTCTTACAAAGTGAGCTGTTTTTATACTATCCAGCGCACGGTCTAATGGATACACTTAATCAAAAAATCGACAACCTCATCGCCCATGGTCTAATTATCGATTTAGGTGATGGTATGCTTAGTGTGCCAGATGCTAATAGCAGCTGCTATCAACAGCTTGAAGTGCTCGCAGCTCCTGTTGAACAAAGCCTTGAGCGTTACTTTATGACCTTAGCTTTATTATCTCAACAAGGCTCAGGTAACTTGACAACAGAAGAGGTGGTCGACTTGTGCCATCTGTTAGGTCAGCGCTTATCAGTGTTATATGCTGATGATATTCCGGACTTCTTCGATCGCTCGCTATTTTTAAGTTTTGTCACCGCACTTACTCGACTTGATTATCTACAGATAGATGACGAAACGGGTGCATTAAACTTTGATCAGCGTATTGATGATATCGCTCACCATGCCAAATATGTGCTGAGTCCTGATATGATGCAAATTTTGCAACAAGTGGCCAGTCTTGATGATGATGAAATTGCTCATGCTATTACTGAGATTAGTAATAAAAAGCAGCGTAAATTTGGCCGTAAGCGTTAAGTAATACTAACTTCTTTATAGTTTAGCGCAAAAAAAGACCTCTAATTATTAGAGGTCTTTTTTATTACATATTAGCTCAATCTAACAAGCAGCTATTCTAGGTAGAAATTTTCTTGTACTTCATACGCTTAGGACTGGCATCATCGCCCATGGTCTTTTTGCGATACGTTTCAAACTCAGAGTAGTTACCATCGAACCAAACAGGACCTTCATCTTCGAATGCCAAGATATGAGTCGCAATACGGTCAAGGAACCAGCGATCATGCGAGACGACCATTACCGTACCTGGGAATACTTGAATCGCATCTTCTAGCGCACGTAAGGTTTCGATATCCAAATCGTTTGATGGTTCATCAAGAAGCAATACGTTCGCACCCTGCTTTAGGGTCTTAGCAAGTTGCAAGCGGTTACGCTCACCACCAGACAATTGACCAACGTGCTTTTGCTGGTCTGAACCTTTAAAGTTAAAGCGACCGATATAAGCGCGACTTGGCGTAGTATAGTCACCAACGGTGATTATATCGAGGCCGTCAGATATCTCTTCCCAAACCGTTTTGCTATCGTCTAAGTTGTCACGTACCTGACCAACATAGGCAACTTTGACACTCTCACCCAAATCGACGGAACCAGTATCTGGGGTATCACGTTCAGTAATCATGTTAAATAGCGTGGTTTTACCCGCACCATTTGGACCGATAATACCAACGATAGCGCCCGCTGGCACGTTGAAGCTTAGGTTTTCATAAAGCAAACGATCACCGAATGACTTGGAGATGTCATTTACTTCGATGACTTTATTACCTAGACGTGGACCAGGTGGAATATAAATCTCAGAGGTCTCATTACGCTTTTGGAACTCTTGCGAGTTCAATTCTTCAAAACGCTGTACACGAGATTTAGACTTAGCCTGTTGACCTTTTTGATTTTTACGAATCCACTCAAGCTCTTTTTTCAGCGCTTTAGCAAAGGATTCTTCTTGCTTATTCTGTTGCTCTAGACGTGTGTTCTTTTGCTCTAGCCACTCAGTATAGTTGCCTTCGTACGGATAGCCATGGCCACGATCCAGCTCCAAAATCCACTGAGCGACGTTATCCAAGAAATAACGATCATGGGTAATAGCCACGATAGTACCGCTGTAGTTCTGCAAGAACTGCTCTAGCCATGCGACAGATTCAGCGTCCAAATGGTTGGTTGGTTCGTCAAGTAATAGCATATCAGGACGTGACAATAGCAGACGGCATAGGGCGACACGGCGTTTTTCACCACCAGATAGTTTACTGACGTCAGCATCCCATGGCGGCAGACGTAGCGCATCGGCGGCTTTTTCTAGCTGAGTATTTAAGTTATGCGCATCCCATGCTTGAATGATGTCTTCCATCTTGCCCTGTTCTTCGGCAAGCTTATCAAAATCTGCATCAGGTTCAGCGTATTCAGCATAAATAGCGTCTAGACGTGACAGCGCATCTAACGCTTCGCGCATACCGTCTTCAACGTTACCACGGACGTCTTTACTGTCATCAAGCTGTGGTTCCTGCGGCAAATAGCCAATTTTGGTGCCCGTTTGCGCGCGTGCTTCACCACTGAATTCAGTATCCACGCCCGCCATAATGCGTAGCAAGGTTGATTTACCCGAACCGTTGATACCGAGTACACCGATTTTAGCGCCAGGGAAAAACGATAGGTTGATGTTCTTTAGGATTTCACGCTTAGGTGGAACAAGTTTTGACACGTTGTTCATCGTGTAAATATATTGAGCCATTAACACTCCGATAGACTGCATAGACGAGGTCTGCAAATCGCACTCAGCAATCGTGCTCAGTGGACGGCGCCTCAAAATCAGGGTTACAAATTGTCTGCTATTATCGCATTGTGGCGCATACCCTGCAAGCTAACAGAGGGTTTTCCGGCTGGTTTTGTGTCTTCTGCAACAAAGCTTGACACCTTTTACCTAAAAGCTTCTGTTAAAGTCAGCATTTGACCTATTTAATCAGCTTTGTGCTGATGTATCTCATAAAAAATATAAAATGATAATAACCAGAAACTTCACAAAATCAATCAGTAAGGGTTAATATATTAGAATAATTTACTGAAATTGGTTTTCTTAACCATGCTTTAATGTTCAATTAACATTTATAAATAACACTATAAAGTTGTCCATAGAAGGATTTTAAATCCTTTTATGAAGATATAAAAACATAAAAAATACGACAAACATGAGAAAAGGTACTGTACCTATGCCGACTGGCTACCGCCCTGAGTTTATTCAAAGTGCGTTTATTGATTTTATCAGTACGCGACTGCATCCGTTTTGGTCGTTGACAACACCTAAGCTACGCCTAGTTGCCAAGCATACGCTTAGTGATGACTTGGTTGCCTTGCAATTCGAAATTAATAACGCCTTTAAACAGCAATCAGATGGATGGCAAGGCGGCGCGCATATTAATCTAAGTATTGCTATTGATGGTATTCTTCATCAGCGTAGTTATTCGCTGGTAGGTCTACCGCATCAGACGCTATGGTGGACTAATGGAAATAGCCGCGACAAAAAACTACAACGCCAAACACTTACTATCGCTATTAAGCCACAAGGTTTAGTGTCTAATTATTTAATTAATCAGGCAGCTCTTAGTACTATCTTTGATAGCAGTATACCGAGTGGAGATTTTACTCTAGAGCAGATATCAGTAAACCAACAGATAAATTCAGTTATTAAAAATACAGAGATTAAAAACTCTGTCATTAAAGAGCTAGCGCCCATACTTTGTATCGCTGGCGGCAGTGGTATCACCCCAATGCTCGGGCTAGTGAAGCAGGCGCTGCAACACGGTCATAAAGTGACGTTACTACATTATAATCGTACATCGCTGTCAAGCAGTCCTCTACAAGAATATTGGCAGCAACTCGCCACTACGTATCCAAGCTTTACCTACTATCTTATCAATACTGAAGACGCCAGCACTTATTTGACCAGCACGCGGCATTTAAGCGCAGCAAGTTTATTAGCATTGAATCTACCGTTAGCAGATACACAGATATTTGCCTGTGGTTCGCAAGCCTTGTTAAAAGGACTATATCACGCAGCTAGTGAAATAAACCTACCAAATAATCACTCATTACGTGACAACATTATTATAGAAAATTTTGGCTATGCTGTACCTGATCTGAACTTAAGTGATGCAACTAAAAAAACAGCTAACTTAGAAAAACATACTGTTTATCTGCGCGCACGCCAACGACAGTTTGATAGTAGTGGCACCTTATTAGTTGATGCTGAACAAGCTGGTCTTCGAATGAATTACGGCTGCCGTCAAGGTATCTGTCAGATGTGCCGCTGTAATAAAGTCAGCGGTGTCGTTAAAAACGTTCAAACAGGAAAGATAAGTGGCGACAGTTTTGAGTCTATCCAAACCTGTATCAATGTAGCGATGACAGACGTAGTACTCGATATCTAGTAGAGACAAAGCTGAATAAAACACGCGTATATGAAAAATAAAATAGCGATTAGGGTAATGTACGCTCATAATATTAATTCAAATCACTCATTAGCCGTTATTTAACAGTGTTACTGTAAAATTAGAGTAACTAACTAAAAGACAGCACATGCTACTATAAGCAAATAGACGGTAGATAGCCTGTCTTGTATGCTAGAAGCTATATAACTCATCAAACCGACCCTGTGAATTCTAGTACATTATCTTAAGAGCACCTTATTTCGTTAAAAGCATTTTGCTTCAAACCAACTGCAGCTTCGGTAAAGGATAACGCATGCGCTTATTACCACCTCTATTCCCTTCACGATCTGCTTTACCTATCTTAAATGCTTTAACCGACGATCAACTGGACGTCCATGGTCGTAGATTACTGCCAGAAAAAAACTCCTATTCAACTGACTGTAACATTAATAGTGAGAGTACAAAAGATAATAAGGATATATCAGCTCTACCTATACGCTACCCAACGTTAAGCGCTGCGCCATTACCAAAGGTACAGACCGAAGCCCTTGCTGATGAGTTAAATGCAGTCTATCAAAGTGTAATGGACTCATTGAACGGTAAGGATGCACGTTATATCCAGCGTATTTATGCCACGGTAGTGTATAGCGAGATTGTGGCTCGTGGTCTACTGGCTACTGCTGGACGCATGTCATCAAAACGTAGTAAAGGTAGTGTCTGGCTACTGGGTACTGGCCTATTAAGCTTTAGCAAAATATTAAACAATATGGAGCTTGGGCATAATGTCATGCATGGCCAATATGACTGGATGCAACATCCGCACTTAAACAGCCAAACGTTCGATTGGGATATTATGTGTCCTGCACCGTTATGGCAACACTCACATAATTATCTACACCATACCTTTACCAATATCGTCGATCGTGATCACGACGTCGGCTATCATTTAATCCGCGTCACTGACGAGCAGTCATGGACACCAAGTGATCGCTACAATCCCCTTAAGACCATGATATTGGCAATAGGATTTGAGTGGGCAATCGCGTTTCATGATATCCAGATAAGCGTAGATGAATATGCTGACTCAACGGAGAAACACGCGATACTGCAACAAAAGTCACGTGCTGTATTTGCCAAAATCGTACGCCAAGTCGGTAAAGACTATGTCGCCCTCCCTGCAGTTGCAGGACTCGCCTTAGGTCGTGATAGTGCTTTATCGACGTTGAGTGGTAATATCACTGCCAATATCGCGCGTAACCTATGGACGTGGGCCGTGATATTTTGTGGACATCTTACCGAGCAAGTACATATTTATACCCATCTCGATGATAATGAGAGCAAAGGTGACTGGTATGTACGTCAAATCCTTGGCTCCAGCAATATTCAAGGTAGCAAGTTATTTCATATTTTAACTGGCAACTTATCACATCAGATTGAGCATCATATCTTTCCTGATATGCCAGCACATCGCTACGCTAGCATCTCGCCCCAAGTGCAAGCCATATGTAGCAAGTATGGCCTAGCTTATAATACTGGTCGTTTTGGTAGCCAGTTTCGACAAGTTCTTGGGCGTATCTATCATTTTAGTAAGCCTAATTCCGATGAACTGCACGCTTATACACAAGAAAAATCAACGGCTGATAATGTTAATTTTAAGAAGGAACAGAGACATAGCATACCAGTGCGTGGAATCAAAAAATACATTCCACAAGTAGTACGCCAAGCTTTATTTTATGCCAAATAGTTTCAAGCTTACGCTTGATTCTTTACTTATGGTTAATGCTTTAAAAGACAGCTCAAGAGACAGTTTAAAAGAAAGATAGTAACATTTGCTCTATCCACTTTTACCGTAAGCTACTGGTCAACAGCTTTTTAATCGATGATAATAATCAGCTATAGATTTAGTTGTATCAGTTATAAATGATATCTACATAGATTTATTTTAATAATAAAAATGGAGAATTTGATGAGTACAGCATCTGATCAAGATCTAAATATTACCCATAATGAACAAGCAAATCGTTTTGAGACTACTATCGAAGGCCAAACTGGCTATATTAGCTACCAAGAGCGTGGCGATACTTTGGTTTATGACCATACGATTGTGCCACAAGAACTTGGTGGTCGCGGGATTGGCTCAAAGCTAGTCAAACATGCCTTAGATTATGCACGTGAGAATTATAAAAAAGTCGTACCCCAATGTTCGTTTGTATCGTCATATATCAGTAAGCACCCCGAATATAAAGACTTAGTCTAGGAACATAGAGAACAGTTAAGCAGACGACTCACCTACCTATCAACTTGACATACCTAACTATATATTTATCAATTGATATATGGCAGGATGTAAGAGATAGGTAGGTTTTTTATCCTATAGTAAATATAGGATAGCGGAATGTAAGATAGCTGGGAGCAATCTCGTAACAGTAACCATAAAGATAGATTATCAAGTACATTGAATATTTTATTATTGATGTTGATAATGATCCAGCTAATAACAAAAACACTCTAACCTCTTAACCACCACATAATAATAAAGGATATCGATATGAGTAGTTTATCTGACAAACAAGTTGATATGCAGCTAGAAGACCTTGTAGGCTGGCAACGTGATGGCAATAGCATCGTTAAAACTTACCACTTTAGTGATTTTATTGAAGCGATGAGCTTTATGAACCAAGCGGCTTTTTATGCTGAGGCACTTGAACATCATCCTGAATGGAAAAACATCTATAACATCGTCGAAGTACGTTTGACGACTAGTGATACTGGTGGTATTACCAGCCATGATATTCGTTTAGCGAAACGCATGGAATATATTATTCAGCCCAAACGCTTGTAAATCGATAAGCCTTAACAGCTCTCCTTAGCATAAACTCGCTAATTTTTAAAGCAAAAAAACGTCCTCAAATGAGGACGTTTTTTGTGCTGCTTAGGATACATTTAGCGTAAATTCAAAATGCATTCTAACAATTACATCTTACGGCTAACAAACGCCACGATGAATAAGATAACAGCTACTGCTAAGAAGATATATGCTAGGTTAGCAGATAATCCAGCAACACCGCCAAATCCTAACAAACTTGCTAACAGTGCGATAACTGCAAATATAATAGCCCAACGAAACATAATTATTCTCCTAAAATAAAAAGCATTCAATATACGGATAAAGCGTAACACTGTTGATAGTCAATCTTTTAATAATTGGTACTGCAAGGTTCGCTAAATCCAATTACTATCAATGCTTATTGTTGTTAATATTATTAATTCTACTTCATTTCTAATGATTCACTTCCAACAAGTTACTTCCAAGTTGTGATAGTAGATTAGCAACATTTTAAGCAGATAAACGTTCAGTTTGGTAATAATCACGGTAGGTTGTGTAACCTGTGTAGTAGTATTGCCCCGTTTTTAGCAAGTTCAGGTTATCAGATGTTTATTAAGCTAGTATTCAGATGATATGGTGCTGAGATAGTGTTATCTACAGCTGTCTTAGAAGCGCATAATCCAAATGCTATTACTCTAAGGGTCATTGCTAACATAGAAATCTTAGGCATTACCCTACCCTCATTTATGTAAACACATATAAAGGAAAAAATATGAATAATACGGATATTCAAAAACGTTCATATGCTGTCGTTTTATACGGCGCAACCAGCTTTGTCGGTCAGATTACTGCTCATTATCTAGCGCAGTTTTTAGCAGATAAAGACAATCAAAATGGTCCAGACTCAGAACCTGTGACATGGGCAATTGCTGGACGTGATCAAGAGAAGTTAGAAAAATTGCAGACTGAGTTAAGTGCTGCGCAGAAAGGTGGCAAAGCGGAAGCAAAGGTCGATATCATTGTCGCTAATAGTAATGACGACGCCAGTCTTGATGAGATGACCAAACAGACGCAAGTCATTATCTCGACCGTTGGCCCTTATCTTAAGTATGGTGAGCCACTGATTAAATCTTGTACCAAAAACGGTACTGACTATGTGGATCTTACTGGTGAAGCTATCTTTATCAAAGACATGATGGACAAATATCAAGACGATGCTAAAAAAAGCGGTGCACGTATTGTCAACTCATGTGGCTTTGACTCTATCCCTTCAGATTTAGGTGTATATTTTACTCAGCGACAAGCCGAAGAGAAGTTTGATGAGTCTTGTACTGTCATCAATATGAGGGTGAAAGCTGCAAAAGGTGGTTTGTCAGGCGGTACTATCGCTTCAATGGCGACTATATTTGAGGAAGTTGGACAGAATAAATCACGCCGTAAGCAAGTTGCTAATCCATACTTGCTTAATGACGATGAAGATGCGCCTAACGTGCGCCAAGATAATGTGAGCAAGCCTGAATACGATGACGAACACGCTCGTTGGTTAGCACCATTTGTGATGGCAAGTATTAATACTCGCATTGTCCATCGTAGTAACCAACTTCTTGATTATGAATATGGTCGCGATTTTAAATATGATGAAGCAATGTGGATGAAAGATGGCGTCAAAGGAAAGCTAATGAGCTATGGCATGAGTATCGGCCTGTTAGGTTTTGCTACAGCGATGATGATTAAACCGAGCCGTGAGCTACTCTCAAAGCATGTGCTACCCAAATCAGGCTCTGGCCCATCTAAAGAAGAGCAAGAAAACGGCTATTTTGATATTCGTTTCTTTGGCAAGACTGCAAAAAACGATACTATCAACACCAAAGTTACTGGTGATAAAGACCCTGGCTATGGCAGTACTTCACGGATGCTAGCACAGTCCGCTTTATGCCTTGCTCAAGATATCGATAAAAATGATGTCGAAGGCGGGTTTTGGACGCCAGCCTCTGCGATGGGTGATAAACTATTAACTCGTTTAGAAACTCACGCCGATCTCAGCTTTGAGGTTGTGGATAGCAACAGTTAAAGCAAACAGTTAAATAAGTATAAAAATATACTATATTCAAATCACTTTAAAACCGAGACAGTGCTACTGGGATGAATTTTTCGCAGCCTCTGTGTTAGCAGCAAGCAAGGAAAATTTATACCCGTAGCACGTGGCTATTAACGTATCGATTTTATTTCGTACTAACTATAATTAAAAAACGATAGCCGCATCTTAATTACAAGATGCGGCTTTTTATTATCTAAATTTTTCAAATAACCTTTTTTAAATAGTTTCTAAACCTGCATAGCTTCCCAAGTAATAAGCCTGACTTTATTAATACTATTTAGCATATGCCATAAAACATCCAATGTTAATAAATAATAATAACGTCGCGATTGGGTAAATATTATTGCCAATTTATAGTTATCTAGCACACAAAGATACACTTCGTTAATTTAATGACACAGTGACAGTCAATTATATCCCTTACCCTTAATAAAGTTATTGGCCTGTGAAGATTGTGTCTATAAAAATAACTTACCTGCAAGTCGTAAGACTAATTTATATAGTAAAAATAAGCATGATGAATCTTTATCTTTAATTTTAGAAATCTGTATTCGTTTATTTTTATAATAAGAATGATGCTTTAATTAATTATCACTTAAATAACAGACACTTAGATTCAGGCAGACATCTGAATTTCTAAAGAACTACTCTTAGAGAATAACGATAAAACATCCCTAATTAAAAGGAAGCTATTATGAAATTGAATGTATTGACTACGGCTATACTAATCTCAGGTTTTGCTATGTTTGCCAGTTCTGCTAACGCAGCTGTAGTAACGGATAAGCATGGTAACGTTGGCTATGACAGCTATGATGAATGCATCACAGCGGTAAAAGACGGCTCTGCTAAGTTCTACACTCCTTACACTTATCAAAAACCAAAACGCCGCGCTGGTGAAGCATCAGTCAAAAAAATGCGTCTGTCTGAAGTCATGATTCCTCAGGCTGTGGTTAGCAGCAATAACCTAAATACAGCAAACTATGCAGCGGGGGCTTGTGATTTAGGTGTCGGTCAATCAGATGGTCGTTATGGGGTATCAGGCGCATTGGTCGGTAAATATGTGCCTATCGCTCCTGACATGCCAGTCAATGTCTATATGGACAAAGAAGGCAACCCTGTGCGCCTAAGTATGCAGCAGTGTGACAATCATTTCAGTGATAAGTTCCCAACGCCTGTGGTAAGTGAAGTTACAGCTCCGGAAGCGCAAGTTGCTATTGCAGAAGAACGTACCGTAGAGCCGGTTGTTATTGAGACCAAGCGTGTTATTCGCCCAACTATTTATAGCGTAAAACAAGTCATTTATGCGCCAGAAGATCAGATTAAACGTGTCAATACGGCAACAGGGACTGCTATAGCCATCGAAGATGGTAGGGAGCGAGCCGTCATTGTGGGTCAAGAAGCAGATGCTGAAATTATTGATAACATAGAAATCAATCAAACATTTCCAGTTACTCGTGTCCCTAATAACGATACGCAGCAACGCCTTGTGGACCCAAACACTGGTAAATATGTGACTGTAGAATAAATAGCTAAATGCAAAAATGTGACTATTGTGCCTTACTATATCTTAGATTATTGATGTTTTAAGCCATCAAAAAAGTTGGTCAAATTTTATACGATTTTACAGACACAGCACTTGCATAACGTCACACGAATACATCAATCTGTTAGACCTTTAATGAGTTTACTACTGAAATACCAGCCATAGAGCTGGTACTTTGCGTGTAGAGATTATAGATAAGATATCAGCTTTATATAGCGACTTTATAATGCTCTTTACCTATAGCAATCATGACAGCCTTTAAAATAGTTGTCATGATTTTATTTTGTCTACAATTGACATTTTAAATATAGTAAACATATATATTTAAAACGTTAAATAGATACCCTACGGAACAACGCTAAGTAACGATCAAGTTTAAGAACGCTTTAGACTGATCAATAAAACTTGTGACTCAAGGAATCAACTGATGCAAAATCGTACTTTATCACTAATTATAGGCACAGCTTTAGTTATGCCAAGCCTAGCAATGGCCGCTCCTATTGATAACAGCAGTATTACACCAGCGGATATGCGTAACGCTCCTGCTGCTAGTACTTTACAAGCTGAAATCGATGGTCCAAATGGCGAGCTACTTGCCACTCAACCAGGTGAAGTCGAGAGCGATGCAACTGTCGTCGAAACAAACTCTGAAGAGATGAACGATCCTGAAATGATGAGCAATCCTGAAGAAATGAACGATCCTGAAATGATGGGCAATCCTGAAGAAATGAATCATTCTGAAATGATGGGCAATCCTGAAGAAATGAATCATCCTGAAATGATGAGCAATTCCGAAGAAATGAATCATCCTGAAATGATGAGCAATTCCGAAGAAATGAATGATCCTGAAATGATGGGTAATTCTAAAGCAATGAACAACCCTGAAGCAATGAACAGCCGTGGATCTGAACAAGCTGCACCACAAACTTTAAATCAGCAGCATAGCAATACTGAATATCAGCCATTGATTGCAGGCGAAGTGCTTAACGGTGACCCGAGCAGCACAAACGCTCCAGTTACGTTGCAAGAAAAGAAAAAAGATAGCCGTGGTGAATTCCTAGCTACTCAGCCAGCTGAAGTTGAATTTAGCGAAAATCGCCGTGTTGCTGTGTCTCGCTAAGCGCTTATATCTACTAATTACTATTAATAGATAGTAATTAGCTGTTTTCAGCAAACTATATTATGTGTAATAAAAAAGGCAGCCATTAGGCTGCCTTTTCTCTCTTTACTATCTATCTCAAAATAAATTACTTCTTAGTTTTGGTCACGCCAGCTTCTTGCAGCAGCGCACCGAGGGTACCCATCTTGCTAGGTGTCTCAGCTTTCTCAGCTCTAGGCGCTTTGCTACGGTTATTGGCGCTGTCTTTGTCCTGACGGTTGCTACGCGGCTTTGCTGGACGCTTATCAGCGGCTGGGCGGTTGCTACGTGGACGACTGGCTTTGTCATCATTACCAGTGCTTGCTGCAGTAGGCTTCGCGGCTGGACGCGCAGGTTTTTCAGACTCAGGCTTCATACTAAAACCAATGCGGCCACGTTTTTCATCGATAGAGATGACACGTACCGATATAATATCACCTGGCTTGACGCGATTCATTGGATCAGCGACGAAGTCATTTGCCATCTGTGAGATATGTACCAAACCGTCTTGATGTACACCAACGTCAACGAAACAACCAAAGGCTGTGACATTGGTAACGACGCCTTCAAGCTGCATACCTTCTTCTAAGTCTTTAATGCTATTGACGTCTTCACGGAAATTAGCGGTTTTGAACTCAGGACGTGGGTCACGTGCCGGCTTGGCCAGCTCTTCGATGATAGCTTTGACACTGATATTGTCATCATTTGCTGCAAGCGCAGTAGTATCGATAGTATTTAATACACCATCGTTACCGAGCACTTCTGGCAATGCTTTACCCGTCTGCGCAAGTAAGCTATCGACTAGCGCATAGCTTTCTGGATGCACGCCAGTGGCGTCAAGTGGATTGCTGCCGTCATGGATACGTAAGAAGCCTGCTGCTTGCTCAAAGGTCTTAGCACCTAAGCGCGGTACGTTTTTGAGCGCCTCACGACTATCAAATGCGCCATGCTCTTTACGATAAGTGACGATTTGCTGGGCGACATTGCGATTCAAACCAGCGATATGAGCCAAGATGGCAGGGCTTGCTGTATTTACATCAACACCAACCGCGTTCACGCTGTCTTGCGTGACTTTATCAAGGCTATCTGCTAACTGGCTTTGGTTCACATCATGCTGATATTGACCAACACCAATCGCCTTTGGATCAACCTTCACCAATTCTGAGAGTGGATCTTGTAAGCGACGAGCGATAGATACCGCGCCACGTACCGATACATCTAGATTGGCAAGCTCATCACTAGCAAGCTCACTCGCAGAATAGACTGATGCGCCAGACTCGTTAACGATAACGGCTTTAGCTTTTAAAGCATCATTAGCAGCCAATATCTCTTTAACCATCGCATCTGTTTCGCGGCTAGCAGTACCATTACCGATAGCCACTAGATCAACGTTATAAGTACTTAACAGCTCATCAATGACTTTTTTGGCCTCAATCATCTTGTTATCAGGCGCAAATGGATAGACGGTCGCTACTACAGGCTTATCTTCGCTATCTAGCATGACATGGCCTTGGGCATCAACAATCGCCATTTTGACGCCATGACGAATACCAGGATCGACACCTAAAATCACTTTACGACCAGCAGGTGCTGACATCAGTAGATGCTGTAAATTATTAGCAAATACATCAATCGCATCGGCCTCAGCAGTCAGGCGCTTTTCAGTCAATAAGCGATGTTCGATATGCGGGCGCCATTTGTCTTTCCATAAGCTGCTAGCAGCTTCTGCTAAAAACTCACGGCGCTCAGCTGGAGCTTTAGAATCGATATCGAAATGGCTAATGATTTTTTCGATAAATGGTGCATCTTCGCCTTCAATTTTGAGACCTAAGACGTTTTCTTGGCGACCACGTAGCATCGCTAATAGGCGATGATTGGGCAGACGCGCAAGGCTTTCGCTATGCTCAAAGTAGTCTTTGAATTTCTCGCCAACTTCTCGCTTCTCGTCACTGGCAACGCTCGATACGATACTAGCCGTTTTAGCAAAGCCATTCCGCAGACCATCAAGCAAATCTAATGCTTGTGTCCATTCATCGACGATGATGGCTTGTACGCCAGCCAGTTGTTTTTCAATATCACTGAAATCAACTTCAATCTCATTACCGCTATCATCAGAGATACTAGACGGTGCTTGATAGTCAGCCAGTGCATCTGTTGGGGTAATTTCTTGCGTCAAGACCGCTTGCGCTGCAACATCGAGACCAGCGGCGCGTGCTTTGGCAGCCGGTGAACGGCGACGCGGACGGTACGGCAAGTAGATGTCTTCAAGCTCAAGCTTAGACGTCGCATTATCAATACGGGTCTGTAACTCGTCGGTCAAATTGCCTTGTGTGCTAAGCAGCTCAATAATTTTGAGGCGACGTGTTGCCATATCGCGCTCATAATTGAGCGACTTCTCTAAAGCACGCAGCTGCGCATCGTCAAGATTTTGAGTCTTCTCTTTGCGATAACGCGCAATAAAAGGGACAGTCGCCCCTTCATCGTAGAGTTTGACAAACGCATTGACTTGAGCAGTCTTAATGCCAAGCGCGCGAGCAAGTTTGTCGTGAATATTCGCGTGTGTGGTTGCATCCAGGCCCTGTGTATTTGTCGAGGGTTGAGACGCCGTTAAGGTATCAGTGCTACTCATATCCGTATCAATCGTTGAGAAATGTAGTTTGGCATTATAGCAAAAGCTGCATGAATAAAAATCCTTTTTATATCTTCGTTACTTATCATAGTCTTTATCGCTCAAATAATAGTCTTTATGGTTTGAATTTTCATATAATCTAGCGCTAATCACTACGTTAAACAAACGCATACAGCATTTATGTCCACGGGTGATGCAATTACTTGTTCAATCTTATACACTAAAGGCATAGGTTTAAAAACGCTAATCTGCCTCAAACCTTTCAATAGAGGTATGAACGGTTATATTTGGCTTAGGATTTCTTTTTTCATTAAGATAGATTGGCTAATTTGCACCGAGGGTTGATTTAAATAATTATAGCTAGGCCTAGAACTTCTGACCGTAAATTTAACGTTTTATGTTATAAATACTTTATATATTTTTGTGCAATGGATAGCATATAAAATAAATTACCTGTTGAGTGGATTTATAACCCCTGATTACAACTCATAGCCTTCTGACAGTGTAGCTACCTGACTAGTAGGTTATTAATAACTACATAATCTTTGACAATAATAATGTTTATTAAAGGATCTCTGCATGACTGATAATAAAAGCACCGATACTATGACTCAGCGAATTTTGGTCGTTGATGACGATGCTCGCTTACGTTCTTTGTTGCAGCGTTTTCTGGAAGATGACGGCTTCGTAGTACGTACTGCTCATGATGCCAGTCAGATGGACAAATTGATGCAGCGTGAACTGTTTTCTTTAGTAGTGCTAGACTTAATGCTACCAGGAGAAGACGGTATCAGTATTTGTAGACGTCTGCGTGAAGACAATGGAGATATTCCGATCATCATGCTTACGGCCAAAGGTGGTGATGCCGATCGCATTGCTGGACTTGAAGCTGGTGCAGATGATTATTTGCCCAAGCCTTTTAATCCAAAAGAGCTACTAGCACGTATCAAAGCGGTACTACGTCGTCAAAACCGTGAGTTACCTGGTGCGCCAAGCTATCAGTTAGAAGTGGTTGAATTTGGGCCATGGACGCTTGACTTGTCTACGCGTACCCTTAAACGCGATGGCAATGTAGTTACTTTGACTACCGGTGAATTTTCTGTCCTAAAGGCGCTCGTACAGCATCCACGCGAACCTTTAACTCGTGATAAGCTTATGAATCTTGCGCGTGGCCGTGAGTGGGGTGCTATGGAGCGCTCAATCGATGTACAGGTGTCACGCCTACGTCGTCTGATTGAGGATAACCCTTCACAAGCTCGCTATATTCAAACGGTCTGGGGCGTAGGTTATGTTTTCGTTCCTGACGAAGCAGAACCAGAACAAACGACTGCCACGACAGATTAGTTTTAACCCATCGTTTTGTGCTTTAGAGTATTCACTTTAAAGCACAACTACTTAGTAAATTCTTATATATGACTTCTTCGGCAATTATTCAAAATATACCCTGCACACTGGTGACAGGGTTTTTGGGTGCTGGTAAAACTACCGTTATTAATCAACTGCTCGCTACTAAACCAGCTGATGTACGCTGGGCCTTATTGATTAATGAGTTTGGACGTATTGGTATTGATGGCGCCCTATTAAAAGGTAGACAAAACGACGTCGAAAAGCCAAACACTATTGCTATTCGAGAGGTCAGCGGTGGCTGTATTTGTTGCACCAGCCAATTGCCACTACAAATTGCACTTACTCGGCTTTTAAGTGAGCATCGTCCACAGCGTCTTATTATTGAGCCGACAGGTCTGGCTCATCCGCACGAACTAGTCAAACAGTTAAGCGCACCGCATTGGCAGACATCCCTAAGTATGCAAGCCGTCATTACGGTACTAAGTGGCTTGCAATGGCAACAAGAAAAATATCGCTCACATGAAGGCTTTCAAGCGCATGTTCAGGCGGCTGACGTAGTGGTCATCAATCGCTATGAGCAATTAGACGCTACTTGCCAGCAGGATCTGCTCACGTGGATTGGAACGCTCAATGCGCAAGCAAGCATCATTTGGGCGGCCCCTAATGATGCGTCCTCAGAATTGACAGTCGCTCAGCTTAGCATGCAACTTAATCAGCCCAGTGCGAGTATCTTCAAGCAACGCACAACACAGTCCAATCAGTCACGCATTAGCTTGACCCTACCTAATCACTTACTGACTAACGTGCCGAATACAGGTAATTCAGCAGCAATGACGATGGATGATGAGCTGCCCTATCGCTATCATGACGAGCAGCAAAGTATGTTATTAGCTGGCTGGCGACTACCTTCACATTGGGTGTTTGCAGTGGACGAATTGCAGCAATGGCTGTTGCAACTCCCTAACTGGCAACGCATTAAAGGTGTGGTACATACCTCTGATGGCTGGCAACAACTGAATTTTACGCCTGATAGCTTAACCATCATGACTACGAGCGCGCAAATCGATAGCCGAATAGAAGTTATCTTACTTGCTGATACGGATAATAGTCACATTAATAGTAAAGTGTCCAAAAATGAGCGCCAACCGCTTATAGATTGGGATGTCTACGACCATGAGCTTATGGCACTACTCGCCAAATAAAAAAAGCCAACGCTATGATTTAGCATTGGCTTTTTTATTTTCGGGTGGTGTGTCAAAAAGTATGCTGATTAAAATTTGAACAATTTTTGAAGCCTTGAAAGCCCTATAGAATCAGAGAACTTAGCATAGATTTCGTATTGACTTTTATCGCCAGCATACTTTTTAGAACACCACCTATTTTCGTAATCTATCAGCGCAATTGACTGTCTTTACTACCACGGCGATTAAACAGCTCAGCGGCTTTTGCTTCTTGCTCAAGCTCAGTTTGGCAGCCTACACAGTGCTGTACCCCAGGTAAAGCACTACGCCGTGCTTCTGGAATTCGATTGCCACACTCATCACAAAACTCAGCGCTATCACCTTTAGGTATAGCACTTCGTACACGATCTAACGCATCATTGACGGTCGCATCCATTTGCTCATGTTCTGCGCCATCTCTCGACCAGCCACCTGCCATAATCTATCCTTTTTGATATATTTAGTCATTATTATTAATATAAAATGCTTTAAGAACATATAGATGGGGCTAAATTAAACTGTTTTCAATGTACAAAAAACAACTATAGCTGGCCGCTTTAGACGCTCTAGTCTTTTGGTTGCAAAGCCACGACCTGCCCGCGTACACCGATACTATCATCGCTCATTAGACAGACATAGCCTGCCATAATATCTTCAGGTGTTTTTAAGCTCATCGGGTTTTCACCCGGAAAAGCATGGGCGCGCATGTTGGTACGCGTACCGCCTGGATTGATACAATTAAAGCGCAGATTAGTCGTGTTCTGCGTCTCCTGAGTGAAGATATCACTCATGCCCTCCACGGCTTGTTTTGAGAGTGCATATGCACCCCAGAATGCGCGCGGATGGGTGCCAACGGTACTGGAAGTAAAGACAATAGAGCCATTAGCCGCGTCTTTAAGTAACGGTAATAGTGCTTGAGTCAGCATAAAGGTCGCTGTAAAGTTGACCTGCATCACTTTGGCAAAGATATCGACATCGTACATCTCAAGCGGTGTCAGCTCACCTAATAATCCTGCATTGTGTAGGACGCTATCAAGTTGACCGATTTCTTTGACGATCAATCCTTCTAACTGCTGCATTTCGGCATAAGTGGCTTTTTCTAAATCCATCGGTAGCATCGCTGGCTGCTTACCACCCAAGCTTTCAATCTCATCATAGACAGCTTCGAGCTTGCTGCTAGTACGACCTAATAATAATACCGTCGCACCATAGCGAGCATAGGTCAATGCGGCAATACGCCCAATACCGTCTCCCGCACCTGTGACTAAGATTGTCTTGCCCTCTAAGCAGTTATCTTGCGGCACAAAATGACGAATCTCATCATGGCTTAAAGGTTGCGTAGAGTTTTGACTGGCTTTTTGATTAGCTTCTTGGTTGGCAGTTTTATTAGAAGGTTGATTAACATTGTCGCTCATAGGTTTACCTGCTATTTATCGATTTATGATAAAGATTACTATAAAGATTTATTTTTTTAGGTTATCTAATACTAGCTAGATATAGATGTATTTGAACTATAAGTATTCAAATTTGCCCGGAGATAATAGCAATTTACTTAACTGTTCAGGGGTATCGATAATATAGTCTGCGCCCCAGCTTTTTAGATTTTGCTGATCTTCGGGTGGAATATAACCATAAGCGGCCAAAATCGTTGGCATACCAGCAGCCTTTCCAGCTTCTATATCACGTACATGATCGCCCACGTAAAGTACGCAACCTGCAGCGCCACGCGGTATTGCAAGCTTCTCTAACGCCATATACATCGGCTCTGGATCAGGCTTAGTACGTGAGACGTCATCAGGGCAAACCAAGACCGAACAGCGCCCATCTAGTTGCATAACTTTAAGCAGTTGCTCAGATAAATAACGCGGCTTATTGGTTACGATACCCCATGGCACGCCTTTATTTTCAAGAGCAGTTAGCACTGCTTCAAGCTCACCAAATACACAGCTATCGACACAGATATCTGCTTCATAGTCATCTAAAAACTGCTGGCGATACTGTGACAACTCCTCATCACTGAGGTCGATTTGGTCGTTGTGACGTAGCATTAACTGCACCATCGCTGACGCACCAGCAGAGACTTGCTCGCGAATATGTGCTTCGGGCGGTGCTTGCCAATTATTTTGCGCACTCATTTTGCCAATGATGCGTACAAAATCAGCAGCGGTATCAATCAGCGTACCATCTAGATCGAACAAAACAGCTTTTACAAATTGCGTCATATTGCATGCTCTTATTATTAAAAATTGTATTAAACCAGTGGTTTTTGGACGGCTAGCATATAGTTGACATCGACATTCTGTGCCAGCCAGTAGCGTTTGGTCAACGGGTTATAATGCAGGCCGATAATATCTTGGCGGCTAAAGCCTGAGTTTAATGCCATTTTATCAAGCTCAGCTGGGGTAATAAATTTTGCATAATCATGCGTACCACGATCTAATAGACGCAATACATACTCCGCTCCGACAATCGCAAACAAGTAAGATTTTGGGCTACGATTGATAGTAGAGAGCACACAGACTCCGCCTGGGGCAAGCAAATCGAAACAAGCTTGTACGATAGAGCTTGGATCCGGTACATGTTCGAGCATTTCCATGCAAGTCACCACATCGAACTGACCGGCATGAGTTTCTGCTAATTTTTCGACCGGTATATGCTGATAGCGTAAAGAGTCATTTAGATTACTCTGCTCTGCATGTAAGCTGGCGGCTTTTAAGTTTTCAGTACCTAAATCAATACCAGTGACATCAGCACCGCGACGCGCCATTGATTCGGCTAATATGCCGCCACCACAACCAACATCTAATATCCTTTTACCAGTCAGACCCATCTCAGCCGTTTTGTTAGCATCACCACCTTGATAGCCACGTTTAACGTTTTCTTCTATCCAATTAAGGCGTAGTGGATTGATATGGTGCAAGGTTGCAAACGCACCCGTATTATCCCACCATTCGCTGGCAAGCTTATTAAACTTATCAACTTCACTTGGATCGACGTTGGTGGCTGTGTTCATATTTGCATCGTTAGTTTTTACGATAGTAGTATCTGCAATAGTATCGGAATGAGTGTTAGTAGATGAAGAAGGTATAGCTGAGCTCATAGCATTTTTCCTTTATTGTCATTATCTATATCTATTATGCGCTGACATGGACTTAATGTTAGCATGAGAGTCATCGCTTTGTCGTAAGGACATCGTGACCGATTATGAGTGGTATTGTTAACTGATAACAAGCTATAGTCAGTCCTAAATAAAAGAAATCCAAGAATTATAACGTGCTATTGAGATAATTTTTCCTTGCTGTGCCTATGCAGACAAAGGCTGCGCAAAATTTATCTCAGTAGCGCTGTATTTATTTTATAGTGGATCGATTGTAGAAGCGCCTTTAAATTACCAACTGATAGACTAAAAATAATCGATTGTCTTGGCCATGGGCAAGGTGGCGTAAATAATGTCTAACAGCTTTACAACGGTTAGTTAAGAATCTGGTTCACAAGCAGCGCCATTTTACGTTATTATAAGCGGCTTGCGCTTTACTATTTATTATCATTAAATATCGTCATTAAAACTTCAAACATTTATCCCCAAAGGAAGAAGTATGAAACGTATCATCACACTGACTGGTCTGGCTGTTGCCATTGGACTTGCCAATATGGGCGCACAAGCCGCCGATTATGTTGCAGGAAAGGACTACCGCGTGCTAGATAATCCAGAGAATATCAGCGGTGATGCTATTATTGTACGTGAGTTCTTTTGGTACGGCTGTCCGCATTGTAACGTCCTTAACCCACATATGGAAAAATGGGCTAAGACCAAAGATAAAGACGTGGCTTTCTTTAAAACACCAGCAGCGCTAAATCCAGTTTGGGAAGCCAGCGCGCGCGGTTTTTATGCCGCTCAGCTGTTAGGTTATGAAAATAAAACTCATGATGCCTTGTTTGATGCTATTCACAAAGATGGCAAACAGTTATTTGACCAAGCATCACTAAGCAAATGGTATGCTACAAAGGGCGTTGATCAGAAGAAGTTTAACAGCTTATATAACTCTTTTGCCGTAGGTACCAAAATTGGTCGCTCACAAGCTGGTGCTAAGCGCTATCAACTCTCTGGTGTACCAGCAGTGGTAGTACAAGGCAAATATGTCGTAACAGGTGAAGGTGCTAACGTTCCTAAAGTCGTTGATTATTTAGTCGATAAAGTTCGCGCCGAGAAAAAATAACTGACACTGTATAAGTTTTCAATAAAAAAGCCAATCGTCAATGATTGGCTTTTTTATTGTACTCATTTTGACATTTGACAGCCATTTTATAAAACAGCTGTTCATAGCATAGGTATAAAATATCTTTAATACTTTATCTGAGTCAAAATTGCGACTTCTCGAATATAACTGGCCAAGTCTTCTTCAGACTCCATCATCAGCTCATCATCGTTTGTATGCTTAGCATACTCAATCCAAAGTAATAGCTGATATAAGCTGTTGCGTTCTGAGGCTTTATACTGCTTTACAAATTGCTTTAGCGTACCCTCGTCATTGATATTAAGCCTGCCTCGCCAGCTTTCAATTTTAGCAACCTGCTCTTTTGGAAAAAAAGCATCGAACAATGCTTTTACCAACTCATGGCGGTTTTCTTCACTGATTAGTTTACCAACCCGCTTAGTTTGGCGATTGCGAGCATTAGCGCTGGTGATATCAGCAAGCGCCATCAGTTCTGCCATAAAATAGTCACTGGCAGGTAGGTTTTTGAGCTGCTTTTTCGATAAACCGGCAAGCGGTATCGATAACTCTTGTAAGCGCTCATGAGATTTTTTAAGTTCAGTGCGCGATACGCGCATGTCATGTTCTGACCAGTCAATCATACAAGCTTTCCAAAATAATAAGTAAAAATTAGGGGGTGCTGACAACCATTTGCATCAGCATAGATCTTCAGTAATACGTTATCAATATTGCTTATCTACTAACTACCAACAGCGCTACCAACGGCTTTTTTCACGGTGCTTGGCCACCACTTTTAGGCCTTTAGGCAAGCTCTTAGCAAGATAACTTTGCAACTTGTCAGTAATAAAAACTGAGCGATGTTTACCACCAGTACAACCAATTGCCACCGTCACTGTATGACGATTATTGTGCAAAAAGTCTGGCAACCAACGATCCAAAAATTTAGCGATATCGTTGGTCATCTCAGCCACTTCTGGATAGTCAGCAAAGAATTCACCAACCTTTGCATCAAGACCCGTCGCGGTACGTAACTCAGGGTTCCAATGTGGGTTTGGTAGAATCCTAACATCGAATACAAAGTCGGCATCGATAGGACTGCCATATTTAAAACCAAAAGACAGTAGATTAATCACAATCTTATTGTCCACACCAATATGATCGCGTAAACGATCTTTTAACTGGTGAATGTTCAACTTGCTAGTATCAATTTTTATATCAGCATAACTGGCAATAGGTTCTAGTAACTCTTCTTCTTTTTTGATAGCAGCTGGCAAATTGTACGTAGGATAAGTAGAGCTTTCAGTTTCTTGAGCCATTAACGGATGGACGCGGCGAGTAGCGTTAAAACGTGCAACCAAGATAGTATCTTGCGCCGTCACATAGATAACTTTAATTGTCTGCTTACCATAGGTCTGTCTGAGCGTCTTATAGATAGAGGCAAAGTTGCTCAAATCTGCGCGTGGGGTACGAATATCAACGCCAAGGGCAATACGGCGAATACCACTTTCACCCACTAATTTATCAACTGCGTTCGGTATCAAGGAGAGTGGTAAATTATCAATAGAATAATAACCCAAGTCCTCTAAAATATTTAATACTGATGTCTTACCCGACCCTGAGCGCCCAGAAATTACTAGGATACTGACACCACTGCCTTTAGCTTCCTTCGTTGCTGACTGCTCTGTCGCTACTTTATTTCCTTGATTCGGGTCTGCTGCTTCCATGATCCACCATCCTAGTTTATTAAATCACTGATGCATAATATCTATCTTACTACTTAGCTTATCTACGAGCATGCTAAAGGGTTTATGTTTTTATTATAACGACTCTTCATTAATCAATTATTAAAATTGCTATTTGAAGGTAACAAGTTGATTATCCAATAAACGCGCACGTCCCAACCAAGCCGCGACTAAAATAACCAAGTCTTGATTTTCTGCATTGAAGATTGCAGCATTATTAGGGACAGAGTCTAGTTGGTCAGTTTTTACTTCTAGATAATCTATAATAAAACCAGCATCCGTAATACGCTCACGTGTTTCTGCTAATAGTGCTTCAAACGCTTTCTGACTATGTTCGCAATTCAGCAACTTTTGTGCCAGACGTTGCAGCTCTTGATGTAGTGCAGGTGCAATTTGACGCTCAGCCGCATTTAAATATTGATTGCGTGAGGATAGCGCCAAGCCATCAGCAGCACGGACAATAGGTGCACCTATTATTTCAATCGGATAACTCAGATCGCGTACTAACTGTTTAATAATCGCCAGTTGCTGGTAATCTTTTTGACCAAATACAGCCACATCAGGTTGCACAATGTTAAACAATTTCGAGACCACAATACCAACACCGTCAAAGTGCCCAGGACGCGATCGACCACATAATTGAGTGGTAATAGCACCGGCAAGAACGGCAGTCGGTGGCGGCAATACTGAGTACATCTCGTCAATACTGGGCGCAAAAACATAATCTGCACCAACCGTTGCTAGCTTTGCGACATCCTCATCTAAGGTACGTGGATAACTGTCGAAATCCTCTCCTTCCCCGAACTGAGTAGGATTCACAAAGATACTAACGACCACGATATCAGCATGCTGCTTAGCAATTTTTACTAACTCAAGATGACCATCATGCAGATTGCCCATCGTTGGTACTAGCGCAATACGTTGTGGGCTATTTTGATTGTCATTTCTTTGACCACGATAAGGCTGCAAGGCGGTACGCAGTGCTGAAATCTGCTGATAAATAATTGGCATCGTTAAATATTCTTCTACTTATAATCGTAAAAACCCAAAAATTCAATAAGATTAGCTAAATTGGTGCTGCTCAGTTGGAAAGCTACCTTCGCGCACTGACTGCTGATAAAGCGCAAAGGCGCCTTCAATACTATGGGCGCTATTGCGTTCATCGGTCAAAAAGTCATGAACAAAGCGCGGCACGCGGCCATGTACCATACCTAGCATGTCATGCATCACTAATACTTGACCATCAGTATCTGCGCCAGCGCCAATACCAATCACTGGCGCTGTAACAGCTTCTGTGACTGCTTTAGCGAGCTCAGCTGGCACACATTCTAATACAAGTAATGCAGCCCCTGCAGCAACCACCGCTTTAGCATCAGCAAGCAGCTTATCAGCCGCTTCATCACCGCGACCTTGGATTTTATAGCCGCCGAAAACATTGACAGATTGCGGAGTCAAGCCAAGATGGACACAAGTTGGTGTACCCGCTTGTGCTAAGGTCGTGACTAAATCACAAAGCTCACTGCCACCTTCAATCTTTATGACATGCGCGCCGGCTTGCATCAATTGACGACTATTGGCCACAGCCTCTGGCAGAGTCACATAACTCATAAACGGCAGGTCAGCTAAAATTAGTGCATGCTTATTACTACGGGCAATATTAGCCGTATGATAAGCCATATCATCGATTGTAACGGGCAAGGTTGAGTCATGACCTTGTACCACCATGCCCAAACTATCACCGATCAAAATAGTATCAATCTGCGCCTTGTCCATCATTCGTGCAAACATCGAGTCATAGCACGTCAGGCAAGTAAACTTGGTGCCGTCTTTTTTAAAATTATTTAAAGTAGATAACGTCGTCATATGACCCTCATTTAATCTGCAATGCTTTTAACTTATTAGTAACTGTTATTCTGTTTGTGATCAAAAAACTTAGCAATTGCTTGATATATAGTCATTCTAAACAAAAGAAGCACAAAAATTGTGATGCGCTATTGGGATAATTTTTCCTTGCTTGCTGTGCCTACGCAGACAGAGGCTGCGCAAAATTTATCCCAATAGCGCTATATTTACTTTACAGTTGATTCAATTCAATAATAAATTAACTATAGTAGCTTTAAGCCTGTCCAATCTTTACTTTGTGGATAATCATCTATCGATTTGCCAGCAATTACTAGCTCTGGTGCTAGCTCTTGTAGCGGTATTAAGACAAAATTACGTTCAGGCAGTCCAGCATGCGGTATGGTTAGTTGCGGCTCTGCAATTTGCGCTTCACCGTATAACAAAATATCGACATCCAGGCTACGTTCACCCCAACGTCGTATACGTGCACGCTTAGCTTGCTCTTCTAGCTGCTGGCAAAATGTGAGCAACTCAAAAGGTGGCAACGTCGTCTCAAAACCAACGACTGCATTGACGAAGTCTGGCTGATCTTGCGGCCCCATAGGCGCTGAAGCGTAAAATGAAGAAACACGAACATCTTGTATCTGCTCATGCTCTCGCATCACTGCAAGTGCTTGCTGCAAATGCTCTACAGGTGAACCTAACTCATTAGCCAGATTGCTACCTAAGCCTACATAGCAAGTCACCCAATGAGCGTTGCCTATACGATTATCCATATTAGGCATTATCGGTACTAGGCTGACGGCGACGACGCTTCGACGGTACAGGCCCTTTGCTGTCACTCACCTTATTGGTACTTGCTTTATTATCAATCACTTTACTAGAATCAACCTTTTCTTTAGCAGCTTGACTGGTTTTAGCAGACTTTGCTTCTGTCGGTCTAGCTGGTTTTCTAGCTTTCGCAGGTGCAGTCGCTTTATTAGTTTCTGCCTTGTTTCCTGAACTCTTGGTTCCTGTCGTAGCTTCTACACGCGCTACCGTTTTCTCGGCTTTTCCGTTACGCTGGACTATTTCCTTAGGCGCTTTTTTCGCATACTTCGCAGCAGTTTGGTCGTTATTATCAGCTGGCTGTTTTTCTACAGTAGGCTCACGGCGGCGACGCTTATGCGGTATCGGCTCGTTATTCATGCTGACTAGTGCAGGTGATCTTGCCACCGAACGAGTAGGATATGCGTTAGCAGAAGAAGGTTTATCTTCTGACTGCTTGAAATCTGACTGCTTTGCCTTAGATTGTTGAGCACCACTTGAACGATCAACTTTAGTATCAGATTTTGTATCTTGATTATTTCGCTCTTTCTCAGCCGTTGGGCTTGACGTAGCTGATTTTTGCTGTACAGGCTCTTGGCTACGCTTAGGCTTATCAGCACCTGATAGCTGCTTTTGTAATGGCGGCACGACTTTTTCGTGCTCGATTACAAACAATGGCGCAGGCTTAGCGTTTTGGCGTTTGTTCGACGCTTGGTCGCTGCTACTGGCAAGAGACAACTGCTGTAGCTGAGCAAGCTCATTACTGTCCTGCTTTACCTGTTGCGTGTTGTAATCCTTGTTTTTACTGCTATCAGATTGCTTAGCAAGT
Source organism: Psychrobacter sp. ASPA161_9 (assembly GCF_051970275.1). Classification (NCBI taxonomy): domain Bacteria; kingdom Pseudomonadati; phylum Pseudomonadota; class Gammaproteobacteria; order Moraxellales; family Moraxellaceae; genus Psychrobacter; species Psychrobacter sp. ASPA161_9. The sequence goes on along the minus strand of NZ_JBEFNI010000010.1, from coordinate 38,342 downwards.
GCTGACTGGCTTGCAGCGCGGCGACGGCGTGATGGAATGTTTGATGAATCGTTCACCACTGCCTGCTCAGTACTATGCTTTTCAGTAACATGCTTTTCAGTACTGCCATTGGCTTTGCTACGCTTAGTATTATTCTGATTAGACATTGACTCATCCGCTGTATATGACTCAGGCTTTTGGCGACTGCGTCCGCGCGCGCGTTGCCCTTTTTTATAAGCACCGCGACGAATGTTTTCATCGAACTCATCAATCGCTTGCTGCTGCTGCTGTTCAGATAAAGTCTGATAAGTCTGCCACCAGTCACCCATACCGTTGGTTGACTCTGATAGCGGATGCTCAGCATCACCGCACTGCTCACGTAATAATAAGAAGTCAAAGCCTGCACGAAAGCGTGGATGCTCAGAGAGCTGGACGATTTGCTTGCTACGCGGGGCTGCAAGTTTTGGCTGCAATATCCAGATATCACGGATGAATTGCTCAGCAAATTTAGGGATAGCAGTCTTGATGCGTTGACGGTCGATGACCTTGCCAGCCGCATGCATTTGCGCTTCAGCAAAAGGCATATTGCGCTTTTTAGCTTTTTCTAACTGATGTAGATAGTTTTCCCATAACAGGGCTGCATAGAAAAACGCTGGATTGATGCTTTTACCTGCGGCAATACGTTTATCGGTATTGATAGCCACCTGTTTCACTAAGGCACTTGGCTCAGAAGGTGGATAAATGATTAAGCTATCAATCGCACCCGACTCAAACAATAATGGCAACAGTGGCACTAGATAGCCGCCAGTAAACATCTTTTGCGTTTCATCATAAAGACGATGCGGTGATATTTGCTCAAGCAATGCCCAATTATCATCGTGGAACTGCTGAGACAACTCTTCATCAAACTCAAAACCTAATTTGGCTTTGAAACGTAACGCGCGCAATAATCTTACCGGATCTTCTTCGATACGTACGGGTGCATGACCTAATAGGCGGATGATCTTATTATCAATATCTTCAAGCGCACCGCAAAAATCATGAACCACACCTTTAAGTGGCTGATAATAAAGTGCATTGATAGAGAAATCACGACGAGAAAAGTCTTGTTTAATATCGCCCCAGACGTTATCACGCAGGATCATACCGTCTTGATTGGTATTAGCATCACTCGTTGGCGGACCACGAAAAGTAGCAACTTCAATTAGCTCTCGCCCTGAATACACATGTGCCAACTGAAAGCGACGACCGATAATGCGGCAGCGCTTACCAAAGACGTCTTTGATTTCATGTGGCTTGGCATCAGTCACAGCGTCAAAGTCTTTTGGGCGCAGACCCAACAAGGTATCACGCACACCACCACCGACGATATAGGCATCAAACCCAGCTCGGGTTAATGTGGCAATCACTTCAGTAATGGAATTGGGTAATTCAGATTTATTCAGTTCTAACTGCTTGGCGGCACGCTCGGCCATGCATCTACTCCTCGCCGGTATTCTTTAACCACCCCTGACCAACACAGCGTTTATCAGGCGGATGTATTCACTAGTTTAACAAATTTTGCGCGCAGTAGGTGCGTTATGACATTTAGTTACGTGCAATTTTGTCAATATTGGGGTTAATTAAAGCAAAATAATGCCATTAATTTTATACGCGTAAACGTCCTCGATTTTTCTCAACCGTTTTGGCGCCGATACCTTTGACCTTTACTAACTCATCAACCGTCTTAAAATCGCCAAACATTTCACGATATAAAATAATCGCTTGGGCTTTGCTACTACCGATACCGTTTAATGAAACCAGTTCACCTTCGCTAGCACGATTGATATTGACGATGGCTTGCTCGCGCGCTTGGGTTTTAGCATTCTCTTGTGCCAAAAGGTGCGCATAAGCACTTTGTGGATTATCAAAACAAGGCGCCGCATTCCCACTATTTGGCATCATAATAAGCAAAGCGAAGCCGAATGCAGCGTTCGTTATTAAATTGATGAACGAGGCTGTATGATGAGCGTTCATGACGATCGTTCATTTCGTTTCGCCGCTTCCCACAATGCATCCATCTCTGTTATATCACTGTCTTCTAAATACTTGCCAGCAGCAGCCAGTTGTTCTTCAATATAACCAAAACGTGACTTAAATTTATGCACGCAAGTGAGAGTTGCTGTCTCAGCGTCAAGGTTTAATTTACGTGCGACGTTGACCAGCGCAAACATGCAATCGCCCAGCTCTTTTTCAATATCACTAATATTGGCTTTGCTTATGTCATATTTAGCAGCAACTGTAGATTTCTCTGTCAGTTCAGCCTTTAACTCACTAACTTCTTCCTCAAGTTTTTCAAAAGCTCCTGCTATGCCTTCCCAATCAAAGCCTAATTTTGATGCCTGCTTTTGTACATCCTGCGCTTGCATCAAAGCACTGCCCGCTTTGGTTTTATCTAAACGCCGCTTTGGTTTACCACGTGCCTCGCGTACTTGCTGCTCCTCTGCTTTGATTTCATCCCAACGTTCCTTAACCGCCACTTCATCTTTCAGGATTTCAGCCTCAAATACGTGCGGATGACGGCGAATCAGCTTCTCTTGTAGAGTGGTAATGACATCGCTCATATCGAAACGACCTTGCTCAGCGTACATCTGGCAATGAAAGACGACTTGCAGCAGCACATCGCCAAGCTCACCTTTGATATCTTCGTCATCATCGCTTTGTACCGCTTCACCCAGCTCATAGGCTTCTTCAATCGCATACGGAATGAGGCTATGATTGCTTTGTTTTTTATCCCACGGACAGTCAGCACGCAATCTTGCCATCAGTGCCAACAGGTCATCAAGTTGCCCACTCGCTTCTGGAGTGCCTTGTACAGGTTTGGGTGCTGAGGTTTTATTTTCTACAGTACTCATAAAAGGTGCTCTTATACTTTTCTTTGTTATTGAATAGAATCACGTTAACTTCATAACGATTTTGTCATTAGTGTAGCATTGAACGTTTATTAGCCTATAATTGTGCTATCTACTTCGTTATTTTACCACTGCTTTAGCGCAAGGATCTTGTCATTATGTCTACTTCTGCGACCACTAGCTACCAGCCAGCAACTGAATTTCATCCTATTACGATTAGCTCATTTAAAGCTTATGATATTCGCGGTGAGCTTGGGGTAAGTCTTGATGAAGATATCGCTTACCGTATTGGACGTGCCTTTGCGCAGATTTTATATCAGCGTTATAGCGCCGCTGATAGCTCAACTGAACTAAAAAACTTAAAACCTGCCATCGTTATCGGTAGTGATAGTCGCCATTCAAGCGAGCAGTTAAAACAAGCGACCCTTAAAGGTATTATTGACGCGGGTGTTGATGTTATTGATTTAGGCATGAGCGGTACAGAAGAAGTGTATTTTGCCACCAGTCACTATCAGGCGTTAGGCGGTATCGAAGTCACTGCCAGTCATAATCCTATTAATTATAATGGCTTAAAATTGGTAAAAGAGCATTCAAAACCAATTAGCGCCGATGATGGCTTAGCAGAGATTCAAGCATTGGCAGAATCAGGGCAGTTTAATACTAGTAACCAGTCAGGGAAATTGCAGTTATTAGACGATAAAAGTGCTTATGTTAATCACGTCATCAGCTTTATAGATACTGATAAGCTCAAACCGCTTAAACTGGTTATTAACTCAGGTAACGGTAGTGCAGGCCCGGTCGTTGATTTATTAATTGACAAGCTGGCACAAGCGGGCGCACCGATTGAAGTGATTAAACTGCATCATACGCCAGACGGTAGCTTCCCTAACGGCATTCCCAATCCTATGATTGAAGCTAATAGAGTGGCTACCCAGCAAGCAGTTTTGGAAAACAAAGCTGATTTGGGTATTGCCTTTGATGGCGACTTTGACCGCTGTTTTTTATTCGATGAAAGCGGCGAATTTATTGATGGTAGCTACGTCGTTGGCATGCTCGCGCAAGCCTTTTTAAATAAGTATCCAAATGAATCAATCGTCTATGATCCACGAGTAATTTACAATACCGAAGCAGTCATTAAACAACATAATGGCAAGGCAGTCATCAGTAAGTCTGGGCACTCATTTATCAAGCAAGTCATGCGCGAGTCAGGCGCAGTCTATGGCGGTGAGATGTCTGCTCATCACTACTTCCGCGACTTTTTCTATTGCGACAGCGGTATGATTCCTTGGCTTTTGACCATTGAGTTATTATCCACTACTGGTAAGACGCTATCTGAGTTGGTCACTGGTTATATCAAAGCTTATCCTAGCTCAGGTGAGCTAAACTTTCGTCTCACAACAAATGACGCGCCAACCATCATCAGCGCTATCGAGGATAAGTTTAGTACTGAAGACCCAAGCAAATCGATGCTTGATGGCTTAAGTCTTAACTTTGGTGATTGGCGTTTTAATTTGCGCGCATCGAATACCGAGCCGCTGATCAGGCTTAATATCGAAACTTGTGGTGATGAAAAGTTATTAGCCGATAAGATAAGAGAAATAGAGGAGTGGCTTGGAGCACAAGGTGCCGTTTTAGCTTAAAAGCGCGGATGATTTTTTATCACTCCTAAACTTATCTATAAGTCATGAGCAAATCTTCAATCAAACCTTAAACCCTATCACCTGCATGATATGAGAGTTGCAACAAGTCGAATAATTGATGGTTAATATAGTAATTTTCTTTACCAATTTTTTGCTTAACAAGTAGGTTGATTTCTGTTAATTGCTTCAAATACCTGTTCGCAGTGTTACGATGAACCTGCAAATCCTGTACTAAAAACTCTGCCTTAGTATAAGGATGTTTAAATAAGTTATTAATCAGCTCATGACTGTATAAATTGGCGTTATAATCTTTAATTTTTATCTTATAAGCGTCCATCAATGACTTAATCTCTGCTATCAACACTTGCGTTTGTTTAGCAGTGATTTCGACACCTTTTAAGATGAATAAAACCCATTCTTGCCAAGAGTTAGTATCTCGCACCGCTTGCAGTAATCGATAGTAGTCTTGCTTATGGTCATTAATGTATCTAGATAAATATAAAATAGGTACTGTTAATAGCTCTTGTTTCACAAGGTATAAGATATTGATAATACGCCCTGTACGCCCATTGCCATCATAAAAAGGATGAATGCTTTCAAATTGATGATGGATAATTGCCATCTTAACCAAGTCATCTATTTCACAATAATACTCATCATTGACAAACCTTTCTAGATCAGACATCAATATTTGAATATCATCAACGCTTTGCGGCGGTGTGTAGATAACCTCTCCCGTTCTAGCGTTTTTTAGTTGCGTTCCTACCTGTGTACGAAATCCAGCACTATTTTCTTCTAATGTTTGCTGAATCTCAACAATGGTATTAGAGGTTAATAGGCCTGTTTTTTTGATAACATCAAAACCTACTCGCATAGCAGCAGCATAGTTGTGTACTTCTTTTGAATTTATCGAGGTAAAGTAGTTATTTTGATAGTTACTTTGATATATTTCATCATGTGTGGTCACGATATTTTCAATCTCAGAACTAGACTGTGCTTCTTGTAAGGATAATGTACTTAACAACATCTGCTGATTGGGTATCGTGGCAGCAACACCTTTTAATTCAGCAAGTGCTTTATTTGCTAAAAGGCTGGCTTTTAAAATAGCTACCGTTTCGAGATTTGGTAATTCATCGAGTAATTTCATTCTATATGCACAATAATTGAATTATTTAGTGCACGTTAGCATATTTTTCTATTAACGTGCACAAATAATCGTGAAATTTGTGCACGTTAGCTTGTTGTTATAGGAACATGCACACGAAAGACTACTTTGGTGTGCGGATTAAGCGTTAGAAGTAAGAGAAGTTGTATCTTATTTTATTTAGCACGACCAATACCCATGTAGCCACCTACCAAACGCTCTATCTGTATGCATGTTAATGCGTTTTGCGCATCGAAAATAGGTTGAGCCGTCTTATTAATTTGGTTCACATCTAAGTCACTATTTAAAGGCCAGCTCATGATAAATAGCGCTTGTGTATCAACCAATGGCGCATAAGCATTGTTAACCAATTTTAATAAAGGCTGCTGACCATATAGTGCCTTTAGTTCAGTCTGCGCTTTGTCACTATAGACCAGCGTCTGAATATTATAAGACCATAGCAGCGCTAATAGGGGATGGATAGCAGACCCTACGGTACGCCCTGACCCTGACTTATAACTACCGCCCCAAATCATCACAGTCTTGTTATCGATAAAGCCATCAAAATATTGCCAGAATTTACGGAATATCAGCTCTTTTTGATCTTCATTAATATGTATAACTGACTGTAGCAATGGCATATCTACGCGGCTCGCCTGCCCCGACTGCTGTAGTTGCAAGAGTTCAGTAGGTAGAGTATTACCACCAAAGCCCCAGCCCGCTTGCAGGTAACTACTACCAACGCGCTCATCCAGACCCATAATGTGACTGACTTGCTGAATATCAATATCATGACTATCAGCAAGACGCGACATCTCATTCATAAAGCTAACCCGCGTCGCCAGCATACTCATAATACTGCTACGGGCAAACTCTATCGTAGCGATATCGGCACAATGACGAGCACGCGCTTGCTGCATCAAAGGTTGCAACGCACTTAAGTGCTGACTGCTGCTATCCGCAGTCTTTTCACCAAGTAGCCACAAAGAAGGATTCAACATCGAGCTATAAGCATCACCGTCTTGTAAGAATACAAACGGTATGTAGTATACCCACGCACGTTGCAAGCGTTGGGCGAGTGCTGAGATATGCCCTAATTGCTCAATGCCACTTATAATCACAGGCAACGTCTGCTGATGACTGTGATTGAAAGCGGTAATCCAGCTATCCTCCAACCATACTGACTTTATGCTGTCCAAAAACAACCAATAAAGCGCCACTTCTGAGCTTTGTTTATTACTCTTATGACTAGCATCTTGACCTGTTATTTCATAAATTTGCAACAGCTTATCAGCACTGCTTGGTAACGCTTGACTGATAATCTGCTCTTGCTGGTCATACATCTGCCATAGCGCCTGCAAATGACGCTCAAAGCTATATTGCTGCAACTGCTGCTCTAGCATCTCTAAGTCTGCATATAAATGAACAGTCTGACCTAAGCTTGCCAGCACCACGGCACTGGTAATGGCTTCGACACCATGACCAACAATGACGCAGACTTTTGCTTTATTATTAATATTATCGGCATGGCTTAGATTGACAGACATCTTATATCCTTTTAAATATAGTCACAGCAATTATAAACGGGTACGGTGTTAACCTCGCTTGCTGTACTAGTGTACTATCTGCGCTCGGTTGCCTGGTACTCATTTTAGACTGCTTCGACTATACGGTCGGCTTGCTTTACAAACGATACTGCTGGCGTAGGCGGGATTTTAGTGTAGGGTGCTTTCTAAGCATCAGTCAAACGTTATTATGATGGTGCATGGAATGCACCCTACGATAGCTGTCAAATGCTGCATCATTAAACCTAGGACAACATTAAGAGAAGCGCTTGATATGCTGTAAGAGCTGATCCGTAGAAGTATCAAACTGACCACTATCTTCTTGCTGCATCGCATAATGCACTGACTCAGCCATTTGCTTACCCATCTCAACTCCCCATTGGTCAAACGGGTTAATATCCCAAATGCTAGCCATGACATAGACCTTGTGCTCATAGAGCGCAACCAACGCCCCTAAGCTATGCGGGGTAAGCTCGTCGATAAGCAGCGTGGTTGAAAGCTGATTACCACGGTAGTATTTATATTTATCCGCCTCAGAAACCGTGGTTACTGAGTCTGCAATCGCAGCATTACCAAAGGCCAGCACCCGACTTTGCGCCAAACAATTCGCTAGCGATAGCTCATGCTGCTGTTGCAGCGGCGTATTTTTTAGCGTATCACTATAACGACGTACACAAGCGATAAAGTCGCAAGAAACCTGCTGCGTCCCTTGGTGTAGCAACTGATAAAAAGCATGTTGCGCGTTAGAGCCAATCTCGCCCCATAGAATCGGACAGGTATCATAGTCAATATGATCACCGTGCTGAGTAACCGACTTACCATTACTCTCCATTTCAAGCTGGGTTAAATAACTGGGCAAATAGCTAAGACGGCCATCATAAGGCAGTACCGTATGGGCATTTACCTTTAAAAAGGTACTGTTCCAAACGGCAAGTAGGCCTAACAATACTGGCAAGTTCTCTGCAAAATCGGCCTGCGCAAAGTGCTCATCCATACTATGAGCGCCAGCCAATAGCGCTTTAAACCCCGCCATGCCAATACGAATAGCAATCGCCAGTCCAATCGCTGACCATAAAGAAAAACGACCGCCGACCCACTCCCAAAGCTGGAGCTGATGCTCAGGATGAATACCCCACGCGCTCATTTTTTCACCGTTAGCCGAAATACCAATAAAGTGGCGACGTAACACACTGTCTTCAGTACCAGTGCGCAGCTTGGCAGTGGCAAGCAGCCACGACAATGCCGTCTTAGCGTTAGACAAGGTATCAATGGTACCAAAGGATTTGGAGGAGATAATAAATAAGGTGGTTTCAGGATTTAAGTGCTTGAGCAAATTATCAAGCTGGGTACCATCCATATTAGAGACGAAGTGCACTTCAATATCGGTATCTGCCCACTCGTCAAGCGCGGTCGTCGCCATCAGTGGTCCCAGATCAGAACCACCAACCCCGATATTGACCACATCGGTGATAGCCTTGCCTGAAAATCCGCGCCATGTGCCACTACGGACACGCTCGGATAATCTGGCTACCTGCGCCAAACTATGATGCACATCCGCGACCACATTTTGCTCACCAACTTGTAGTGCTGCGGCCTCGGGCAGTCGTAGCGCCGTATGCAAAGCCGCACGCTCTTCACTGGTATTAACCATCGCCCCTTGTAATAGCGCCTTAATACGGGCAGATAAATCACAGCTATCAGCCAGACTCAACAAATTAGATAATACCGTCTCGTCGATACACTGCTTGCTGTAGTCCATGTATAAAGGACCAGCTTGGGTACTAAAGCGCGTCGCACGCCCATCATCTTGGGCGAACAATGTCGCAAGTGACCACGGCTGCGCCGCTAGCATTTGCAACTGCTGCCAATATTTAGAGCTGCGAGCGTTGTTATAGCCGCTATCGTCCTTGATATTATTCATTAGTGTTATTACCCATCAGCTATTCATCTTCTGCTAACTGTTGCTGAGCGAAATAAATAAACGCCTGCATATATGAACGCATATCGCCTGCATCATAACTATCGCCGCGCATCGTCGTCACATTGACTCCGTATTCGCTAATCAGCGCATCAATGGCATCGGTCAGCTGAATCTCACCGCCGACAGAGGCTTTGGTATTAGCTAGATAATCAAAGATTTGATTGCTAAATACATAGCGACCAACCACTGCTAACTTTGAGGGTGCCTCTGCTAAGCTCGGCTTTTCTACAAAGCCAGCGACTTTAAAACTGGCATTAGCCTCCGTTTTATCATCGATATCGCTCGCAGCACTAAACGCTTCATTTAATTGGGCGATACCGTATTTATGCACATCTTCATCAGCGACTTTATCTACCAATATTTGCGAATGACTATCCTTGGCAAAGGCATCAATCATAAAGGCTAAATTATCAGCAGACATATCAGTGGTAAACGGATCAAGTACGACATCTGGTAGCAAGACTGCAAAATCATGCGCACCAATAATAGGCCTAGCAGCCAATACCGCATGACCCAGACCTAGCGGCTTGCCCTGACGTATCATTGATACCGTCACGTCCTCTGGTAGCCAGTTGAGGCTATCGGCTAGCTCATCTTTACCTTTATGACGCAATTGGCTATCCAGCTCGGCATTGATATCGAAGTAGTTTTCGATCGCGCTTTTTTGTGCATGCCCGACCAGGACAATGTGTTTGATACCTGCAGCGATCGCTTCTTCAACCACATAATGAATGGCTGGGCGATTGCCTAATGGCAATAGCTCTTTGGGCACTGATTTAGATAGCGGCAGCATACGAGTGCCAAAGCCTGCGACAGGGATAACGGCGTGGGTGATATTTTTCATATATGTTTGGCTATATTAATAAGAAAAGTGAGTTTAAAGTTAAATCGATAAGTTAAAACAGTAAGCAATCATCCGTAGATGACGATAGCTCGATAAAGCTTAGGCTTCATTATAACCATTCGGATTCGTGCTTTGCCAACGCCAAGTATCCTGACACATCTCATTAATTGACAGTTTGGCTTCCCAGCCTAATAAATCTTTGGCTTTATCTGCACTAGCATAGCAACTGGCTATATCACCGGCACGGCGGGCAGAAAATTTATAAGGAATAGGCTGTTTAGAGACTTTGGTAAACGCTGCAACCAGATCTAATACTGAGGTGCCTTTACCCGTTCCTAGGTTAATAGGTAGAAAACCGACTGAGCCAGTTGTATCCGAACCGCTTTTAGAGCTGGCTTGTTGCTGTAAATAATTCAGCGCTGCGACATGACCTTGCGCCAAATCAGTGACATGGATAAAGTCACGTACACCTGTACCATCTACGGTAGGATAGTCATTACCAAAAATACTGAGCTTTTCAAGCTTGCCTACCGCTACTTGCGAGATATATGGCATTAAGTTATTCGGAATATCGTTAGGGTCTTCACCGATCTGCCCTGATGGGTGAGATCCTACTGGGTTAAAGTATCTTAAAGAAATCAGATTCCAGCTCTTGTCTGATAATGATAAGTCTTCTAAGATGTGCTCGACGGCAAGTTTGCTTTGCCCATAAGGATTGGTACAAGAGCGCTTTGAGTTCTCATCGATAGGTAAGGTTTCAGGATCACCATAGACAGTCGCAGAGGACGAAAAAATTAGATTCTTGACATTATACTCTGCCATGACTTCTAGTAAAGTAATGCTGCCACTGACGTTATTATTATAATATAACAAGGGCTTAGCGACAGATTCACCTACTGCTTTTAGCCCTGCAAAATGAATCACAGCAAAGAACTGATGCGCTACAAAGATTTGTTTGAGCATCTCGGCATCTCGCGTATCGCCTTTGATAAACTCAATCGACTGACCAATAAGAGTAGAGACACGGTTGATAGCTTCACGACTACTGTTAGATAGATTGTCATATACTACAATATCATAGCCTGCTTCATGCAGCGCAATACAAGTGTGAGAGCCAATATAGCCCGCACCGCCAGTTACTAATATCTTGTTTTTCATAAAATCAGCCAAGACGCTTTTAAAACATACATTTATTATAATTATAAAGGCAACTATACTGAGAATCGCACTATATTGCCAACACAATTCATCCAGTCTCTTAAAGATAAGATATTTCATCCACTAGGACGCTAACCATATTATGAAATTCAATTCTTATATTCAGCCACTGTTATTAGGCTATTATAAGCACTATCGCCAGCCAAAGCAGCGTTTAGCGTTAGTCGTCGGTATGCTACCTTGGCAAGATATCGTTGGGGACTGGGTATTCGAGCCATCGCATATACAAATACAGCGACACTTTAGTGAACGCTACTTTCGTTTACTACTTAAACCATTCATCAAGCGCCTCAATCCTGTTATTTATATCTGGGGTTACAAAGCGCCTGATTATTTCATTGAATATATACGTGAGCAAAATTTAGATGTCTTTTTTTTGGAAGATGGCTTTATTCGTTCAGGCCCTGACGATGAGAGCGGTGCTCCGCCATTATCTATCGTCATGGACAGCCAAGCGCCCTACTTCGATACGACTCGCCCGAACGATTTGACAGATTTAATTGCTAACTTTGACTTTCATCAAGACGGCTATGATGAGACATTGGCACAAGAGATGCTCGATTATTACGTATCAAAACGTGTGAGTAAATATAATCATCAGCCCTATGTGGATGTCGCACCAATATATGGGGTTAAGAATAAGAAGCGAGTGTTGGTATTAGGACAGGTACCACATGATGATTCATTAAAATATGGTGGTGGCATTGGCATTACGCTGCTTGATGTGGTCAACAAAGCGATTGAAGATAACCCTGAGGCGCAAATCATTGTGAAACCACATCCAATGACACTCGATGATCCGTCTATCGTCCATGTGCTCACTGAGCTAGATTGTCTTATCCTCACCCAGTCTATCCATTTAGTGGATGCTTTAGAGACGGTAGATCATGTGTATACAATTACGTCATTGGGTGGCTTTGAGGCGTTACTCAGAGGAAAAGAAGTCACCGTATTAGGGCGACCTTTTTATAAAAACTTGTGTTCGAATATCCCAGACCTAGAACAGATTAATAAGCAAAAAGCATTATATCTAACTTACTTTGTCTACCCTAAAAATAACTGATAATTTTTAGATTAACGAATCTCAATCTTCGGTAACGATTTAACCAAATCATCAATTTGCTTCATTTGTAGTAAGAAAGGCTCTAACTTATCTAAAGGTAAAGCACTTGGTCCATCACACTTAGCAGCATCAGGATTTGGGTGCGCTTCTAAAAATAATCCAGCAAGGCCAGCTACCATTCCTGAGCGGGCTAACTCAATAATTTGGTCTCTACGACCCCCTGATGCCTCGCTACCTGAGTTTCTAGTTTGTAATGAGTGAGTCACATCAAAGATGATTGGTAGGTTATTACTAACACGCTTCATCACTCCAATACCTAACATATCTACTACTAGGTTATCATAACCAAAACAGCTGCCACGCTCACAAAGCATCAACTTATTATTGCCCATTTCATCAAACTTATTAATGATATTTTTCATTTGTTCAGGGCTAAGAAACTGTGGTTTTTTTATATTAATCGGACGACCCGTTTCTGCTAATGCTTTTATCAAATCGGTTTGACGTGCTAAAAAAGCTGGCAACTGCAAAATATCAATCACTTCAGCAGCTGGTTTACACTGATCTATTTCATGAACATCAGAAATGACAGGAACATTAAAAGTATCTTTAACTTCCTGCAAAATCTTTAGTCCTTCATCTAGTCCTGGACCACGAAAGGAATGTATTGATGATCTATTGGCTTTATCAAAGCTGGCTTTGAATATATAGGGTATCCCAAGCTTTTGAGTAATCTCTACATAAGCTTCACATGTTTTTAAAGCAAGATCTCTTGATTCAATAACATTGATACCGCCAAATAGTACAAAAGGCAAATCATTGCCAATAGTTATACTTTCCGTAATCTTCATTAGTGCTCCTCAAGACTATAAACCGCTAGTCATATATGTTTATTTAATTAATACCAGCTTGTACCAAATCACGTAAAGCAAGAACGCCTACTAGCTTGTCATTATCGAAAACTATAAGCTGATTCACCTTTTCTTGTCTCATGATATTTAACGCTTCTGATGCCTTCATGTCAGGTGAGGCAGTGATAGGCGTAGTCTTCATAACACTAGCAATCGGATGGCTCATGTCTTGATCGATTGTGAGCAGTCGACGTATATCACCATCAGTCAGTACTCCATAGCGATTTTCGTCATCTACTACAACTGTCATACCTAATCTTTTTTCTGTAATTTCAAATAAAGCTTCTATAATGCTGGTATTTCCTGTTACTACAGGAATCTCATCGCCCGATTTCATAAGATCGGCAACATGAGTCAACAGCTTCTTACCTAGAGAGCCTGCAGGATGAGATAAAGCAAAGTCCTCAGACTTAAAGCCGCGAGCTTCAAGTAATGCAATAGCTAACGCATCACCCAATACCATAGTAGCGGTAGTACTAGAGGTAGGAGCTAGGCCCATTGGACAAGCTTCTTCAAAATCGCCAATGGTTAAAGCAACAACAGCTTCTTGAGGCAACCTACCTAATAAGTTCTTACTAATACTTATTAAAGGTAAGTCCAGCTTTTTAATAACTGGTAGTAAAACGTTGATTTCATCACTATTGCCTGAATTCGAAATTGCTAAGACAACATCGCCTTTTACGATCATCCCAAGGTCACCATGACCCGCTTCACCAGGATGAACAAAAAATGCAGGCGTCCCTGTAGATGCCATTGTTGCTGCTATCTTACGCCCTACTAAGCCCGACTTACCCATACCAGTAATAATTAAACGGCCTTGGCAATGTAGAATAATATCGCAAGCTCTAGAGAAACTAGAGTCAATCTGCAATTTAAGAGATTTTAAAGCATTTATTTCTATATCAATTGTATTTAAACTGCACTTAATTGCTTTACTCATAGCAGGCTCTTTAATGTGAAATATTTTTACAGTTCATTTTAAACAGGAATGGGACTACCTGTAATAGCCTCATGAGAGGGAATATATAAGTCGATATATTCACAAATTTCGGTAAACATTTTTCTTTTGCCAATAACTTGATACATAGCGTGAGAGTCACCTTTATATTCCATGATATTCAAATTTGGATCAGTTAAATCGATATTGAATAATGCAAACTGATCTATTGCATTATTTTCACACAAACTTATTTGAACGTTAGGTATAAACCCATCTGTATCATATTGAAGTTGACCAATATCGAATAGATGAGGATTGTCAGGAACAACACACATTTCACAAGCTTTATTAAAAAGGGTCGAGTAAGTTGTCCATGCAAGAGTTTGGGGTCCATAGGCAAAAACTAAATGGCTCTTAAGTAGTTGACCAAACATAAGGGCACCAAATCCACCTGCACTTGTACCTACACAAACCAGTTTATTGTACTTACCCTCCATGTATATTTTTTCAATCAATTCAATATAGTTTTGAGTATGAATTTGATACCAACAATTGTACAAATCTTTCAATAAAAGGAAGTTATAATCTTTTTTACCTTTTGCAAATCCATGATAGTCAAATTCACCTTGAGAATAATTAGTAATTTTATTCAAGTCTTTAAGCTTCCTATCATTAAAGTGTTCTGCAGTTCTTTTTCCATCCATACCTGAGAAGCAAACGACTAATGTTCTATTTCTTGCAGAATGATTAATATAAAGCGATATGTTTTCATCATTAGGTTTAGGCAAGTAATCAATTTTCGATTTTATGTTATTCTTTACATCTTGAATATTGATTTTTGTTTTCTTAATAAAAATTTGGTTAATTTTCTGTCTTTCAAAATCTAACCAATTTACAGGGTTTTCTACAACAAGCTGAAAAAAGGAACCTCTTACTTGTTCCAAATAAATTTTTAGGAACTTTTCCTTATGCCCAGAAGCCAACAGAGAGACAAATATATGTTCTTTCAAATCACGTAG
Organism: Psychrobacter sp. ASPA161_9; assembly: GCF_051970275.1. Lineage (NCBI taxonomy): Bacteria > Pseudomonadati > Pseudomonadota > Gammaproteobacteria > Moraxellales > Moraxellaceae > Psychrobacter > Psychrobacter sp. ASPA161_9. The sequence goes on along the minus strand of NZ_JBEFNI010000010.1, from coordinate 23,147 downwards.
CTTTCTAGGGAACTTTTTCTTATAGAGCTCTACTCTCTCATTAAAAACATCATAGTTATTTTCGTAAAATGGTAATAAGACCCATTTTTTAAAAACTATGAAGTTATCCTGATTGTCCTTCATCAGGCTTTCCAATATAATTTCAGCTTCTTTGAACCTATATAAATCTGTACATCTAGTAACGAGCATTATTTTAGCATCTAAATTTTCAGGAAACTGATTAGTTGTTTCTTTAGCACGTTCATATGCTTGCTCAACTTTCTTTATATTGCCATCATATAGTAAATGTGGTAATAAAGCGTAAATCTTCCATGCAAAGTAAAAATCTTTATAGACACTTAAAAAATTGTTAATTAATTCTTCAAGTACATCAGATTTTTTTAAATTTATATATGCCATTCTAGCTAAAAATAATATTTCAGCTACTTGAGGAGGTGCTCCATTTTCAACTACATTTTCAACATTTATTAACACTTTAGACCAATCCCGATAAATCAAGAGCGATTCAATGTAACCTTTGGTAAGAATATAAGAAAATGAATTAGTTTCAACCTTGTTTTCAAAATATGTTTTCATAGCGAAAACGCCATGTAACTTTTGCAAATTCTTACCGTACTTGTAATTGTATGAGTAATTTAGGGGATAGCTTTGAATCAGTTTACTTAATAGTTTATTAGATAAATTCCAATCTTTAGCAATTTGAGCTTGGTTTGCATAACACGCTAAAATTAATTCAGATTCGTTAAGCTTGCCAAGAAAATTTTCAAATGTTTCTCTTGATTTTTCAAACCCTCCTTTTTTTACCATTAATAACGCATACTTTAAGTGCAAACCTATATTTTCAGGATAATTTAATATCAGCTCAGATAAAATAGTCTCAGCAATATTCAGTTGGTTATTTTTCTCAGCAATTAAATATAAGCCTTCATAACCTTGATATTTTTCTGGGAAACGCTCAACAACTACATTAAAGCATTTACTAGCTTTTTTGTTTTCATTTACATTCAAAAGCGAATGTGAATAATAAAATAGTGATTCATACTTACATAAGTAAATGTCTTGTGACTTTTCAAACGAATGAATAACTTCGAAGTACTTCTTTGATCTAAAAAGTATAGAAAAATTTTTAAAATTCGAAGAGTCTTCCATAAATAACCTTTGTACTTAACTATGGGACATAATAAGGAGGATAATTATTAAAATTTTAAACATAAAGACTTAAGACTAGTTTTGAAAACATGGATTATATAATGCAAAGTTATATTATCACATCGTACCTGAGTCAGGTTTATTAAGTATATTCTTAAACTCTGCAATCGCACATTTGCTTGTGTAGACTGAATTATAATGAGATACTAAGGTTTTTCGGATATCATTATACTGATTATTATCTAAGTTAATAAAATCTCTGATTCTTTCCACGTATTCATATGGATCTAAGCTATTCTCGATAAGATAACCTGTTCTACCATCTTTAATTAGATCGCTAATACCTCCTACGTTAGATGTAATAATAAACATCTGATTTTCAGCCGCTTCCAAAAGGATATTTGGCATACCTTCAATAATACTCGTAAACAAGAATACATCATAGTCATTAGGTAGTAGTGCATCAAAGCTACTAAAAGTAGATTTGTAGTTAATATTGCTTACTTTACTAATTTGTTCTTTGAATTTATCAAGTAACTTATATCCTTTGTTATTTTTTGGCGTTCCATATACATCAATTTCAACTTCAATATTTTGCTTATTTAATATATTTGCAATTTCAGAAAGTGTGTCAATACCTTTATTCCACTCAATTCCAGAAGCCCATAATACTTTAATTTTCTTTCTTTTTATATTTGGCTTATATATTATATCTTTCAAAGAGTTAGGACTAGGAATATATATTAACTTACCTCTATTTAACTGATATTGACGCTCTAGTTTTTCAATGAAATTAGAGTTATCTGAAACTATATATTTGATATGAGCTTCACAATGAAGTATATAATCATGAATCATTCCAAATTCACGATATGATACTTCATGAATCCAGTGAGCAAATGTAACAACCCAAATATCTGTAATTTTAGATAAGGCTGCACCATAAGTACCTATAAGAAAGTAAGCGAGCCTTGAATTAAACGCCCAAATAAATTCAGGTTCTAATAGATTGATATAATAATTTATTGAAGCAATTTTATAAGTAGGAGGAGTTTTAGAATTGTAAATTTCATCTAAATATAAAATATCTGCCAATTCTTCAAACTCTTCAGTCCACGTACTAGTGGTCGAATCCTCGCAAATTATCAATATCTCTAACCCAATGCCTTCGCAAAGAGCTCTAAGATAAGATTTTAATAATTTATCTGTACCTCCTGTTCTAATTCTTGGAATCAATACAACACCATTATAGTTTTTATCACCTGCTGCTAAAGCTAGTGTGGAGTATAAGCTATCTGTGACTTTATCATAATAATCAAAAGTCATACCACATCCATTAAATGGAGGGTATACTCTGGGATTAATATCATTCATTTTATGAATAGTATTTAAAACTTTCATAGGCAGTTTATTTTTTGCTATAGAGTTATACTTTATGACTTCGGGGCTTAAAGGCAACATAATATGTCCTAATTCTATTTTAAATTTAAAGTATTCTTAACATCAATCTTAGTCTCTTTTATTTTATCTTTAAAAGGAAGGTTTTTTTTCTTAAATCTTTCTGTAGCTCTATTTAACAATCTTGCCTTAGTTAAGTTAATTCCCTTTATTAATCCATTATTCTTGATAGCTTCAGCAACGTCTTGCTCAGAGACATTTTTTTTAGTCGAGAATTGTTCTTGAGATTTATTGTAATTATTAGTTTCCATAGCTAAATTTGAAATAGATACAGCTGGATTACGAACTGCTTTAGAATTCATAGATATCATGTGGGATTCGAGAAGTGATTTTTCTCTGACATGAACATTATTGATATCTTGCCTTCTAAGTACATCAGGGTAATAAAAATCATCGCTTAGAGGTGGATTTGAAGAATAATCACCAAAAACTTTAACACTTCTATTATCGAAGTATCTTTCAATAATTTCGAATGTTACCGTTTCGTGGAGACTCATTAAAACATGGCCTTTAGATAATAAGAATAGTAAATAAGACCATATAAAACTAATATCTAATGATTTTTGATTTGATAAAAAATCTTTGACCATACTTGTTTTACTTACAAAATGTCTTGATGCACAATATCGTAAGGCTAAAACATCGTAACATGCAAGTTCAGAATGAATATCAATGTTTTTACATAGTTTCCTATCAGATTTATTAAAACAATATGTATAACCAGGCTGTAAAACGATATTTTTGGAAGGTATATAAGTCTTTCCAACTTCTTCTAAGTAGTCTACCTCTAATAAGTCACCAGCTATTAAAAATAGACATAGCTCTGAGTTAAGTGGTAATGATTTAACTTCATTAATCTCTGCAAAATGAGCAGTAACTTTACAATAGTCTAACTTTCCTTTAATCAACTCAATTGATCTGTTAGTTCTATATCTATCTAATGAATCAGAATCAGAAGTAGTAAGTACAACAATATCTAAATATATCATTTTAATTCTCCAAGAGTATTCTCTATATATTTTTTTAATTTACTAATCTGAAGGAATGATAGATGGGAATCCTCAAACACAATATGTCGATCCATTATTACTTTTGAAATAAAGTTATTCTTTCTTTCTATTAAATCAGAGCTTAGTTTGAAGCTATCAATTTGAGCAAAAGCTTTTTCAAATGAAGGATAGTTTTTATAATCAATTGTAAATCCTTTATTAGCATATAAACTTTCGCCTAGTGTAATTACTACTTTATTCTTAAGAAGAGCTGAGAAGCCTATTGTAGAGTTAATTGTCATGACAGCAATACTTGATTTTAAGTGCTGCTCAAGATTCACATTTGACTTTTCCTGTAACATAGGATTATCAAATACGAGATGTTTAGTGTAATGATTTTTTGGATCTTCAGGATGTGCTCTATAATGTATATCAACAGGTAAAACGGTATTATTGATTTCTTTCAAAATCGAATACATGTTTTTAAAATACTTAGAATTCGTTACGAGATTACTATCAGAATCTCTCTGTAATGGGAAAAGAATATAAGGTGAATTAAACCTATACTTTTTTTGCTCAAGCTTAACTACAGCCAGTCCTTCTTTTTTTACATAACTTTCTATTAAACTATAATCTCTCTTATAATTATCATACGAATAATCTTCAACCGACCAATTAGCAACACTTGAAGTCGCATTAACCCCTTCTTTATCATAGAAAATAGAGTTAGGAACCAGCCCTCTTTCTAAAAACAATGTATTAACTTTCAAATTTTTTGAGGTATCTCTAAAGGCCGTCTGATCAATATGAACCTGTCCATTCCAACATATACAAAAATCAGGTTTAAAATTGTGTATTATTTCTTCGTATAACGATACATATGCTATCTGTCTTTTAATAATATTATGGATTGGCATTACTAGCCCAATTTTTTCATAAACTTTTTGCTGTAGTATACAATTTTCCAAATTGATATTATCAGAACTACTAATAAGCACATCCTGTTGGATATACTCATCAGATATAATCAACTTATACTTGAATGGTATTTTAATAGTATTAATAATACGTTGACTTAGTTTAGGAAGTACAATCAACACATCTATCTCACCCGCAACCTCCTGAAATTTCTTTAGAAAATTTATTGAATAGTTTAAAGGATCTTTTATATCATGTACTTGAAGTATTATTTTTTTCATACTATATTTTGTACTCACTGATTGATTTGTAGCCATTCGGGTTCATACTTTGCCATCTCCATGTATCTTGGCACATATCAGTAATTGACAATTTAGCTTTCCAACCAAATAATTTCTTCGCTTTATCTGCACTAGCATAACAACTAGCAATATCACCTTCTCGACGTGCAGCAAACTTATAAGGAATAGACTGTTTGGTAGTTTCAATAAAAGCAGATACCAGCTCTAGTACAGACGTACCTTTTCCAGTACCCAAATTAACAGGTAAGAAGCCAACTGGCGATGATTGCTTCTTTAAATAGCTTAAGGCAGCAACATGCCCCTGTGCAAGGTCAGTAACATGGATAAAGTCACGTACACCAGTACCATCGACGGTCGAATAGTCATTACCAAAGATACTGAGCTTGGTAAGTTTGCCTGCTGCTACTTGTGAAATATAGGGCATCAGGTTATTAGGGATGTCATTAGGGTCTTCACCGATCTGCCCTGATGGATGCGCACCTACTGGGTTAAAATATCTAAGAGTAATAAGGTTCCATTTATCATTAGATACTGCTAAATCTCCCAAAATATGCTCAACAGTTAATTTGCTCTGTCCATATGGGTTGGTACAGGAACGTGGAGAAGTCTCATTAATAGGTAGGGTCTCAGGGTCGCCATATACGGTAGCTGACGAAGAGAAGATAAGGTTACTGACGCTATACTCCTCCATCACATTAAGTAAATTAATAGTACCACTAACATTATTATCATAATATATCAAAGGCCTAGCAACGGATTCACCAACGGCTTTTAGGCCTGCAAAATGAATAACACCGAAGAATCTATGCTTATCGAATACTTCTCTAAGTAATCCAGCATTTCGGATATCACCTTCGATAAACTCGATCGGCTGACCAATGAGGGCAGAAACACGGTTGACAGCTTCATAGCTGCTATTAGACAGGTTATCGTACACTACGATATCATAGCCTGCTTGATGGAGTGCAACACAGGTATGTGAGCCAATATAGCCAGCGCCACCAGTTACTAAGATCTTGTTATTCATGACAATTCACTACAATAAAAACACCTCATTGTATGTTTGTAGCACAGTTTTTTCAAGGTGTGAATCTAGTCAATAAAACGACTTAGATACATGCTGTTTATAGATTTATTTGCTTTTATGAGTTTAAGCTTTAACTGACAAGCTCTACGAAGTATTCATATTAATGAATATAAACATATTAATACTAAAATTTAATGTAAAAAATATCTCATACATAGAATAAAGTACCGTTTATCGGTGTTAATAGCTATTCTATCCAAGTTATCATAGCAATATATGTATTATGGTATCTGGATGAGCTTTTTCTAAAGTTAGTTTAAGATGTACTGAGCACGCTTTATCCAACCAAAAAAAACACCCCAATGTAGGAGTGTTTTTTCTATTGATATTTTACGCCTATATATTAGAACTAGGTCTGTATTACCAACCAGTAACTTCTTTTAGCTTATCACCGATTTTAGCTGGGTCACGAGTATACGCGATGCCTGCGTCTTCAAAGGCTTTGAATTTTTCTTCAGCAGTACCTTGACCACCAGAGATGATAGCGCCAGCATGACCCATACGCTTGCCTTCAGGAGCAGTGACACCAGCGATATAACCAACCACTGGCTTAGTCACATGGTCTTTAATATAAGCAGCTGCTTCTTCTTCAGCAGTACCACCGATTTCACCGATTAGGATGATGGCTTCGGTTTGTGGATCGTCTTGGAACAGTTTTAGTGCGTCAATCTGGTTCATACCAGGGATAGGATCACCACCGATACCGATACAGGTCGACTGACCAAAGCCAAGCTTAGTCGTCTGCGCAACAGCTTCATAAGTTAGCGTACCAGAGCGTGAAATGATACCTACTTTACCTGGCAGATGGATATGACCTGGCATAATACCGATTTTGCACTGGCCTGGAGTGATAACGCCTGGGCAGTTAGGACCAACCATACGTACGCCGTCTGCTTCTTCAATATAACGCTTGGCTTTTAGCATATCGATCGTTGGTACACCTTCAGTGATCACAACGATCAGCTTCACGCCTGCATCTACTGCTTCAACGATAGAATCTAGTACGAATGGCGCTGGTACGTAGATAACTGAAGCATCAGCTTGAGTTGCTTCCATCGCTTCGCGCATAGTGTTAAATACTGGTAGGCCTAGGTGCGTTTGACCGCCTTTACCTGGCGTTACGCCGCCGACGACTTTAGTACCGTATTCGATGGCTTGTTCAGAGTGGAACGTACCATTTTTACCGGTGAAGCCTTGTACCAATACTTTGGTATCTTTATCAATTAATACACTCATTGTTTATTCCTTGTATTCGGTTGTCTTGTAATAGCAGTTTGCTAGCTTACATATCGTTAAATGTTAACGACTTGTCCTCGGCTAATAACTGCTACTACGCTTTGACTACTATGCTTAAGCACCCATATTTAAAGGTTTATGCTTGAACAGCGTCGACAATTTTTTGTGCAGCGTCTGCTAGGCCTTGGGCTGAAGTCAGTTTTAGACCAGACTCTTCTAGGATCTGCAAGCCTAATTCAGCGTTGTTACCTTCTAGGCGTACAACAACAGGTACTTTTACGTCAACTTCTTTGACCGCAGCGATAATAGCTTCTGCAATCATGTCACAACGTACGATACCGCCAAAGATGTTGATTAGAACGCCTTCAACGCTGCTGTCTTCTAGAATGATTTTGAACGCTTCAACAACGCGATCTTTAGTTGCCCCGCCGCCAACGTCTAAGAAGTTAGCAGGCTTGCCGCCATACAATTTGATGATGTCCATCGTAGCCATTGCAAGGCCGGCACCGTTTACCATACAACCAATATTACCTTCTAGGGCAACATAGTTTAGATCAAATTCAGCTGCTTTTAGCTCACGCTCGTTTTCTTGAGTTTTGTCTTGTAGTGCTGCAATTTTTGGTAAACGATATAAGGCATTTGAGTCGATACCAATTTTGCCATCAACACAAACGATCTCGCCGTTTTCACGAACTGCTAGCGGGTTGACTTCAAGTAAGGCAAAGTCGTTTTCGATAAATGCTTGATAAGCACCAGTCATGATTTTTACAAACTGATTGATCTGCTTGCCTTCAAGACCTAACTTGAATGCTACATCACGCGCTTGGTAAGGCATGAGACCTACTAATGGATCTACGCTCACTTTAAAGATTTTTTCTGGCGTCTCATTAGCCACTTCTTCGATATCAACACCACCTTCGGTTGATGCCATGAAGGTTACGCGACGAGTAGAACGGTCGACGACAGCACCAAGATATAGCTCAGTTTGTACTGGATACATATCTTCTGCAACCAATACGAAGTTGACTGGTTGACCATCTGCGTCAGTTTGGAACGTCACTAGATTGGTACCGATAAGCTCATCAGTGACTTGCTTAGCTTCTTCACGAGTCTTAACTAGCTTAACACCACCAGCTTTACCACGGCCACCAGCATGTACTTGTGCTTTGATAACAGCGATATCAGTTGGCGTCTTATCAAAAGCAGCAGCAGCTTCATCGCCACTATAGGCAATGATGCCTTCTTGAATTGGCAAACCGTAGCTTTTTAATAGCTCTTTTGCTTGATACTCATGTAAATTCATTGATTGTATCCTTTATTTTTTACAATTAATAAAAAGTGAAAATAAGTGCTTAGAAAAATATATCTGAGCACTTATGATGGTCACGACCGCTATCTCAATAATGAATGCGGTCGCGCCATCCGGTTAAACTTGATATTTACTTAAATTGTCTTAACTTTGATTATCTTAATTTTGAATATCTTAATTTCAAAAGCTACTTACGTTTTTTACGCTGAATGGCGTGAATAGCACGGCCATCTGCAGATAGAGCAGCTTCATGCACTGCTTCTGAAATCGTTGGATGCGCGAATGTCATTAACTGTAAGTCTTCAATACTAGAGACAAATTCCATCGCAATCATACCTTGATGGACGATATCACCAGCACCAGCTGAGATAGCATGCATACCTAGCAGGCGATCTGTCTTCGCATCAGCAACGACTTTGATAGAGCCTTGCGCTTCACTTTGCGCAAGCGCACGGCCGTTAGCAGCTAGGTTAAATGAACCAGTTTTGACTTCATAACCCGCTTCAGTCGCTTCTTGTTCAGTCAAACCAACCCAGGCGATTTCTGGATGCGTGTAGATAACGTTGATGATAGTGTCATAGTTGACCTGAGCTTTTTCGCCATGGATACGCTCCACCGCCATCATGCCCTCTTCCATTGCTTTATGCGCAAGCATAGGACCACGGACTAAGTCACCGATTGCGTATACGCCATCGAGATTGGTTTTACATTGATCATTTACGTCAATAAGGCCACGTTCAGTCAAAGTAACACCACTGTCTTCACCAAGTAGTTTTTCAGAATAAGCACGGCGACCAACACAGACGATTAGCTTATCAAAGCGCTCCTCGCTTGATTCGCCTTTGTTTTCACTGGTAACTACAACTTCGTCACCTTGTACTTCAGCATTGGTTACTTTGGTATCAACACGGATATCAAGGCCTTGCTTCTTCAACATCTTACGCGATTCTTTAGCGATGTCTTTATCAGCAGCTGCTAAAAATTCAGGTAGTGCTTCGTATACGACAACTTCTGAACCCAAACGACGCCATACAGAACCAAGCTCAAGACCGATTACACCTGCACCAATAACGCCTAAACGCTTAGGCACTTCAGTGAAATCAAGCGCGCCAGTAGAATCAACGATACGATCACCGTCAGTTTTGGCAACTGGGATATCAATAGGCACAGAACCTGCCGCTAGAATCACATTCTTAGCAGTAATAGTGCTTTCCGCTTCGTCTTCAAGAGCGACAAACTTAACTTTTTTATCGCTGCCTTTGCCGTCAACTAACGTGCCCCAGCCTTGTAACCAGTCAACGCCGTTACCTTTTAATAATGCTGCAACACCACCAGTCAATTGCTTAACGATACCTTCTTTGCGTTCTATCATTTGTTCGATATTGATAGATACGTCGCCGGTGCTAATACCATGCTCATCAAGATCATGCTTAGTGGCTTCATAACGATGCGAGCTGTCAAGTAGCGCTTTTGATGGGATACAACCGACGTTTAAGCAAGTACCGCCAAGAGCAGGCTCGCCTTTATAAACGCGTTTTTCGATACAAGCAACACTCATACCCAGCTGTCCTGCACGGATAGCTGCTTCGTAACCACCAGGACCGCCGCCAATGACGACTAAATCATAATTGTCTTTCATAGTACGTTCCTTTTCTAATTTTGGTTTTGATTTTAGTTCTGTTTATAGGTGCAATCATTATACGATTTAATAAAAAAGAGCCATACGTCACGCGATAAATAGATAGTTAATACACTAATTCAGCATCGTGTGTCATATAGCGCTTATCCATATTACTAAAAACCGGATATTAAAGACTGCAAAGCACTTATAAAAATGCATCTATAATCTTTAGCACCAAAGCAAAAAGCTTGTATCAGCGATTGCCAATACAAGCTTAGAAGCTTATAGGTCTAGTAATAGCAATGATGGGTCTTCGACCAATTCTTTGATAGTGACTAAGAACTGTACCGCTTCTTTACCATCGATCATACGGTGGTCATAAGATAACGCAAGATACATCATTGGTAGAATTTCAACTTTACCATCGACTGCCATTGGGCGATCGTTAATAGCATGCATACCTAAGATAGCAGTTTGTGGTGGGTTCAAGATAGGCGTTGACATGAGTGAGCCAAATACACCACCGTTTGAGATAGTGAATGTACCACCAGTCATCTCATCTAAACCTAATTTGCCTTCTTGTGCTTTACCGCCAAGCTCACGGATTTTGCTCTCAACATCTGCCATGCTCATGCGATCGGTATCACGCAATACAGGAACAACTAGACCACGATCTGATGATACAGCAACACCAATATCATAAAAACCATGATAAACGATATCGTCGCCATCTAATGAAGCGTTCACTGCTGGGAAACGTTTTAGCGCTTCGGTAGCTGCACGTACGAATAAAGACATAAAGCCTAAACGTACACCGTGACGCTTTTCAAACTTATCTTTATACTTAGTACGCAAGTCCATCAACGGCTTCATGTTGACTTCATTAAACGTGGTTAGCATCGCAGTATCTTGCGACGCTGATAATAGACGCTCAGCGACACGCTTACGTAGACGAGTCATTGGCACACGTTTTTCAGTACGCTCACCTGTTGACTCAGCTACAGGACGACCGCTATCAGATTTGATAGAGCTGTCAGCTTTTAGCGTTGGGCTTGCCATATCAGTCTTAGTAACACGACCTCCGCGACCACTGCCTTCGACGTTTTTAGGATCTACGCCACTCTCTTTGGCCGCTTTGCGTACTGCTGGGCTTTGATCTTTATGGTCAGTTTCAGCATCACCTTTTTTATCAGTAGCTTGTACTGGTTCGCCGCCATCAGTTGCTTGTTTTTCTTGCACAGGCGCAGCAGGTTGGTCTGGATCTACGGCTGGCGCTGCACCAGCGCTAGCACCGGCTTCGAACTCACCGATAAGCTCGTCTGATAGTACAGTATCGTCAACTTGCTTAACGATTTTGGTCACAACGCCATTATCAGGCGCGACGACTTCTAGTACTACTTTATCAGTTTCGATTTCTGCTAAAAGGTCATCACGGTTAACTTGTTGGCCTTCAGTGACGTGCCATTCAACGATTGTGCCATCGGCAACCGATTCTGGAAAAACGGGGGCTTTAATTTCAGCCATCGATATACTCCTTAGATTTGGATATTACTATTTATTATTAAGTCGTGATAGACAGTTAGTGCTCATTTAAGGGTGTGTCATGGATAATGATACACCCTTATAAATAGCTTACTTATTGATGATCTAATAACGTAATGAGTCCTAACTGCTATCGCCTGATTGATTTATCTTATACTGATAGCTTTTATTCGGCCAACTCATCGACACTAATGCCAAGACCACCAGCGATTAATGCTTGCTGCTGCTGAGCATGCAATTTTGGTGAGCCTGTTGCTGGTGCTGCACTAGCAGGACGCGCTACTGGCTCCATAACTTTCGCTTTAGTCGGATGTGGTACGACGATACGGAACATATGCGGTGCCAAGTAATACCAAGCGCCTTGGTTCAACGGCTCTTCTTGCGTCCAGACAATTTCTTTTAAATTGCTATATTTTTCTATTTCAGCAATCAAGCGTTCTTCTGGAAGTGGATAGAGCTGCTCAATACGCACAATGGCCACATGATCTAACCCTAAAGCACGACGCTGCTCAAGTAAGTCATAATAAACCTTACCACCACACAATACTAAACGTGTGACCTGATCGGCATTTTGCTGATCGATCTCTGGCAATACCGTTTCAAACTTACCATTGGCAAGCTCTTCAAGCTGTGAAGTCGCAAGCTTATGACGTAGTAAGCTCTTTGGTGACATGACGATTAGCGGCTTACGAATTGGACGTACCGCTTGACGACGGAGCGCGTGATATATTTGCGCTGGCGTAGTTGGCGTAATGACCTGCATATTGTCTTCAGCACATAACTGTAAAAAGCGTTCAAGACGCGCTGAAGAATGCTCAGGACCTTGACCTTCAAAGCCATGCGGTAATAGCATCGTTAAACCACAAACACGCTGCCACTTAGTCTCACCACTAGAGATAAACTGGTCAATGACTACCTGCGCACCGTTAACGAAATCACCAAACTGTGCTTCCCAAACGACCAATGCATCTGGAACGGTCGTCGCATAGCCATATTCAAAGGCCAATACTGCTTCCTCTGATAGCAATGAGTTGTAAGTCGCAAAGCGAGCTTGTTTTTCACTAATATGGGCTAGTGGCACATACATACTACCGTCATTGACGTTATATATTTCACTATGACGATGTGAGAAAGTACCGCGACCCACGTCTTCACCGGTGATACGTACTAACACTTCATCATTATCGACAAGTGATGCATAAGCAAGCGTTTCTGCCGCACCCCAGTTAAGAGGCTCTTCACCAGTTTGCATGGCTAAACGTTGGTCAACGACTTTTTGAACTTGGCGTTGTAGTTTGTAGCCTTCTGGCATCTCAGCCATACGGCGACCATATTGTTTTAGCTTTTCTATATCGACACTGGTATCCCAGTCATCAACCAAATCATGACCTAGATAAGGTTTCCAATCTACAAATAGCGCTTCATCAGGATCACTAACTAAAGAGTTCACCACATAATCGCCACGATCTAGTGACTCACGGTACGCATCTTCATAGTTTGTAGCTTCTTCGTCGCTGATGACACCATCTTTAATAAGCTGCTGCGCATAAATAGCACGAGTCGTTGGTAGCTTCTTGATAACCGCATACATCAGTGGCTGAGTCGCTGACGGCTCATCGGCTTCATTATGACCGTTACGGCGATAGCAGAAGAGATCAATAATGATATCTTTGTCAAACTCATGACGGTAATCAAGTGCTAGCTGAGCGGCAAAGATTACTGACTCAGGATCATCACCATTCACGTGTAAGATAGGTGCGTGCACCATTTTTGCCACATCGGTACAATACTCTGTCGAGCGCAAATCTTCTTGGCGACTGGTAGTGAAACCAACTTGGTTATTGATAACGATATGTAGTGTGCCACCCGTGGTATAAGCACGCGTTTGTGACATCTGGAAAGTCTCTTGCACGACGCCCTGACCTGCGAATGCGGCATCACCATGAACAACGATTGGCAATACTGAGTTGCCATCTTTGTTGTTATGACGGGCTTGATCATTACGACGTACTTGACGCGCGCGGACAGAACCTTGCAATACTGGGGCTACGATTTCAAGATGCGATGGGTTAAAGGCCAACGCTAAATGCGCCTCACCACCTGGTGTCATCACGTTGGATGAATAACCATTATGATATTTTACGTCGCCTGAACCTTTTTCTGGCTGCACTTTACCATCAAACTCATCAAATAGATCAGCTGGGTTTTTGCCTAGAACGTTCACTAATAAGTTAAGACGTCCACGGTGTGCCATGCCGATAACCATCTCTTTAGTACCATAACTGCCAGCACGTTGAATGATTTCATTAACAGCAGGAATAAAGCTCTCGCCACCTTCTAAGCCGAAACGCTTTACACCCGTATATTTACGCGCTAAATATTTCTCTAAACCTTCAGCCGCAGTCAAACGCTCAAGAATAGATAAGCGCTTTTCTTTATCGAATTTGATGTAACCTAAGTTGGTCTCAAGATATTTTTCCATCCAGCGTTTTTCAGTACTGGTGGTAACATGCATGTACTCTACGCCAATATAACGGCAGTAGACGCGTTCCATGATTTCAATGATCTCACGCAATGGCGCTTCTGATTTGCTAATACTAATATCGCTGGTAGGATATATAGTATCAAGATCAGCTTCTGATAAGCCATGATAAGCGAGGGTTAAATCCTCTACTTCAGCACGCGGGTGCAAACCTAAAGGATCAAGCTGCGCACGGCGATGACCACGGCGGCGATACGCTGAAATCAGCTGCTGAACACCCATCTGTTTAGGATCAGCACAGTCTGCTGATGTGCTCGTAGTTGAGCTATCAGGGGCAGCGCCACCTTTATTAGCGGTTTGATTTCGTGCAAGCAGTAAGAACTGATCTTTAATCTCGTTGTGCTTGGCATCGTTAGGAGACTGGTATTGTTTAAAATAATCTTGCCAATCGTTATCGACACTACTCGGATCGCTTAAAAACTGCTCATAAAGAGATTCGATATAATGGGCATTGTCAGCGGCAAGTTCAGTATGTTCTACACCGGCTGCTTCTTTAGTTATACTATTCATAATAATCGTCTATTTGATAGATAAATGAATGGAATTGTGCTTATTGTTGTGTAATCTGTCATATGCTAGGCTTTTAGAAAAACTGGCATATATCGTTAAGTACTGTTTATCAAGGAGCGCTTTTACACGCTATTACTTGATGGGGTAGATATGTATGACCAACTACAATATCAAGCCCAAAATTTACTTTTTATAATTGTCTGGAATAGATAGCAACAAGTAACTTTAACCCTCATTATTACCGTGATACCACTATTACAAATATCTGTGAACGTTCGGTCTTGTTTCTTGCCTCGTTTCACAAATTTAATTTATATATAATGGTTTCATTTATAACCATTAGATTAATCAAACGAAATTTTACTGCGCATTATTAATCTAATTTTATTGATAATAAGCTGAGTATTTATTGGTTTATCTCAGTTAACTACTGCCGAAAATACCCACTACTAAACATTATCACCTGCTTTTACGCCAAGCATACACTGCTATATAGGGTAACATGCATCAATTACCTGACATAGTTTGTTTGTTCAATACTATGTATTTACGTAATAAATATTAATTATCATTCAGCAAAAATTATCCACTTGTTGAGAGTGAAATAATAACCTTCGCCCATAATGAACGCATTGCGATAGGTCTGATTTTGAATAACACTTACAGTGACTATGATAGCATTTTTAGAGCCGAATATTTATCACAAGTTGTCATATACTGGCTTTATTTTAAAAATAGTATCGTTAAAAAACAGTACCATTCTACAGCAAGCGAAGTTAACACCAGACCAGTTTACAAATGCTTTGCTTATAGAGGTAAATTGTACAGGTAAACAGATGCTAAGCTCCGAACTCTTACACGCTACCAACGCACTGTACGCATAGACTTACATTGAACAAGATATTGGTTACAGATAAGTTGCATGACTGCCAAAAGCTCAATCATCACTTTTATTATCTACTCTAAAAGTAATAAGCAATTAAAAACACCGCCTGATATTCAGACGGTGTTTTAGTATTGGGTACTTGAACAAAGTTGTTGTTAATCGACTTATTTAACCGGCTTGGTCAAGCAACATATTACGTAGATTACCGATTGCTTTAGTTGGATTCAGACCTTTTGGACAAACTGATACACAGTTCATGATTCCACGGCAGCGGAATAGGCTGAACGGATCATCCAAACGAGCCAAACGCGCTTGCGTATCTGTATCACGGCTATCAACTACAAAACGGTTAGCATTAAGTAGTGCTGCTGGACCTAAGAACTTATCAGGGTTCCACCAAAATGATGGGCAGCTGGTTGAACAACAAGCACATAAGATGCATTCATAAAGACCATTCATCTTTTCACGCTGTTCAGGTGACTGTAAACGCTCAGTTGGTGGCGCTGGCTGCTCATTGATTAAGTACGGATGTACTTTTTCATACTGCTCGTAAAATTGGTTCATATCAACAACCAAATCACGAACCACTGGCAAACCTGGTAATGGGCGAACAGTCACTTTTTCAGGCAACGTATTCATGTTGATCAAACATGCTAGGCCGTTTTTACCATTGATATTTACGCCGTCAGAGCCACAGATGCCTTCACGGCATGAGCGACGGAAGGTAATGGTCTCATCTTCCTTTTTTAGGCGTAATAATACGTCAAGCAACATACGATCTGAGTCTAGTAGCTCAATCGTATAAGTTTGCATGCGTGGCGCTGCGTCCTGATCAGGATCGTAGCGATAGATTTCGATGGTGCGAGTACCTCGGCTCATAATGCTAAACTCCACACGTAGGTGATGGCGGGCATACAAAGGTTGCAACATGCCAGCGCTAATGTTTAATCTGAATCATAGCACTGGCATAAGCTTGTAGCTGGCGGTCACCTTTTTAATAAATTAATAAGGGATAAAACGTTAATCCTATTCATACACAAACAGCGTGTAATACAGAATTAATAAACGCGAACTTTTGGCTCGACATAATCTACAGTCAATGGAACTTTGCGAACTGGCTTATAAATGATACGGTTATCTTCAGAATACCATAAGGTATGCTTCATCCAATCGTGATCATTACGGCCATTTGGTGCATAGTCATCGTCTTCTGGACGATCATAATCGGATACACTATGAGCACCGCGGCTTTCGTGACGCTTAGCTGCTGATATCATCGTCGCTTTCGCTACTTCATATAGATTGGCAACTTCGAATGCTTCAATACGGGCAGTATTAAACACTTGTGATTTATCACCTAAATGAATTTGATCAATCTTTTCACCTAACGCTAAAATCTTTTCAACGCCTTCATCCATCATCGCTTGCGTACGGAAGACGCTCGCATGCGTTTGCATAGTCGCACGAATCTCATCCGCTACGTCTTGCGCATTGTAGCCTTCTGTAGACTGCTGCAATTTATCCAAACGACGTACCGTGAAATCTAATACATGAGGATCAAGCGGCTTGTAGTTATGATCAGCATGATGATATTCATCAACGATATGTTTACCTGCTGCGCGACCAAAAACCAATAAATCAAGTAGTGAGTTAGTACCTAAACGGTTGGCACCGTGAACACTAACGCAAGCACATTCACCGATAGCATACAGACCTTTAACCACGTTGCCTTTTGCATATAGGCCATCTTCATCAGTACCCGCTTCTAAATCCGGTACAATGACTTGACCATGAATAGTGGTTGGAATACCGCCCATCATATAGTGAATGGTTGGGATAACGGGGATTGGCTCTTTAGTGATATCAACGTTCGCAAAGTTTTTACCAATCTCAAATACTGATGGTAAGCGCTTCATGATGGTTTCCACACCCAAATGGGTCATATCCATTACAATATGATCCGCATTAGGACCACAACCACGACCTTCTTTGATCTCTTGGTCCATAGAGCGCGATACTAGATCACGAGGTGCTAAGTCTTTCACGGTTGGCGCATAACGCTCCATAAAGGCTTCGCCGTCTTTATTACGTAAGATAGCCCCTTCACCGCGGCAACCTTCGGTCAATAGTACGCCTGCACCATGAACACCCGTTGGGTGGAACTGCCAGAATTCCATATCTTGTAATGGAATACCTGCACGGACTGCCATGCCAATACCGTCGCCAGTATTGATATAAGCGTTGGTAGAGGCAGCAAAGATACGACCAGCACCACCTGTCGCTAGGACAGTGATTGGTGACTGGAATACCGCAACCGTACCTGTTTCTTGCTCAAGCGCTACAACACCGTTGATGTTGCCAGCTTCGTCTTTGATCAAATCAAGGGCTATCCACTCAATAAAAAATTCAGTGCCTTGCTCTAGGTTTTTCTGATACAGCGTATGCAATAGCGCATGACCTGTACGGTCAGCTGCAGCGCAAGCACGTTGAACGGCTTTTTCGCCATAGTTTGACGTATGACCGCCAAATGGACGCTGATAAATCGTACCATCTTCGTTACGATCGAACGGCATGCCCATGTGCTCAAGCTCATAAACAACTTTTGGCGCTTCACGGCACATATATTCAATAGCGTCTTGGTCACCTAACCAATCTGACCCTTTAACGGTGTCATAAAAGTGAAAGTGCCAGTTATCATTGCTCATATTACCTAAGCTTGCACCGATACCGCCCTGTGCCGCAACAGTATGCGAACGCGTTGGGAATACTTTGGTAAGCACTGCAACCTTCATGCCCGCTTCAGCCAAATGTAGTGAAGCACGCATGCCTGAACCGCCACCGCCAACGATGACTGCGTCGTAGTTCAGGGTCTTAATGTTGCTAATAGTATTGTCTTGTCTTGTTGCCATTACGGTTTTCCTAATGCTTGTGAAGTAAATACAAGGAGTGTCTATCAGACATCACGTTCAATTATTTGAGTATCCTTATATGTTCAATAGAATAAGCTCAACAGAAGCGCTAATATCTTTGAGACAACCTTCAACCACTTACTAAAATTTGCATATTCATCATTATATTAAGCTTGAGACTCTACGTAGCTTTTAATAAGCTTCCTTCGTATCGGCGCTT
This sequence comes from Psychrobacter sp. ASPA161_9, assembly GCF_051970275.1. Taxonomy (NCBI): domain Bacteria; kingdom Pseudomonadati; phylum Pseudomonadota; class Gammaproteobacteria; order Moraxellales; family Moraxellaceae; genus Psychrobacter; species Psychrobacter sp. ASPA161_9. Next base: position 4,469 of record NZ_JBEFNI010000010.1, on the reverse strand, counting down.
GATACATTATATAGTGCATCCTACCATTATGAATGCGCTAAGCTGACAATGTTTGTGCACACTATCCAACATGATGAATCTAATATGGCTACTGACTGACTGCTCTTAAAGACTTTAGAGGCCATTAAAACTGACTGAACAGTCCGTCATTGTAGGGTCTGAAAACGAGATGTCTTCAATAGTTAAACAGCAACGACACCGAAGCCATTACCCCAAAAAATCATAATACCCCAGAATAGATAAACTAAAATGGCGATAATCATTAAGGTTTGTAATACCATACGTAGTCTTGGAGCGCTTTCACCCATCTTGCCAGACGTAATGTAATCGGTAAATACTGTCCACATACCGACCCAAGCATGGCCAGCAAGCGCCAGTACAGCGACTAAACTGAATAGACGCATTGGTAAGCTGGTCATAAAGTCTGACCACTCAATAAAGGTCACATTACCATGTGTCAAAAAGAAGCCCAGTAATACAACACTATAGACTGCCAATACGACAGCACTAATACGCTGGACAATCCAATCACGTGAGCCTGAACCTGTCAGACCGGTGGCGCTTTTGATTCCTGAATCATTTTTTATCATTAGAACATCACCCATACAAATGACGCGACAATTAGAATCGCTGCAATCACAAAACTGACCATAGAGGCAGTACGGCCAGATTTCAGCTCCTCATTCATGCCCATATCAGCAAATAAGTGCTTCATACCCATCACAAAATGATAAGCAATTGCGGCAACAAATATCCATGCTAAGAAGCGAATAAGGACGTTATCAAACACGGTTTCAAAGCTCTCAGGCGAGGCCAAAGAGGTCTGTAATAACCAAAGCATGACAGGAATTAATAGAAATAGAATAATGCCAGATATACGATGTAAAATTGAAGCTATCGCAATCGGTGAGCGATTAACGCTAATCACTTGGCTCAAAGGCAGATCAATAGGTCGGTTGCTTTTCACAGCGGGCATCCTTTTTGCGGTTATACTCCTGTATCTACTAACAACGCTAAGTAGGAATTGATCCTACTAAACATTCAGCAACACATGAGACGAATAAAGTAAGGAAGAGCTAGCTGACTGTGCTAATTAAGGGGTTAACAATTAACTGTTTATGCTGCACCTACTCATTATCGTGAGCACTTATTAGTTATTCACTGACGATAAAACATAAATGAATAACAAGGCTATGCTGTCATTGAAGCGATCTGTTATTTTGTTTATCTACCATTAATATAATAGTTGGCTGTACAGTTAACTGGTCTATTTTTAATTAGTTCTTTAAGGCAAAAGAGATAACGCTACTCGGTCATCTTTTCTAAAATGAACTGAATCATAGTCAATCTAAAAATAGAACAAACAACGACAGCATTCAAGTCATAAACTATTGTTATGCTTGCAAATTAACATATTAACTTTAACAAAAAGCATTCGATTAAGCATTTAATGAACCAACATACGCTAGCGAGCATTTACTAAAACAAAGTTAGCATCAGTCAAATCACGCCATTATAAAATGGCTAGCCAACAATTACAAATTTATCCCTTAAATAGTGAATATCGTGGCTGTCTTAACATAAAGTCAATTATCTGTAATAGAATTGTCGTAAACCTACTACTCTTTTATTGATAGTAGCTTTTATGGTTTTACTCTACTAGGTATGCACTGTCTGTTTTCAACCGTATTAATATAAAATTTAGTATAACTAAACAATTAAAAAGAGTCAGTTTATATCATGATAATAGTCATCATGTTACTCTGCTAAAAACACTTAATTTACTATAAATAAGCAAGCAGACATATTTTGATACAAAAATTACCCGATAGAAATACCCTGAAACCACGTAAATTGGGGGAATGGCTGTCAAAAGTCTTTTCTAATTGTGCCGAATTACTGGTAACATAGCCAGAATCTGAAATTAGTTGAATCCGTATTTGTTCATGTGACGACACGAAGTTATGTGTCGTTAGTACTTTTACTCTAACAAGCTAAAACCAATGGAGATGAAATTATGGCTGATAACAACGCCACCCTAACAGTAGATGGTAAGGAATACCAACTTCCAATTATTAAAGGCACTTTAGGGCGCCCGGTTATCGACGTTGCCGCTTTACAAGAATCTGGTTATTGGTCTTATGATCCCGGTTTTAAAGTTACTGCTCCTGTCGAGTCAAAGATTACTTTTATCGATGGTGGTAAAGGCGAGTTATTACATCGCGGCTATCCTATCGATCAGTTAGCGAACAATGCTGAGTATTTAGAAGTTGCTTATGCTCTTGTTCATGGTGATCTACCTACTGCTGAGCAAAAAGCAGACTTTTTTGAAAAAATCCGTAAGCATTCAGGTGTTCATGATCAACTGCGTAAGTTCTTTGAAGGCTTCCGCCGTGATGCGCATCCAATGGCAATTATGGTTGGTGTCGTTGGTGCTTTATCAGCGTTTTACCATGATAAATTAGATATCAGTGATGAGAATCATCGTGAAATCACTGCTATCCGTTTGATTGCTAAAATGCCAACGCTTGCTGCGATGAGTTATAAATACTCACAAGGCGAACCGTTCATGTATCCACGTAACGACTTTAACTATGCAGAAAACTTCTTATATATGATGTTTGCAACCCCTGCTGACGTTGACTATAAAGTAAACCCTGTGATTGCCAAAGCAATGGACAAGATCTTTACCTTACATGCTGATCATGAGCAGAACGCTTCAACGTCTACGGTACGTTTGGCTGGTTCTACTGGCGCCAACCCTTACGCTTGTATCGCTGCTGGTATTGCTGCGCTATGGGGCCCATCACATGGCGGCGCGAACGAAGCTGTCCTTGAGATGCTTGATGAAATCGGTTCAGTTGAAAACGTACCTGCATTTATGGAAAAAGTGAAGAGCCGTGAAGTGAAGCTAATGGGCTTTGGTCACCGTGTCTATAAAAACTTTGATCCACGTGCCCAAGTCATGAAAGAGACTTGTGACGAAGTATTAGGTGCCCTAGGTATCAATGATCCTAAGCTTGAGCTTGCAATGGCACTTGAAAAGATTGCTCTAGAAGACCCGTTCTTCGTTGAGCGTAACCTATATCCAAACGTTGACTTTTACTCTGGCATTATCTTAAAAGCCATTGGTATCCCAACGTCAATGTTTACCGTTATTTTCTCGCTAGCTCGTACCTCTGGTTGGATCAGCCATTGGTTAGAGATGCATAGCGCACCGTTTAAAATCGGTCGTCCACGTCAGCTATATACTGGTGAAACGCATCGCGATTTCGTTAAAGTTGAAGACCGTAAGTAAGTTTGATTAGATATTAAAACAATAAAAAATCCCGCCATTGTGCGGGATTTTTTATTGTCGTTTAAATTAATAGTTTGAGCGCTTATAAGCAATTATCAGAAAAGTACGTATTGAAAAAAGAAGCTATTCAAGAGGATTACAGAAGCGGTTACTGAAACTCTTGTAAAGTCTGCTCGTATTTAGCGATTTGCTCATCATAGTCTTTGATAGTGTCATTAAACTTCGTCATTAGAACTTCAAATTCTTGCTGTTGCTTTAATTTCATTTGCTGCATATCGAGCGCTTGTTGAGCTTCTATCTGCTGCCATACTTGATGCTGGATGATTAAGCGTGCTAGTGCGGGGCTCTTTACACTTACTCTCTCAGCAATCTCTGCATGTTCAAATAACTGCGGCACTAGAGTAGCGATATTTAGTAAAGTGTCTGTATCTTGAGCACTAAGCGCGGTAGTCGCTGGCTCATAAAGCGCTTGCATCGCCTGTTGATAACGTTCGATAATCTGCTCTTCAGTTAATACTTCCGGTCTACGCGGCTCAAGGCTAATACGCTTTAATACCTCTAGATCACGCTCCCCCACTTCAGTACTAGTATTTATCTCAACTTCGGCATCATTCGTAGCTACCTCGTTAGTAGCTTCAATATCTGCATCATTGGTTATAGGGTCAGCAGTGGCGCTAATTGTAGAGTCGGGGCTATTAGTATTAATCGTATCATCGACTGACTCAGATGTACCATCAAGCAACAAGGCATTTTCGCTATCAGAAGCATCAGCTGCTTGTAGTGCCTCATACTCTGCTTGCAAACGTCGTTGTAGACCTTGCATCTGGGCGACGTACAAAGGCTGAAACTGCTCGATACGTGCCTTAGCTGAATCACTCAATGGCGCAGGCTTAGCATTTTCAGCATCAATTTGTGTGCTTGTTTGACTGTCATTGTCAGATTCCGTAGTTTCTGACTGCTGCTGACAACCTGCCAGCATCAATGTTCCTGCAAGTATCGCTACTATTAAATTAGGTGTTCGCCATAAATGAACAGTAGTAACCTTATGAATGGTATTTTTTGATCGAACAGCATCAAGCTTTGAGTTCCAAAAAGTAAAAATCACGGCACAATTCCTTTGTTAAAAGCTAATATAGCAGATAGAATTTGTTGTTAATTCTTATGGTTAATA